>CAZJYY010000022.1:0-29281 GCA_964550315.1 uncultured Oscillospiraceae bacterium | reverse complement strand
AAAATACTAAGACCATAAGAATCTTAGCTCTAATGTGCGCAGTGTGCCTTGTTATCGGCGGCTCTGCGCTTGCCACCGTTGCGGGGCAGCAGGTGGACGGCTACAGTACATATCTTACCAAGGGAACGCAGCTAAGCCGGGGCGTTTATTGGACAGGCTCTGACTATCGCAATGAGAATTTCATGGAATACAGCCCCTCCGGGGAGGTTTACCCAATCGTTGTAAACGGTTCTCAGCTTTGCAGCACCGGCAGCTTTAAGACCATGTCTGCAATACCCGAGACTGCCGGACTTCATGTTGTAGCCGGAATAAACGGGGACTACTACGTTATGGCGAACGGCGAGCCACTGGGCATAGCGCTGGAAAACGGCATTTTAAGAAGCTCGGATGGCGGACACTACGCCGTGGGTTTTAAGGCCGACGGAAATGTGGTGTTCGGAAAGCCGGCACTTTCAATAAGCGCACAAATCGGTGGGACAAGCTTTGTTCTTAACGACTTTAATAAAACAAGAAAAGAAGGAAGCGTCGTTCTTTTTAACTCGGATTACGGTGTCAATGAAAGCGTCAAGGGGAAGGGAATTGAGGTGGTTTGCGCAGTCAGCGGTTCTCTCACCATGAACGGAAGCATTACCCTTACGGTGGAGGAAATTATTAAGGACAGCGAAGGCGTTGAAATCCCTCAGGGAAAGGCAATTTTAAGCGTGTCGGATTCCTCAAGCCAAGAGCTTTTGGACGCAGTTAACGCACTTGCCGTTGGCAGTACCGTAACGGTTAGCACAAGCTCATCTCAGGAGTGGGCGGATGTGAAATATGCCGTAGGTTCGCTTTATAAGCTGGTCACAAACGGGAAAGCGGAAACCGGACTGGAAGCCGGCGCAGCCCCCAGAACCGCCGTTGGCAAAAAGGCGGACGGTACGGTGGTTTTCTACACAATGGATGGCAGGCAATCCGGCTACAGCGTGGGAATGACCATGACTCAACTTGCCGAAAGAATGATTGAGCTGGGTTGCACCGAAGCTTCCATTATGGATGGCGGAGCCTCCACAAGTCTTAACGCCATTTATATTGGCGACGATTTTGCCTCACAGGTTAATAAGCCCTCGGGCGGCTATCAGCGGGCTGTTACCAATTATATCATGCTGGTTACCACGAATAAGCCCACAGGAAATCCCGCAAGGCTTGGAATTTATCCCCTGAGCTCCCACCTGCTTTCCGGGGCGCAAGCTAAATTCACGGTTAAGGCAGCGGATGAAAACGGCTATGCCGCTTCTTTGAATGCTGCAGCGGGCTTTGAGCTGCCCCAAGGACTGGGCACAATAAGTTCCGACGGTTTATTTACTGCAGAAGCGGCAGGAGAGGGCGTTATCAAAGCCACAGCCCCCGGACTTATCGGTGCCGAAGCCAAAATAAGAGTGGTGGAGACACCAAGCGTTCTGCGTGTTTTCAAGCAGGGCACAAGCACAGCAGTTACAAAGCTTGATCTTCTTACAGGTGCAAGCGTAGACCTTTTGGGACAGGCAATGGATAACTATATTTATCTTGCCTCCAAGGATACCTGCTATAAATGGCAGGTTGAAGGGAATATCGGCTCTATAAATGAAGAAGGTGTATTTACCGCAGCGGATGATGCGGGCGAGGGCAGTATAATTGTCAGCGCCGGTGAAACCTCCGTTACCATTCCCGTAACAGTTCAAACCCCGGGACTCTATAACGACGTTAAGGAAGGCGAATGGTACTATGACGCCGTGGAATATGTCAGCGAAAAGGGTATTATGAAGGGAATGGCGGATAGAATATTTGCCCCCAACGAGGCCATGAGCAGGGCAATGCTTGTCACAATGCTGCACCGTATGGCAGGCTCTCCCGAGCCGCAGGTGACCGAGGGCTTCAGTGACGTTACGGCGGAGCAGTGGTTTGCAAAGGCTGTGTACTGGGCGGCTGAAAAGGAAATTGTTCAGGGCTTCGGAGGAGCTTTTGACCCCAACGGCTCAGTTTCAAGAGAACAGCTTGCCACAATCCTTTATAGATACAAGGGAAGTCCGGAAACATCATCTGACCTCTCCGGTTTCACAGACGGCGCATCGGTGTCCGACTGGGCCGCAAAGGCTATGGCATGGGCTGTTGAAAAGGGCCTTATCGGCGGCATGGGCGGCGGTGAGCTTGCACCACGGGGCAGTGCAACCCGTGCTCAGGTTGCCACAATCTTTATGAGAATGGACAAAATGGCCTAAATTATATGAAATAATGGGCGAAGATTAGTCTTCGCCCATTAAAAAGTACTTGACAAATTATGCGGCTTTTGATAATATTATGTGGCGCTCCAAAGACAGCAGGTGGATTTTTCCGTAAGTCCTGCCGAGGACGGCTTCTATTTTACATTAGTTGCTTTCTGTCCTTACGCTTTGGCGTAGGGGCTATTTTTTTGGGCGCACCATTCTATCACGGAGGTGAAATAATGCCTAACGCAAAGGTTCTAAGCGAGAAACAGGCAATCGTTGCAGGTCTCGTCGAAAGGATCAAGAACTCCGGCGCTGGCGTCTTTGTTGATTACAAGGGCATCAATGTGGCTGAGGATACGGCTCTCCGTCAGGAGCTCCGCAAGAACGAAGTTGAGTACTCCGTTATTAAAAACACCCTCTGCCGCCGCGCAATTGATGAGCTCGGAATGTCTGAAATCGACACAGTTCTCAACGGCACTACTTCTCTCGCAACCAGTAATGGCGACCCCATCGCTCCTTTCCGTGTAATCGGTGAGTTTGCGAAGAAAATGGGCGCTGACAAGTTCACTGTCAAAGCGGGCTACATGGACGGCAAGGTTCTCTCTATCAATGAGATTACTGAAATCGCCGCACTTCCCTCCAAGGAAGCTCTTTATGCAAAGGTCCTTGGAACAATGCTCGCACCCATCACGAGCCTGGCTGTTGTAATCGGTCAGATTCTCGAACAGAAGGGCGGCTCTACCGAGACTGCCGAGCCCGCAGCAGAGTAAGACTGCCGGGAACTACTATTTAGGAGGAAAATTTTTTATGGCAAGCGAAAAAGTTACCGCTATGATCGAAGAGATCAAGACCCTTACAGTTCTCGAGCTCGCAGAGCTCGTACACGCTCTTGAAGACGAATTTGGCGTATCCGCAGCAGCAGTTGCAGCTCCCGCAGCAGGCGCAGCAGCAGCCGTTGTTGAAGAGAAGACCGAGTTTGACGTTGTTATGACCGAGTTCGGCGCAGAGAAGATCAAGGTCATCAAGGAAGTCCGTGCTATCACCGGTCTTGGCCTTGCTGAAGCAAAGGCTCTTGTTGAAGGCGTTCCTGCAAAGATCAAGGAAGGCATCTCCAAGGACGATGCAGAGGCCCTCAAGGCTCAGCTCGAAGGCGTTGGCGCAAAGGTCGAAATCAAATAAGTTATTTCCAAATAAAAAATGCCGCCCAATCGGGCGGCATTTTTGCGCTAAAAACGAGGGAAGCGAAAGCTTCCCTCGTTCACTTTTTAGTTTTTAAGCTGACTTTTGCCGAAATATTCCTTGGTGAGCTTTACGACCACACCGGAAAGCCCCAGAAGGGCTATAAGGTTGGGGATAGCCATAAGACCGTTTAGCGTGTCCGCAATGCTCCATGCAAGGCTAAGCTTCATTGTGGCGCCCACAACGATGAAAACGATAAACACGATTTTATAAGGAGTCAGTGCCTTGGCACCCAAAAGGTACTCCGCACAACGGCTTCCGTAAAGCGACCAGCTTAGAATGGTTGAGGTGGCAAAAAGGGTTATGCCAATGGTTATGATAACGCTGGCGGCCTTTCCGCCGAAGGTGGAGGTGAAGCCGGCAATGGTAAGGTTTGCACCCAAGCTGTCGTCTCCGAAAACAAACTGTGCACCGCTGCCGTCAAGACCAATAACGCCGCTCATAAGTATGGTAAGTGCGGTAAGAGTGCAAATAACGATGGTGTCGGCAAAAACTTCGAATATTCCGAAAAGTCCCTGCTTAATGGGATCCTTTTCACTGGTGGCGGCATGGGCTATAGGAGCGGAGCCAAGACCTGCCTCGTTGGAGAAAACGCCACGGCCCACGCCACGCTTCATTGACTCTATAATTGTTATACCAACCGCACCGCCAAGTGCTGCCTCAGCGTTGAAAGCGCCAACGAAAATGGATTTAAAAACAGAGCCAATGCTGCTAATATTAAAGAAAACCACAATAAGTGCGCCGACTATATAAACAAGGCTCATAATCGGAACAAGCTTTTCGGTTACAGCACCGATGCGCTTTAGTCCGCCGATTATGACCATTGCAACAAACAGCGCCACCACAACGCCAACCACTAGGCGAATTGTGGACTCGTTTCCACCAAGAGAGAATTCGTCAAACAGAGTTACAACGGATGCAGCAACAGTGTTTACCTGGGTCATGTTGCCAATTCCGAAGGCGGCCAGTGCACCAAAGAGAGAAAATAAAATTGCCAGCCAGTTCCAGCCCCGGCCCAAACCGTTTTTTATGTAATACATGGGGCCGCCCACCCAGTCACCGTGCTTGTTGCGTTCACGGTACTTGACTGCAAGCACAACCTCTGCATATTTGGTAATCATTCCAACGAGGGCGGAAATCCACATCCAGAAAACCGCTCCCGGCCCGCCAAGGGCGATGGCACCGGCAACGCCGGCAATGTTTCCCGTGCCCACTGTGGCGGCAAGAGCCGTTGTAACAGCCTGCAGGGGGGATACGGCACCCTTGTCGTCTATCTTTTCCTTTTTGCTGAAAGCTTTACCAATGGTGTTTTTCATGGCATACCCGAATTTTCTGAATTGCAGAAATCCGGTGCGCGTGCTAAAGTAAAGTCCTGTTCCGACTATCAGAATCATCATGGGAATGCCCCAAACGATTCCGTTTAACTCGCTGTTTGCCTTTGTGATCCATTCCACAAAAGTTTGCATAAGTGACCTCCTGACGGTGTTTTCGTAACAAAATATACCTAATAGTAGCATGACGTTCACAATTCCGCAATAATTTTTTGAGATAATTCTTTAAATCGTCAAACTGCAAAAAGATTTTCCCAATCTATATGTATTTATTTATAAGGTCCATAAAGAAGTGGGAACAAAAATATATATTGCTTCGTCTAAAACAAAACATAGACAATTATATGCACTTGTGATATTTTTTTTACCGGGATTGATGTAGAATATCGTTACCCTACTTAGCGAAAGGATGATTTATCATGAAAAAGATTATAGCAGCCATGCTTGCAGTAGTAATGCTTATGGGAATGGGCAGCGCCCTTGCAATAGAAAAGGGCGAGGCCCGTGCAGTCATAGGCGCAAATCTCACCGAGGAACAGATTAAATCGGTTTACAGCACCTTCGGCGTGGAAAGAGGAAAGGTCGAAGAGCTTACGGTCACCAACGACGAGGAAAGAAAGTATCTTAACGGCCTTGTTGACAGCTCCCTTATCGGAACAAAGAGTATTTCAAGTGTTTATGTTGAGGTGCTGGGGGAGGGCGAGGGCCTTCAGGTGGGCATTTCCAATATCAACTGGTGCACCAAGGAAATGTATGTAAACGCCCTTGTCACCGCCGGTATTTCCGACGCAAAGCTTATTGTCACAAGCCCTATTGCAGGAATTTCCGGCACCGCCGCCCTTACGGGAATTTTCAAAGCATATGAGGATATTACCGGACAGGAGCTTGACGAGACAGCAAAACTGGTGAGCACTCAGGAGCTTGTTGTTACGGCGGAGCTTGCTGATGAAATCGGCAGCTATGATGCGGTTACTATAGTAAACGAGCTTAAAAAGCTTCTCAGCGAAACCGAAAACATGAGCGATGAGGAGCTGATATATGAAATCAACTACATCGCCGATCAGTACAATATAAACCTTAGCGACGGACAGCGTCAGCAGCTTGTAAAGCTTTGCAGAAGTCTTGAGGGGCTTGGCGAGGAGGAGCTGAAGGCAAAGGTTGAGCAGGCTCAAAGCATGCTTCAAAAAATGGCCGATGCGAAGGAAAAAATAAGCGGTATTACACAGGCAATAAAGAATTTCTTCGAGGATGTTAAGGAATTCTTCTCGAATCTTTTCAGCAAGAAGAATTAGTCAGCCCCAAAGAATGCAATGCTTTTTAAAATAAACAGGGACGTTTAGCGTCCCTGTTTTCTTTTTGAGGAAAACCTGCTATAATTTCATTAGAAAAGATGGAGGATTAAAAGGTGCTGAAAATAAGCAATATTAAGATACCCGTGGGGTACACCCAGGAAGCTCTTAAAATACGGGCTTCGGAAATTTTAGGTATATCGGTGGGGGAGATAAGCGAGATAAGCCTTGCCCGCCTTTCAATTGACGCAAGGAAAAAGACGGATGTGCACTATGTCTGCACTCTTAATATATCCACGGAAAATGAGGAGAGAGTATTTAAAAGCTGCCAAAGCAAGGACGTTGCCATTTTGCAGCCCAAGAGCTATGTTTTTCCTCAATGCACCGGAAAAATTGAGGGCCGGCCGGTTATAGTCGGCATGGGCCCCGCGGGACTTTTTGCAGCGCTGGAGCTTGCCCGTGCGGGACTCCGCCCCATAATTTTGGAGCGTGGGCGAAGGGTTGAGGAGCGCACAAAGGATGTTGAGCATTTTTGGCGAACGGGCAGCTTAAATACCGACTCAAACGTCCAGTTCGGCGAGGGGGGAGCCGGCACCTTTTCTGACGGCAAGCTAACCACCGGTATAAATGACCCCCGAATTTCCCATGTTTTTGAGACCTTTGTGGAGCACGGTGCCCCCCGGGACATCCTTTGGACCCATAAGCCCCACATAGGTACAGACGTGCTAAGGCAGGTGGTGTCCTCCATACGGGCGGAGCTTTTGGAATTGGGCTGCGACATTCGCTTTGAGCACACCCTGTGCGGCCTAGAAACCCAGGGAGGCGCTCTTTCGCAAGTCACTGTTATGACGAAAGACGGTGCATACGATATGCCCTGTAACACGCTTGTGCTGGCGCCGGGTCATTCGGCAAGGGACACCTTCAGCATGCTTTGGGATAAGGGAATTCCCATGACCCCCAAGTCCTTTGCAATCGGCGTTCGGATAGAGCACAGCCAAGCGGCAGTGTCTAAGGCGCAGTTTGGAGAATTTGCGGACAGACTGCCCCCGGCAGACTATAAGCTGGCCTGCCATCTTCCCAACGGGCGCAGTGCCTTTACATTCTGCGTTTGCCCCGGTGGGCAGGTGGTTGCGGCTGCAAGTGAGCAGGGCAGACTTGTCACCAACGGCATGAGCCTTCGGGCAAGAGACGGCGAGAATATAAACGGGGGATTCCTTGTGGGAGTTACGCCACAGGACTTTGGCGGTGGCCATCCCCTTGCGGGATTGCGCTTTCAGGAATTGTGGGAGGGCAAGGCTTTTGATTTGGGTAAAGGCGGCTTTACCGCTCCGGCCCAAAGGGTGGAGGACTTTTTAAAGCACCGTGAAACGAGACGCTTTGGCGCCGTTTTGCCAAGCTATACTCCCGGGGTGAGGGGTGCGGAGCTTCACGAGTGCCTGCCCCCATATGTTGCAGACACCATAGCGGGGGCCATACCGATTTTTGACCGCAGTCTCCGGGGCTTTGCTGACCCGGATGCAGTGCTTACGGGGGTAGAGACTCGTTCGTCGTCGCCGCTGCGCATATTGCGTGGTGAGGATTATCAGTCCTCTGTGGGGGGAATATACCCCTGCGGGGAGGGCGCAGGCTATGCCGGCGGCATCACAAGCGCCGCAGTTGATGGAATTAAGGTGGCGGAAGCCATAGTAAGTAAGGAATAAGCATTAACCCGATAGGGAATGAAAAAACCTCCAACCGCTTAATATAGGCGGTTGGAGGTTTTGGATGTTATGGTTTGAAATATATATGGGGATGTGTAAAAGCAATTAAAATAAACACATAAGGGAAGGAAAATATGGGGAGCTAAACCCGCTGACCAAAAACAATATATATGGGATTTTCGGTGCTCATAATGTGCAGGCCGTTGCTTTTATAGCCGTTGGAGGCAGAGATTTGGGTAAGCCCGACCTCAAGTCCGGCATCCTCCAGGGCCGTGATTGCTCTTGTGCAGCCCTGGGGTGAAACGGCGCTTATGGCTATCCGTACAGCGGGATTCATGTCCACAAGCATATCCACCAGCTCGTCTGTGCGGCCGTTGTAACCGTTAATTAGAGCAATGTCAAGAGCGGGCAGAGACTCCAGCACATTGGGGGCGCTGCCGCAGATAAGCTCAACATTGCCGAGGCGAAATTTTTTAACATTTTCCCTTGCAGATTCAATAAAGGCTTCACTTTTGTCGATGGCGTAAACTCTGCCTTCGTATGCGGCAAGCGCCATTTCAACTGATGCTGCGCCGCAGCCACAACCGATATCGGCGCAAACGGCATTAGAGGGGATGCAAAGCTTGGACAGTGCAACAGCCCGTGATGCGGATTTCAGCATTGGAGCGTCTGTACGTTCAAACTCAGAATCGGAAATTCCGGCACTGGTGCGGGCGTTAAAATCGGGGTTTTCTATGCAAAGTACTGTGCCGGTGGGGCAATTAAGCTTACCAAGTTCGCTGAGCTTAACAGGGTATACTATTTCATTTTTTGCCCCTAAGCGTTCGCCCACCTGAACTGTAAGCTCGTCAAAGCCAACGCCGCAAAGCAAGTCGGCAATCTCACGGACATTACCAAAGTTCATGGCAAAGGTGAATTTATTCCGGCGAACAGCGTCAATTATCGTGCAGCCCTGTTCCCTGCCATTGAAAACATAGGCGGCGTCCTCCCAGGGAATGCAGCACTTGGCGGACATGTAGCTTATACAGGACAGGCCGGGAAGGTATCTTACGTCCAAATCGGACAATTTGTCCCCAAGCGCAAAGGCGGGACTGAAGAAGCCCACATCCCCGGGTACCAATATGGCAAAGCGCTCTTTCTTGGCGTTTCTAACTATGCTTTCTATTTCCTCTGGTCTGCCCGTGGGAAAAAAGTCACATTTAAGGTCTGTATAGCAGGCGATGGTGTTCTCCTCGCCGATGATGACCTGGGTGTCCTTAAGAATCTTTTTGGCCTCAGCCGTCAAGGTGGCTCGTCCCAAGCCTGCCCCAATTATGTAAACCTGTTTTTTCATTACAGCCCTCCTGTGATTTTTCTTCATTGCTTTACTATTATGGTGCCGGGGAGGAAATTTGTCAAGGCAATCAAAGATACGGTGCGGCAGGGTGAATCGGCGCAAATAAAAAAGCACGGTAAACCGTGCTCAGTTTGATTTTCGTATTATTTCCCGTTTCAATCGGGCAATAATACGTTTTTCAAGGCGGCTTATGTAGGATTGGGAGATTCCCAGCATGTCGGCCACCTCTTTTTGGGTGAACTCCGTGGAGCCATAAAGCCCAAAGCGCATTATTATAATTTCCCGTTCCCGCTCCTCAAGGGAATAGACAGCCTCCATAAGCATCTTCTTGTCCGCTTCATCCTCAAGCTGGCGGGAAACCTCGTTTCCGTCGGTACCCAAAACATCGGATAAAAGAAGCTCATTGCCGTCCCAGTCGGTGTTAAGGGGTTCGTCCAGGGAAACCTCAGTTTTTTGTGCGCCGGATTTCCGAAGGTGCATTAGGATTTCATTTTCTACACAGCGGGAGGCGTAGGTGGCAAGCTTTATGTTCTTGTCGGCATTGAAGGTGTTGATGGCCTTGATAAGGCCGATTGTGCCGATGGACACAAGGTCCTCCAGACCCACGCCGGTGTTTTCAAAGCGGCGGGCTATGTACACCACAAGGCGGAGGTTTCGTTCAATCAGAAGTTTTTTTGCCCGATCATCCCCGCTAGCAAGGGCCTCAATGGCGGCAGTCTCATCCTCGTGCTTCAGAGGCGGGGGCAAAATGTCGCTTCCGCCCACATAATAGGCAGGGTCCGGCAGGGAAATTTTAAGCTTGGTCAAAAGTGTAATATAGGCAATGTACAGCCGTGAGCGCAGACTAAGTAACCAATAACTCACAATAAAAACCTCCATGTAATGCAAAGTGAGAACGAAGCAAAAGCTTATATTATTGCGGAATACTCGCCATCGCAGCTAATGGTGTTGGGGGAAATGCCCACCAAAAGATCCCGACGGATTTTTCCGTTTACCGAGATTTCATCCGGACGGAAAACCGGCATAAGCGAAAGGCCCAAACCGATGGCGGAGTAGGGCACAAGTCTGAAACGTGCGGCGGAGCGAAGCTCGGCAGGGATGCTCTCAAAAAGTGAGGTGCTGTCCTTGCAGGTTATGTCCATACCCGGAAAAAGGGGGGACAGTGCATAGCCGTCTGCAACCATGACGGGAAGGCCGGTTATGGGGTCGTAAACCTCGTTGCCAGTGTCGAAAAGAGCACAGAAAAAAGCTTCTTTGCCTTGCAAACTTACTTGAACCTGCGCTGTTTTTCGTTGGGCTTTTTTGCCCAGACGCTTGAAAACAAAGGTCAGCACAACATAGCTTGTGGCAAAGGATAAGGTGAGTATGCGCATGGAAACGTTTATGTAAAGACCATCCTCTAAGCCTTGTCCCGCCAGCATTGAGGCGGCAATCACCGCACCGCCGAAGGCTGCGGACACGGCGAGAAAGGCAAGGTAGACACGAAAAAGCCGCCGTACATTGCCAAAGGCAATTAAGGTCATAAGAAGCCCCAGCAAAAGCTTCATTACCGGTGTGGCAAGAAAACGCAGCGGCTGAAGCAGAATTAAAACTGAGTAAAGCCCACCCAGTGCCGCTGAGACTCCGAAGCGCAGCCGCTTTAAGGGAAGGCCGCAAAGCTTAGCTGTCGCCAGTAAAATGAAATAGTCAATTATTAAATTCAGGACGAACAGGTCGTCAACATAAACGGTTCTCATGGACACATTGTAAATGAGCGCCCACAAAAAACAGCATGTAAAGGGTCGGTGAAAAAAATAAAACGCCACGGTCTTAGCCGTGGCGTTAAAAGAAGGCAAGCAAATTAGTCGGATTTTTTGGCTTTTAGAATATAGGTCACGAAGGAGCAAACAAGAAGATAAATAAGAAGATAGCTACCCTCCTGAACCAGTGAGCTATAGGGTCTGGGATAAAGGCTCCAAAAAACGCCGAAAATTATCCGAATAGGGAAGTAGGTAAAAAACCATACTGAAATTTGGTAGTATAGCATTTTATATTTGCTGGCGTTGTCGTCAGGCTTGCCATACATGCGGAATCCAAGCTCAAAGGCAATTATGTTTATGATGTGCAGTGGTAGACAGAGCCAGACAGTAAGAGCGGATTGAGTAACAAAATGCCCAATCAATCCTACAAAAAATGCCAACGCCTGCAAGCTCACAAGGATGAGCAAAGCCTTTTTACGGTTAAAATCCTTTTTAAGCTCGCTTGTGGTTTCCTTCACGGCAGGTGTGTCCTTCTCACTGCAAAACTCATCATGGAGCAAATAATCGGCCGATACACCAAATAAATTGCTGATTTTCAAAAGATTTGGACTGTCCGGCATCGCCGTGCCCATTTCCCAGCGGGAAACAGCCTGTCGGGAAACCTCAAGGCTTTCAGCCAAATCCTCCTGGGACATGCCCTTTTCTTTTCTAAGCTTCAGAAGCTTTTCTGCAAAAGTCAAAATAACACCTCGCTTTCATATAGGTATTGTATCTTGGTGGAACATAAATAGCAACCACAGTGACTTTACGATTCCGCAACCAAACGTTACATTGCAGCAAATATGGCGAACAGTTATGAGCTGTTCGCCATATTTGCTGCTGTTTTTCATTGATAAGCCAGATTTCTTGTAATTATATGTTCCAAATAGTCTTCGCATACTCGACGACTGCACGGTCTGCGGCGAAGATGCCGCTTCGGGCTATGTTGCGCAGCGAGGCGGCTTCACGGAGTGCCTCGTTACCCATAAAATCATAAAGCCGCTTATGGGTGTTGACATAGCTTTCAAAATCGGCAAGGAGCATATATTCATCACCGCCGTAAACAAGGCGGGAAACCAAATCAGAGTAGCTCTCTCCGTCTCTGAAGCCCATGGAGAAGCGGCGCAGAACCTCTCTGAGGCTGTCGCTCCTGTCATAGATTTCCGAGGGAACGTAGCCACCAGCTTTAAGGGCGGAGACCTCGTCAGCATGAAGGCCGAAAAGGAACATGTTCTCGTCACCAAGCCTCTCATGCATCTCGACGTTTGCGCCGTCAAGGGTGCCGATGGTAAGAGCGCCGTTCATCATAAACTTCATGTTGCCGGTGCCGCTGGCTTCCTTACCGGCTGTTGAAATTTGCTCAGATACCTGGGCGGCGGGCATCAGCTTTTCCGCTGCGGAGACGCAGTAGTTTTCAAGGAAAACCACTTGAAGCTTACCCTTGCATATGGGGTCATTCATAACATCGTCGGCAAGGGAGCAAAGAAGGCTTATGATACGCTTTGCCACCTTGTAGCTGCCGGCGGCCTTTGCGCCGAAGATGAAGGTACGGGGCAAAAAGTCCATGTTGGGATTGCTGTGAAGTTGATTTTGATAGTTGGTTATAAGCATGGCGCAAAGAAGCTGACGCTTGTATTCATGAAGCCGTTTAACCTGAACGTCGAATATTGCGCCGGTGTCAAGCTGAGGCCCACCATGACTTACAAGATTTTGGGCAAAAAGCTCCTTGTTGCGGCGCTTAATGTCCCCAAGCTGTTGAAGAACGGCGCTGTCATCGGCAAAGGCTTCAAATTCTGCAAGCTTCTCCGGATGGGTAAGGTAGTCATCCCCGCCAAGGCAGTTGGAGATAAGGCGGTGAAGCTGGGGGTTTATTTGCGCAAGCCAGCGGCGATGGTCAATACCGTTTGTTACATTGCAGAACTTGTCGGGATTTTTGGAGTATATATCACGGAAAAGGTCGTTTTTAAGAATACCGCTGTGCAGCGCCGAAACGCCGTTTACCTTTCGGCATACGGCAAGGCAGATGTTCGCCATGTGCACCCTGCCTCCTTCAATAATAAGGCTGCGCAACATTGCGCCCTCGTCGTTTGCAAAACTGTCAGCCAACCAGTGACGGTATCTTGCGTCCAGCTCACGAATTATCTGCCAAATTCGGGGAAGCTGCTGGGCAATAAGCTCCTGAGGCCAGCACTCCAACGCCTCGCTCATGACGGTGTGATTGGTATAGGCCACGCTGTCGGATACAAGAGTAAGCGCTTCGTCCCAGCCAAGACCGTCCTCGTCCATGAAAATCCGCATAAGCTCGGGGATTATCATGGTGGGGTGGGTGTCGTTAATCTGGAAAATGTGGTGCTTTGAAAAACTGCGCACGTCGCCATATTTTGCACGGTGCTTTTTAACAACGGACTGGGCAGTGGCGGAAACGAAGAAGTATTGCTGTTTTATGCGGAGAATTTTGCCCTCCACATGCTCGTCAGCGGGGTACAGTACCTTGGTTATAACCTCCGCCATGGTGCGCTCCTCCAAAGACTCAACATACTTGCCGCCGGAGAAAAGCTTCATATTAAGTGAGTGGGGGGATTTTGCCTCCCAAAGACGAAGAAGGTTTGTGCGCTTCCCGCCATAGCCGGAAATCAGCATATCACGGGGAAGGGCAAGAACCGAGGTGGCACCCTTAATACTGGTAGTGCATTTGCCGCTGTAGTCCCAGTTTTCCTCAACCCGTCCGCCGAAGGAAACCTCCACAGCGTCGGTGTAAGCGGGCACGAGCCAGCTATCAGAGGAAAGAGTCCATTTGTCGGGGCGCTCCACCTGCTTGCCGTTTGCTATTTCCTGACGGAACATCCCCAGCTCATAGCAAAGACAGTAGCCCGTGGCGGGCAGATCAAGACTTGCCATGCTGTCCATATAGCAGGCGGCAAGGCGGCCAAGGCCGCCGTTTCCAAGACCTGCGTCAGGCTCCGACTCAAAGATGTCGGCGGCGTTAAAGCCCATATCCTCAAGGGCGTCGTTAAGTGCATCAAGAATACCTAAATTAAAAGCGTTTTTTGAGAGGGAGCGGCCCATTAAAAATTCCATTGAAAGATAATGAAGCTCACGCTCATCGTCCTTGCGGGTTTGGATCTTTTCCCGTGAAATCATTTCCCTTATAAGCATTGCGCAGGCGCAAAATACGCTGCCGCAATCTGCATTTTCCGGGGTCATGCCAAAGTGTGCGCAAAGCTTGTCACTGATGGCGGATTTTAGTTCTTCCTTGCTGATGGGGGTCATAAATCTTTATCCTTTCACTTGAGGGGCCTTTAGATAAGACACTCATAAATTTCTAAATATTTCTTTGCCGAGCAGTCCCAGCTAGAATCCTCCGACATGGCGGTGCGCATAAGAGCCTTCCAAGCCGGCTTATCCTCAAAGGTGTTAAGAGCGTCGTCTATTGCGCCAAGCATGGCGTCGGAGCTGCAGTCGTAAAAAACGAAGCCGTTGGCGTTTTCACTGCGATAGTTGCGCACGGTGTCCTTAAGTCCGCCCACGGCGTGAACTATAGGCAGCGTTCCATAGCGCATGGCTATCATCTGGGAAAGCCCGCAGGGCTCGCTTTTTGAGGGCATAAGAAGCATGTCTGCGCCTGCATAAATAAGGGAGGCACGCTTTTCAGAATACATTATGTTTGCCGACACCCGACCGGGATAACGGTTCTCCGCTTCCTTGAAGCGAGCTTCAAAGTCGGCATCTCCGGTGCCCAAAATAACGAGCCTCAGGTTTTTTTGCATAAGACGGTCGATGGAGCCTGCAACCATATCAAAGCCCTTGTGACCCACGAGACGGGAGATGCAGGCGATAATCGGCCCTTGATCGTTTTCGTCCAGACCAAGCTCACGGCAGAGGGCAAGCTTGCACTCACGCTTTCCAGCGGGGCGGGCGGCGCTGAATTTTTTGGGGAGAGCGGCATCCTTTGAGGGGTTAAAGCGCTCCATATCTATGCCGTTTAAAATGCCGGTAAATTTATAAAAGTTATTGGCTATAACGGCGTGGAGTCCACAGGCAAAATACGGCTCTCGAAGCTCATAGGCGTAGCTTTCGCTGACAGTAGTAACAGCGTCTGCCTTATATATTGCACCTTTCATAAGGTTTATTCCGTCCTCATAGCGGGTGTACCCGTCGGTGAAAAGCTCCTGAGGCAGGCCGAAAACATCATCAGAGACCCATTTTGAAAAGCGTCCCTGATATTCTATGTTGTGAATGGTATAAACGGTTTTTATGCCCCGGTAAAACTCCGCAGGCTCATAGCGAAGATATATGGGGATAAGAGCGGTTTGCCAGTCGTTACAGTTTATAACCTCGGGCCGCCAGTCCAAAAGGGGCAAAAGCTCGATAACTCCACGGCAAAAAAAGCCGAAGCGTTCGCCGTCGTCAAATTCGCCGTATACCGAGGGCCGGGAGAAATAGTATTCGTTGTCAAGAAAATAGTAGGTCACGCCCTCGTGCTCAAGCTTAAAAAGGCCGCAGTATTGTTTCCGCCAGGACAGGGTGACGCTTGTATGGAAAAGAAATTCCATTTTTTTGCGCCACTCCTCGGGTATTTTGCTGTAAAGGGGAAGCATGACACGAACATCATGTCCCTCCCCCGCAAGGGCGGCCGGCAAAGAGCCTGCAACGTCACCAAGGCCGCCGGTTTTAATAAAGGGGGCAGCTTCACTGACAACATAAAGAATATTCATTAAAGAACCTCCGGGTCAGATGGATTTGTTTTTCGGAACGGTAAGCGGCAAAACCATGTTGCCCGTAAGGGTAACACCGGCAGAGAAGCTTACATTTTTGTCGGCAATTACACAGCTAAGCTCCGCATCCTCACTGATGACACTGTCCTGCATGATGACGCAGTTTTTAAGAACTGCTCCCTTGCAAACATGTACGCCACGAAACAGTACGGAATTTTCAACGTGCCCCTCAATATAGCAGCCGTCAGCAACAAGGGAGTTTTTGATGTTTGCATCATCCCCGTAATAGGTTGACACAGAGCTTCGTCCCTTGGTATACACGGGGCGGTCATTGGGAAATAAATCGGCACGGACACCGGTGTCCAGCATGTCCATACTTGCGCCGTAATAATCTGCCACAGAGCAGATATGAGCGGCATAGCCCTTGTGAACATAAAGGTTTATTTTCCCACCGTTTTCAATGTAGTGGGCAAGGGCATCCCTGTGCCAGTGAAGCTTTCCATTGGCAATACTCCATTCAATAAGCTCCATAAGAAGAGGCTTACTAATGAAATAAACCTCAAGAGAGGGCAAGCCCTCACGGCTTCCCGCACGGCGATAGTGTATGGTTCTTGAGATACCCGGTTCATCCTCCAAAAGGCGAACATTGTCACTGCCGCTGTCAAAGGCCTTGTCAGCGCACACGGCGGTAATCTCAAGACCGCTGGCGATGTGCTTTTTGTATATGTCCCGCAAGTCAAGATTTACGGCAAGGTCACCGCGGAAAAGAACCACAGTGCCCTGTTTTATTTTGCGGATGTAAGAGCGCATGGCGGAAAGAGCCTCCATGCAGCCGCGATACTCGTTAAAATCATTGTCGTGCAGGCCGTAGGGTGGAAGAAGGGTAAGCCCGCCTGCACCACGGCTCAAATCCCAGTCCCGTCCGCCTTCAAGATGGTCCAAAAGCGACTGATAGTCCCGCTGCATTATAACGCCCACGTCACGAACACCGGAGTTTGTCATGGAGGACAGGGCAAAGTCAATAAGTCTGTATCGGGAGCAGAAGGGGATAGAGGCGCTGGTGCGATGGGTTACAAGATTGTTCAGCGCAGGATAGGAATGGTACGCATAAATCAGCCCGTGAAGATCAATCATTACTTTCCCTCCTTGTCAGCATAGAGCATTGCGCCCGCTTCAATTTTTCTGCCGCTATCCACTGTGGTGTCAGGGCCGCAGGTGGTGATTTGAATTTTCCCATCCGATGCGGGGGCAGCGCCTACAACAGCGTTATCCTCGATTACGGCGTTTTCGCCCACAATGGAGTATTCCACAACGGCATTATTGCCGATTGAGCAGCCGGGCATAAGAACACTGTGGCTTATCCTTGCACCCTCGCCCACGGTTACGCTGTTGCTCAAAACGGAGCTGTCAATAAAACCGCTTACGTCGCAGCCCTCGGTAATGATGCTGTGGCGTATACGTGCGTGGTCGCCAATGTGCTGGGGCGGTTTTATGGGGCTGCGGCTTCGGATGGGCCAGCTTGGGTCATAAAGGTCGATAAGCTTGGGCGAGAGCATATCCATATTAGAGTCCCAAAGGCTTTCAATGGTACCCACGTCACGCCAGTAACCGGAAAAGCTGTAGGGCCAAAGCTTCTCGCCTGCTAATAGCATGGCAGGAATAATGTTCTTTCCGAAGTCCTTTGAGGATGTAGGGTCATTTTCGTCTGCAATAAGGTAGGATTTAAGCTTTTTCCAGGTGAAAATGTAAATTCCCATTGAAGCAAGGTCGCTTTCGGGATTTTTGGGCTTCTCGGTAAATTTGCAGATGAACCCGTTTTCGTCGGTGTCCATTATACCAAAGCGTGAAGCCTCATCCATTGGTACATGAATGACCGCTATAGTACAGTCGGCACCGTGCTCCTTGTGCTCATTAAGCATTTTGGAGTAGTCCATTTTGTAAATATGGTCGCCGCTGAGAATAAGAACATATTCCGGCTCCCACATGTCAACAAAATCTATGTTTTGGTATATGGCGTTGGCTGTGCCGGAGAACCATTCGCCCTTGTCTCCGGCGCTTTGATATGGCGGAAGGATGAAAACACCTCCCCGCTGTATGTCGAGATCCCAAGGCTGCCCGCTGCCGATGTAGCTATTAAGCTTCAAGGGCTGGTATTGGGTGAGCACCCCCACAACGTCAATGCCGGAGTTTGTGCAGTTGGATAGGGGAAAGTCAATAATGCGATACTTTCCGCCAAAGGGCATAATCGGCTTTGCAGCCTTGCCGGTCAGTGCATGCAGTCTTGAACCCTGACCGCCAGCCAGAAGCATGGCAACACATTCTTTTTTCATTCTTCTGTCCTCCTGTTATTTATTTGCAGTTTCGGATGAAGGCTTTGTTAATCGAGAAGGTGGGACGGAGACACCGGAAACTTTTAAAAATACTGCTGCAAGTGGGGGAACGTTAAGCGTAATAGAGGAATTAAAACCGTGATGTGGGACGTGGCCTATTGAAAAGCGCTTGCCCTTCTTAAGGCTGCCGCTGCCGCCGAAGTCAATTTCGTCCGTGGAGAAAACCACGGAGCAGGTTTTGCCATTAGGCACACCCAAACGAAAATCACGGGTTTCAGCACCGGAAAAGCTGCAAAGGAAGATAAGCTCGTCCCCGTTTTTATCACGACGAAGGAAGGAAATAATGTTTTTATCCCGCTCGTCGGGACAAATCCAGGAAAAGCCCTGGGAATCAAAGTCGATTTCCCAAAGGGGAGCCGTTCGGCGGTAAAACCGGTTGGCCTCCTCAAAGAAAAGGTGAAGGGCGCTGTTGTCCTCGTTATCAAGAAGCTCCCAAGGCAGGGCGGCTTCAAAGTTCCACTCACTCTCCTGCCCCAATTCAGCACCCATGAAAAGAAGTTTTTTCCCCGGGTGTGCCAACATATAAGCCCAAAAGCTCCGAACACCGGAAAGCTTTTGCTCACGATTACCGGGAGCTTTTCCCATAAGGCTGCCCTTCATATGAACCACTTCGTCGTGGGAGAGGGGCAGAACGAAGTTTTCAGAAAAGGCGTACATTAGGGAGAAGGTAAGGTCGCTGTGGGAACCGCTTCGATAGAGAGGGTCTGTTTTAAGATAGCGGAGGCTGTCGTTCATCCAGCCCATATTCCATTTTAGGTTGAAGCCAAGCCCACCTGCATAGACCGGGGCGGTAACAAGGGGCCAGGCAGTGCTTTCCTCGGCAATCATCATTATGCTGTCGTCAAAGGTAAAACAGCACTCATTGAGTGAGCGAAGAAAATCCACAGCACAGAGGTTTTCGTTGCCGCCGTGCTTATTGCGCCGCCATGCGCCGTCCTTACGGTCATAATCCAGATACAGCATTGAGGCCACAGCGTCAACCCGCAGACCGTCAATATGAAAGTGCTCAAGCCAGAAAAGGGCAGAGGAGGTGAGAAAGCTCCGTACCTCGCCCTTGCTGTAGTCAAAGATTCGGGTGCCCCAGCTTGGGTGCTCCGCCATTTGGGGGTCACTGTCCTCATAAAGGCGGCTGCCGTCAAACTCCACAAGACCGTGAGGGTCCTTGGGAAAATGAGCGGGTACCCAGTCCATAATAACGCCGATTCCGGCTCGGTGGCAGGCGTTAATAAGCTTCATAAGCTCGTGGGGAGTACCATAACGTGAGGTGGCGGAGAAATAGCCGGTGCATTGATAGCCCCAGGAGGCGTCGTAAGGGTATTCGGTAAGGGGCATAAGCTCAATGTGGGTAAAGCCCATTTTTTTCACATAGGGTACAAGCTCATCTGAAAGCTCGCCGTAGCTTAAAAAGCTGCCGTCCTCGTGACGCTTCCATGAGCCGCTATGAAGCTCGTATATGTTGACGGGGCTGTTATAAACTTTGTTTTGCCGCCGTGCGCTTAGCCAAGCGCTGTCCGACCAGTTGAAGCCGGAAAGCTCATATAGCTTGGAGGCACCGCCGGGCCTAAGCTCGGAATAAACGGCATAGGGGTCGGCTTTCCAAAGGGTTTGGCCGTCTCGTGAAGCTATGACATATTTATAGCTTTGACCGGCGGCAGCACCTTTTATAAAGGTTTCCCAAATGCCGCCGGAAACATATTTCATGGTGTTGGAGCCGTTTTTCCAGTTGTTGAAATCCCCGGCTACGGATATTTGCACGGCGTTGGGCGCCCATACACGGAAGAATGCCCCGTTATCAGTCAGGTGACTGCCGAGATATTCTCCGGCACGGCTGCTTTGCCCCCCCGCAAAGCTTTGGAGAAAGTTATTTAACTGGCAATTTGTCATAGAATAGGTCTCCTATATAAATACTGCAAGACAGCGGGCATGGCTGTCCCGCTGTCAATTAAACTTATTCATTGCCCGATCGGGACCTTCGCTTATATATGTTTCAGCAGCTTCAAAAGCTGCTTTGCATGCAGTTTCAATGGCACTTTTATCACCGGAGCTGAAGGTGCCGAGAACCCAGTCAATGACAACTTCAGAACCGTTTTCATGGGTGGGAGGAACCCCTACGCCGATTTTGATGCGGGGAAATTCATCCGTACCAAGGGAGGAGGCGATGCTTTTAAGCCCGTTGTGGCCGCCGCTTGAGCCCTTTTGCCGGATGCGAAGCTTGCCCACGGGAAGCGCCATATCGTCGCATATGACGATGACGTTGGACGGGGCGACCTTGTAAAATGCGCAGGCAGGCGCAACAGCGTTGCCCGAAAGGTTCATAAAGGTTTGGGGCAACATAAGAAGAACCTTTTCTCCGCCTAATTGGGCGGTTGTGGTCAAGGCATTGAAACGGGCACGGTTTATTTTAATTTTATCTCTCTTTTCCAGCAGGCTTGCGGAATAAAAGCCAACATTGTGGCGTGTGCCGTCGTATTTTTTCCCGGGATTGCCGAGAAAAACAAGAATCCATTTGACGCCGCCGGAGCTTTTGAACAACATGGAATGAGCATCCTTTCGTGGCTGTAAATACGAAGAGCGGACGGGGCGACGGCAATGCCGCCCCGTCCGGCCTGTGACACGGGAATAGGGGGGTTATTCGAACAGAGAGGAAATAGAAACTTCCTCGTAAATTCTGGAGATTGCTTCGGCAAAAAGACCGGAAACCGTGAGGTATCTAATCTTATCGCAGGATTTGATGGAGGGGTAGGGCACGGTGTCAAGCAGCAAAAGCTCCTTGATGCAGCTATCGTTTAGTCTGCCGATAGCGGGACCGGAAAGAACACCGTGGGACGCACATGCATAAACTTCCTTGGCACCGCCGAACTCCGTAAGTGCATTTGCTGCGCCGCAAAGGCTTCCTGCGGTGTCCACCATGTCGTCCAAAAGGATGACACGTTTGCCGCGAACATCGCCGATGATGTTCATTACCTCGGAGCTGTTGGCCTTTTCACGACGCTTGTCAACAATGGCAAGGTTAAGACCCAGCTTATGGGAGAATTTTCTCGCCCGTGCAACACTGCCAACGTCCGGAGAAACCACGATGCAGTCCTCGTTGCCAAGGCCAAATCTGTCAATGTAGTAGTTGCTAAAAATGGGTCCACCCATAAGGTTGTCCACGGGAATGTCAAAGAAGCCCTGAATCTGATTAGCGTGAAGGTCCATGGTGAGGACTCTGTCAGCGCCGGCTTCCGTGATTAGGTTTGCAACCAGCTTTGCGGAAATGGGGTCGCGACTTTTGGCTTTTCTATCCTGACGGCCGTAGCCGAAATAGGGAATGACAGCGGTGATGCGGCCGGCAGAAGCGCGGCGCATGGCGTCAATCATGATAAGAAGCTCCATAAGGTTGTCGTTAACGGGGCTGCAGGTAGATTGGACTATGAAAACGTCAGAGCCGCGAACGGGCTCGTTAATGGACATTGATATTTCACCATCGGAAAATTGAGTCGCAACTGAATTTCCGAGGGGCAGGTCAAGCTGCTTGCAGATGCCTTCTGCCAAGGCCTTGTTAGAGTTGCCTGCGAATACCTTTACGTCCTTGCCGTGTGGGATCAATTCGATCTTCCTCTCTCTCTTATGATGGGGCATAGCAATGCCCTTGTCTTTCAAATACATTATAGCAAAGGATGAAGATAAATAAAAGCCTAAAACAGATATTTTTATGGGACAATTTGTGTAAAGATATATACACTATAAAGGAAAATTATTTACAAGCGGGAAAAAATTGTATATACTTATCCTTACGGAAAAATTACGAGGGGAACCATTATGATAGAATTTGAAGACTACAAGGTAAAATTAAACGCACTTCGCCCCACACTTTCGGGCCTTGGCGAAGCGCTTAAGCTAAAGGATGTAAAAAAGGAACTTGCAGAGCTGGAAGCACTTACCGAGGTTGACGGCTTTTGGGATGACTTGGAAAATTCCCAAAGTGTCATGAAGCGCACAAAGCAGCTTAAGGCAAAGCTTGGCAGCTTCAAAAAGCTGGAGGACAGCTTTGAGGACCTTTACACCATCTGCGAGATGGCAATTGAGGAAAATGACGAATCCATGCTGGATGAGCTAAAAAGCGGTTTTGTAAGCTTTGAGAAAAAGCTCGAGGAGGCCAGACTTTCAACACTTTTGTCAGGCGAATATGACTCCAGCGGAGCGATTCTTTCCTTCCACGCAGGTGCCGGCGGCACAGAGGCACAGGACTGGGCGTCCATGCTGTACCGCATGTATATCCGCTGGGCGGAGCGCCACGGCTTTACCTGCAAAACTCTGGACTATTTAGACGGCGAAGAGGCGGGGCTTAAAAGCGCCACCATATCTATAGACGGCGAAAATGCCTACGGCTATCTTAAGAGCGAGCATGGGATACATCGTCTTGTGCGCATTTCCCCCTTTGACTCCTCGGGCCGGCGACACACAAGCTTTGCTGCGGTGGAGGTCATGCCTGATATCCCCGACGACGGGCAAATTGAAATTCGTCCGGAGGAAATTGAAATGCAGGCGTGCCGCTCCTCGGGCGCAGGCGGCCAGCACATCAACAAAACCTCCTCGGCAGTGCGTATAACCCACCTTCCCACCGGTATTGTGACCTTCTGCCAGACCGAGCGCAGCCAGCACCAAAACCGTGACAACGCCATGAAAATGCTAAGAGCACGGCTTGCGGAGATTAAGGAAAGGGAGCACCTTGATAAGATTGAGGATATCAAGGGCGTCCAGATGAAAATTGAATGGGGCAGTCAGATACGCTCTTATGTTTTCATGCCCTACACCCTTGCCAAGGACCACCGCACAAACTTTGAAAACGGAAATATCACCGCTGTAATGGACGGCGATTTGGACGGCTTCATCAACGCTTATCTTGCCATGAACGCCGGAAAATAATACGGCGCAAGGGTAAAAAGAGTTAGAAAATGCGAAACCCCCAAGCACTATTTCGGTGCTTTGGGGGTTTTTGTTATTGTTAAAGAAGCCCTTTTGGGTTTCTTTAACAAGTGAAAATGGGCCTCTGCGATTTGCAGAAGCCCATTTAATGTTTGGCTTTTTACAGAAGTTTCAGCAGGTTGAATGCAGTTACAAGACCGCAGAAAACTATGGAAACAGTGGAGCAAAGCTTAATAAGAATGTTGAGTGAGGGACCTGAAGTGTCCTTGAAGGGGTCGCCCACGGTGTCGCCGACAACAGCAGCCTTGTGACAGTCACTGCCCTTGCCGCCGTGCTTGCCGCCTTCAATATACTTCTTAGCGTTGTCCCAGGCACCGCCGGCGTTGGACATGAACACTGCCATTGCAAAGCCGGTAACACTAACGCCGCCCAAAAGACCGACAACGCCCTCGGCACCCAGCACAAGGCCGGTGGCGATGGGGACGATTATGGCCAAAAGGGAGGGGACTACCATTTCATGCAGAGCGCCCTTTGTGCAAAGGGAGACGCATGCGGCATAGTCGGGGTCAGCTTCACCGGTCATAATGCCCTTAATTTCACGGAACTGACGACGAACCTCAATAACTATATGCTGCGCAGCATTCTGAACAGCGCTCATGGTGGTTGCAGAGAATACGAAGGTCAGCATTGCGCCGATGAAAAGTCCAACAAGAACGGTGGGACTGGCGAGGCTGAAGTTCAAAACCTCAGTGGTCTTTTCCTGAACAATATTGATATAGGAGACCAAAAGTGCAAGAGCGGTAAGGGAAGCAGAGCCGATGGCAAAGCCCTTGCCGGTGGCAGCGGTGGTGTTTCCAAGGCTGTCAAGAGCGTCGGTACGCTCGCGCACTTCTTCGGGAAGTCCGGCCATTTCGGCTATACCGCCAGCGTTGTCGGCAACGGGGCCGTAAGCGTCGGTGGCAAGAGTGATGCCCAGAGTGGAGAGCATGCCAACACCGGCAATGCCAATACCATAGAGGCCGTGGTTAAATTCGGGTGTGAAGGCGCCGCTTGCGTCCACGATTACCAAAGAGCCGCCGGCAGCAAGATAGCTGACGATAACGGCAGCGGCAACGATTAGGATGGATGCAAGGGTGGATTTAAGACCCAGGGAAATGCCGCCGATGATGATGGTTGCGCTGCCCGTTTCGGAGGCGGCAGCCAGCTTCTGGGTGGGCTTATAGGTGTCAGAGGTGTAGTACTCGGTGAAATAGCCGATTGCACAGCCGCCCACAAGACCGCAGAGAATGGCGACATAAACGCCCCAGCAGTTGTTAGCAGAGCCAAGAACATAATAGCAAATCGGTGCCGCAGCGACTGCAGAAAGGATGGCCGCAAGATATGTTCCGGTGCGAAGGCTGGCAAGAAGGGACTTTTGAGTGGCATTTTCCTTTGTTCTTACAAAGAAGGAGCCGATGATGGAGCAGACAATGCCGCAGACGGCAAGAAGCATGGGAAGAAGCATTCCGCTAAAGCCGTATCCGGCAATGGAGCCGAGGGCGAAGGTGGCAAGAATGGAGCCAACATAGCTCTCATAAAGGTCAGCGCCCATACCTGCAACGTCACCAACGTTGTCGCCAACGTTATCGGCGATGGTTGCGGGGTTTCTGGGGTCGTCCTCGGGGATGCCGGCTTCGACTTTACCCACGAGGTCAGCGCCAACGTCGGCTGCCTTGGTGTAAATTCCGCCGCCAACACGGGCAAAAAGAGCCATGAAGGATGCGCCCATACCGTTCATAACCATGATGTTGCCGAGAGTGGTGGGTTCTTTAACCCCAAACACAAAGTAGAGAAGGACGAACCAGATGGAGATATCCAGCATTCCAAGGCCAACAACGGTGAAGCCCATGACACTGCCGGAGGAGAACGCAACACGAAGACCCTTGTTGAGGCTTTCGGACGCAGCCTGAGCTGTACGGGCATTGGATTGGGTTGCAATCTTCATGCCGATAAAGCCGGCCAAAAGTGACCAGACGCCGCCGGTAAGGAAGGCAAAGGGCGTGTAGACGCTAAGCATGTCCAAGCCAAAGGCCAAGCCCAGCAGGATAACAAAAACAACGGCAAAAACAACAGCCACCGTTTTGTACTGCTGCCTAAGATACGCATTGGCGCCTTCACGAATGGAGGCCGCGATCTTTTGCATCTTCTCGGTTCCCTCGGAATAGCTCATGACCTTCTTTGCCTGAATGATAGCAAAGATGATGGCAAGAGCAAAGCCGACGAAACCAATCCAGAAATAACTGTCCATGTTTGATTTCACTCCTATTATTTTTTCCTCGTTGGGGTGCCTTTCAGCACTCCGTTTCACAATTACTAATAATAAACCATTTTTATGGAATATTCAAATGTTTGTTTATCCAATAACTGTACAAAATTCACTAAGGTCTTGCACATATTACACAGTTTATTAAGCACATTTTATACCAATATGTGAAACGTCTGGAACGTATAGACTGAGTCGTACGAGGTAAAAAACAAAAAGAGCATTCATTTAAAATGAATATATATTCAATATTCTGGGGATAAATTTACGTGTGCGCCTTATTATATAATGTAGCGCAGCCGGAAATCGTTTCGTCAATAGCAACGGTCATGCAGTCAACAGCGGTTTTGGTGTCCCTGCTTTTAAAGGCTTCGCACAAAATGTCGGTGCGAATAATCATAGTGTCGTAGCTGTAACGCATGAAGTATCTTGTAAAAAGTGCTGTGTTGGGCGCACGAAAGGAATAGAAAATCAGGGGTAGAAGGGTGTTGCCGGAATAGTTGCAGATGAGATGGTCAAACTCGAAGACAATTTGCGCTGCCTGCTCGGGGGAAGAAGCCTCGTGCAGCCGAGCAGAGCATTTAAAAAGCTGATCTACCTCATCGTCGCTTATTCTCTGCATTGCAAGCTCAATTGCAAGGGTGAACAAAACCTTGCGTATCTGCAAAATCGACAGTATGTCCGCATCCGGCAGAGTGCCCCTATTGTATTTCATAATGGACACAAGGGTTTCGATTTTGCCCTTTTTCCGATAATCGGCAACATACGTTCCGCTGCGGGGGATTATCTCCAAAAAGCCCTTGTCGGCCATCTCGGCAAGACCGGCGTTAACAACGCTTCGACTGATTTGCATGGAGACGGCAAGCTCCCGCTCCGGCGGAAGCTTTTCACCAATGGGCAGCCTGCCGGATAAAATCATGTTCTCCAATTCTTCTATGAACAGCTCCTTTAAGGTGGGAGCTGAAAGCTTCGAAAATTCCATTCTACGACCTCTTTACAATGATATTGGTTCAACCAAAGACCACGGTGATATGGTATCACATAATCTGCATAAAATGCAAGGAAAAAACCCAGCAATATCAATGAAAATAGTCAAATTATTGACAATCGAGTCGAAGAATGATAGTATTCTTGATTGGAACAACCAGATTTGAAGCTGCGGCCTTGCGCAATAATTCGGTATATACCCGCCCATGAGTCGGCGGACAGAAATACATAATTAGAGAAGGGGAAACATAAATGCCGAGAGAGAAATTAGTAAAGCTGATTCAGGTTATAACCGGAAGGAAAAACGATTATACACCGGCGGATCCTGAATACTACACCTTGGACGGAATCGTCAGCGATGAGATGGCGGAGGTGGGCGCCTGCATGAAGCGCAGAACCTACCAAAGCCCCGAGGAAATTGCAAAGAAGTGCGGCAAATCCCTTGAGGAGACCACAAAGCAGCTTCTTGCGTTGGAAAAGGTAGGCGTGCTTGAAAGCAGAACTGTGGACGGAAAGGACGAATTTTTCCTGCCCATCTTCGTACCCGGAATATATGAGCTTTTGGTTTTGAACTCAAAGCAGGTGAAGGAGCATCCGGAAACCGCACGGGGCTTTGAGGAATACCTTCGTTTGCGCATTCCCCCGCTTGCCCCCAACATGCCTATGGGTAACGGCGCAATGCGTGTTATCCCGGTGGACACCGCAATTGACGGACAAACCAGAAAAGCGAGCTATGAGGAGCTTGAATACTGGCTTAATAAATACGAGGGTCACCTTGGTGTCGGCCCCTGTCAATGCCGCATTGCCCAGGCGATTCGCGGCGAGGGCACAGGCGACAAGCCGGAGGATCTTTGCATTATTGTAGGCGACACGGCGGAGTCCTGCATTCGCACCGATAAAATCCGCCGTATTACAAAGGACGAGGCCTGGCATATCCTGAGAGAATCCGAGAAAAAGGGATATGTCCATCAGGTTACCAATATGGACGGCCCGGACAAGATTTTTGCCATCTGCAACTGTAACGTCCAGACCTGCTACGCCCTGCGCACCTCCCAGCTTTACAATACGCCCAACTTCTCCCGCAGCAACTATGTTGCCAAGGTGGACAAGGAAAAGTGCGTTGCCTGCGGACAGTGCGTTGAAAAATGCCCCGCAAACGCCGTTAAAATGGGTCAAAAGCTTTGCACCATTACGCCACTAAAGACCAAAAAGACAATTTTGCCCGACGACCACAAGTGGAGCGAGGCAAACTATAATCCAGACTATAAAAACAATCGTGAGCTGGTGCTGCCCACCGGCACAGCTCCCTGCAAGACTGCCTGCCCGGCACATATTGCGGTTCAGGGCTACATAAAGCTTGCCGCTCAGGGAAAGTATACTGAGGCTCTTGACCTTATTAAAAAAGAAAATCCCTTCCCCGCAGTTTGCGGACGTATCTGCCCACACAACTGCGAAAGCCAGTGCACCCGTGGTGACATTGACCAGCCCATCGCCATTGACGAGATAAAAAAATTCATCGCCGATCGTGAGCTGAAGGCAGAAAACCGTTTTATACCCGAAAAGCTTAACGACTTTTCCGATTACAAGGTGGCTATTGTGGGCGCAGGCCCTGCGGGACTCTCCTGTGCATATTACCTCGCTCTTGATAATTTTGATGTCACCGTATTCGAAAAGCAGGAGAAGCTTGGCGGTATGCTGACACTGGGCATTCCTTCCTTCCGCCTTGAAAAAGACGTTGTAGAGGCTGAAATCGATGTTCTTCGTCAACTGGGCGTGAAATTCCGCACCGGCTGCGAGGTGGGCAAGGATGTTACGCTTGATGAGCTCCGTGATCAGGGCTTTGGCGGCTTCTATCTGGCAATCGGCGCACAGGCCGGCCGCAAGCTGGGTATCGACGGCGAGGACGCTCAGGGCGTTATTGCCGGTGTGGACTTCCTTCGCAACGTGAATATCGGCAAGGACACCAAGGTGCCCGGTAAGGTCGTTGTAATCGGCGGTGGAAACGTGGCAATCGACGTTGCCCGCACTGCTGTGCGTCAGGGCGGTGACACGGTGGAAATGTTCTGCCTTGAGAGCGCAGCAGAGATGCCGGCGCTTCCCGAGGAAATTGAGGAAGCAGTCTCCGAGGGCATAAAAATCAACAACGGCTGGGGTCCCAAGCGTATTGTGGTGGAAAACGGCAAGGTTACCGCCGTTGAATTTAAAAAGTGCGTCAGCGTATTCAAGGACGGAAAGTTCGCACCGGAATACGATGAGGAAAGCTGCATAAGCGTTCCCACCGACCATGTTCTTTTATCTGTGGGCCAAAGCATTGACTGGGGCAAGCTTATAGAGGGTAGCCGTGTGGAGCTTGGCCGTGGCAGCACCGCCGTGGCAGACAGCTTTACATATCAGACTGCTCAACCCGATGTTTTCGTGGGTGGTGATGTCTATAGCGGTCCGAAATTTGCAATTGACGCCATCGCTGCCGGCAAACAGGGGGCAGAGTCTATTCACCGCTATGTGATGCAGGGCCACAGCCTTACCATTGCAAGAGATAGAAGAGAGTATGTTGCCCTTGACAAGGAAAATGTTAATAAGCAGGCACTTATTACCGGCTTTGACAATACACCCCGCCAGCGTCCGGTACACAAGGCGGAGAACGAAAAGACCTTCAGAGATACACGCATGACCTTCACCGAGGAACAGCTTAAAAAGGAAACCGCACGCTGCCTTGGCTGTGGAGCTTCCATTGTGGACGAAAACCGCTGCATAGGCTGCGGAGTTTGCACCACCCGCTGCAAGTTTGACGCTATTCGGCTTGAGCGTGTGTTTGACAAGCAGTCCATCCCATATGAGAAGGTTCCCATCCAGGTTGCCAAGCGTATGGTTACCCGGCAAAAGAACATTCTTGTGCGCAAAATTAAGGGCGAAAAGGACGACTAAGCCACAAAGTTAAAAGAAATAATAGGACTTCCGTAAAACTGCGGAAGTCCTATTATAGTATTTACGCAAAATGTCGATTTGTCTTTCATTTTGGCGGACTGTGTGCTATAATAATCGGACTTGACTCATTGGAGGTAATTCAGTGCGAATTGTGGTGATTGG
>CAZJYY010000021.1:11979-30574 GCA_964550315.1 uncultured Oscillospiraceae bacterium | reverse complement strand
TTGTAGGCGTTGCCCATGATAAGTATCTGCCCGCAGGCATACATCCAAAGCATGTATATTATAATTGCCGCCAGCGAACCGTATACCAGCGGGTATCTAGTGGAAAATCCAATAAACTGCGAAAAAACGGCACTGACCAAAACCAGAATGACAGCCGCAATAATCGCACCGGGGAAGAAGGTGCCCTTTAAATGTCGTGGAGCGGTTATGCGGTAAATCGCATAAATCACTATTATAAAAATAATGAACAGAACCGGGAATCGTATAAGCGACCATATTTCCAAGCCATACAAGACCGGAAACAAATTGGTAATGAAGCGAATCAGCCAGTCTCCCGTAACCATGACCACTGCTGAAAAGTATATGACCGCCAGGAAAAGAAGGGAGAATATAAAACTGAAGATAAGCGCAAATACTCCCTGAAAACGGGAGGCTCCCTGAATTTCAGCCATAATAGAGTGGATTGACCTAAATGCTGCCGCAGATGTGGTCGCCATAAGAATTATACCGGCGGTAAGCATGGTCTTGCTGTTCTGCGCACTTATATATTCCACATAATCCATGATGATTTTAACGGTACTCTCCGGCACAAGGAGCTTTATCTCTTCAATAGTCAGGTTTATGTTAGGCAGCAAATTCACCAGCATTGCATGGATACATATTAGGGTAGGAAAAATTGACAGTGTCAAAAAATATGAAAGCTGCGCCGCACTCCGCGAAACCTTGCAGTTTATATATATATTGAGAAGCTCACGGAAATAAGTAACAACAACGTTGTTTTTAAGTCTTTTCAGCTTGTTTTCCTCCCTTCTGCAAGATTCGCCAGACTTTTCATTTTCGCCCTATGCACTGCGCTCCCTCCGTTTAAAAAACCGGAGGGAGCGTTTAGTATTATTTTCTACCCCAGTTTATTTGGAGTTGAATATTTTAAAAATGCTGTCAAAGGGATCTTCTTCCTTCTTGGGTGCCGCCATAGTATCCATCTGGGTGGGGGCAGCGGGAGCAGGAGCTGAGCCGGCCATTTCAGAAGCGGCGGTAAAAAGTCCTTGGGTCTTTTCAACAGGCTGTTCCTTCTTCACCTCGCCCACTCTTTTGACAGGGCCGTCATCAAAACCGGTGGCAATAACGGTAACACGAATCTCGTCGTCCATGGTGTCGTCAAAGGTGGCGCCGAAGATGATGTTTGCCTCCGGATGTGCAGCGGCCTGAACAAGGTTTGCTGCGGCTTCAACATCCTCAAGGCCCATATCCATTGAGCCGGTGATGTTGATAAGGACTCCCCTTGCGCCGTCAATGGAGGTTTCCATCAGCGGGCTTGCAACTGCCATGCGGGCTGCATCCTCTGCCTTGCCCTTGCCGACTGCATGTCCGACGCCCATGTGGGCAAAGCCGGCATCCTTCATGATGGTGGTAACATCGGCGAAGTCAAGGTTTATGAAGCCTGTATTTTTAATAAGGTCAGAAATGCTGGTAACAGCCTGATGCAAAACATCGTCTGCAATTTCAAAGGCGTTTGCAAAGGTAACACGCTGGTCGGTAGCGAACTTCAAGCGATCATTGGGGATAATAAGCAGTGAATCAACCTTGCTCAAAAGCTCGTTAATGCCTTCCTTGGCCTGATCCATACGGCGCTTGCCTTCAAAGCTGAAGGGCTTTGTTACAACGCCCACCGTCAGGATACCGGACTCCCTGGCAATATCCGCAATAATCGGGGCTGCGCCGGTGCCGGTGCCGCCACCCATACCTGCGGTAATAAAAACCATATCCGCATCTTCAAAGCTTTTTGCTATATTGTTACGGCTTTCCTCAGCGCTGCGCTTGCCGATATCGGGATCGGAGCCTGCGCCCTGTCCATGAGTCAGCTTTTCGCCAATCTGGATCTTCTGAGTAGCGCTGGAAACTGAAAGCGCCTGCTTGTCTGTATTGATCGCTATGAACTCGACTCCCTTTGTGCCAGAGCCTACCATTCTGTTAACGACGTTGTTGCCTGCGCCGCCAACGCCAACGACCTTTATAGTAACCACATTTTCGGGACCGGTTTCAAGCTGAAACGACATATTCATAGCCTCCCATATAAATTATTGCTGGAACTATATAATTTAAGTTCAGCAGATTTATCCAACTATCCGTCTCATTTTATACCGAAATTTTAATTAGGTCAAGTATTCTCTATTAAAATTATGTGAACTAATTTGATTATTTTCGATTTTCCGACGGAATTGTACATATTCTCTTTAATTTTGCGTGTCCGGGCTGAAGCTTGCCTTCTTATCTTTCGATAAATCGAAGCTTCCCTTCTCCTCCGGACCCAACAGCTTCACAGCTTCCCGAAGCCTTGCAAGCTTCATTTCCGTGTCCTCATTGCTGCCAAGCTTGACATTAAAGCGTCCGGCATATTCAAACCGGGCATTGGCGGGATTGCTAAGGTCAATCTCCCTTACCTCCGCCAGCATCCCCTGTTGCTCCATGGCGGTGAGTATTGCGCTTAAATACTCCACCTTGGGCTTGTCCTCCTCAGCGGTGGTTATAACCTGTCCGATTTCGGGCTTTACCGCCGAAAGGCCGCTGATGTGAACAAAAGCGGATGTGTCCGCAGTTCCCAATTCCTCCAAAACTCTGCATCTGGAATCAATGAGCCGCTGACCCTCGTCGGACTCTATTACGGCCACCGTGCCGGTTTCTGTCACCTCTATTATTACCCTATTTGGCAGTTTTCTCGTTATTTTCGCCTTGCCCACATAAATAAGTTCATCACAAAGGCGATTTTCCGCGGCAGCACAGTTAAGCATGACAAGATTTGCACCCTCCTTCACGCCTGCGGCCTCGATAATTTCCTGCTCTGAATAGCGCATAGCGCCGCTTACCTCAATTTTCGACACACGGAAAAAAACCGTCATACCGAAAGCGAGAGCGGCGCAAATCACTACCGCTGAAAGGAGCCCGGGGACAAGCCCGCCGGAGCTTCTTTTTTTTCTTTTAGCAGCAGACATGCCTTATGCCTCCTTCGCTATTGTTCCCAATAAACCTCTGCTCCAAGCCCTTTGAGCATATCGTCGAGGCCGTCATATCCCCTTGCTATGTGTCCGGAATCGTACACAAGGGTTTCGCCCCTTGCTCCCAGCGCCGCTGTTACAAGGGCGGCTCCTCCCCGAAGGTCGGTTGCCGTTACCGGTGCGGCTGTAAGCTCGCTTACTCCCGTCACCATTGCCACACGGCCCACCACGCCTATATCCGCTCCCATACGCCTCATTTCCGGCGCATGGCGATAGCGGTTTTCAAATATGTTCTCTGTAAAAACGGACGTTCCCTCCGCACGGAGACACGCCGCCATCAAAAGCGGCTGGGCATCCGTTGGAAAACCCGGATACGGTCCTGTGACGATAGGCCTTGGCGCTTTTAATCTCTGCGCAGCATTTATTTTAACCGAAGTGGAGCTTCTTTCTATCTCACAGCCCATGCTCTCCAGCGCCGAGGTAACCGTTTCAAAGTGTCGTGGTATCACTCCCTTTAAGGTTACGCAGCCTCCGGCGGAGGCGGTGCTGCAAAGCACGGTAGCAGACGCTATTCTGTCAGTCATTATCCTGTGACCCACCCTATCCGATGGCGAAAATCCGGAAATGGTAACTGTGGGGCTTCCCGCACCGCTGACCTCCACGCCAAGCTTACGCATAAAGTCCTGAAGGTCGACGATCTCCGGCTCCCTTGCCGCATTGGTAATCACTGTCTCGCCCTGGGCGCCGCAGGCGGCAAGCATAGCGTTTTCTGTTGCTCCCACGCTGGGGAAGGATAGATTTATCCTTGTGCCCCGCAGTTTTGAGCTTTTGCAAACAAGACTCCCGCCCTGCTCGCTGATATCGGCGCCCAGGGCGCGCAAAGCCTCAATATGCAAATCCACCGGTCTTGCTCCCAGCTCGCATCCTCCGGGATAGCTTAGGCTTGCACAGCCGGCACGTGCAATAATCGCCCCAAGAAAAATAACGCTGGAGCGCATTTCTCTCATTAGGCGGTGAGGAATATCCGTGCGATACATATTTCGGGAATCAATGTGTATAACGTCCCCGTCCCTCTGCGCACTGCAGCCAAGATGCCGCAAAATATCCATGGCAGCATCCACGTCCGAAAGCTGCGGGCAATTTAAAAGCTCCGTTTCGCAGCCGGTCACGATAGCTGCCGCCATAATAGGAAGGACAGCGTTTTTTGCTCCCTGTACGTTAAGCTCTCCCTGAAGGCTGCTGCCTCCTTTAATACGCCAAATACTCATTGGTTTCCCTCCGCACAGTTGGATTTTACGCCATACTATGCAAGGAATTCTAATTTTGATAATCGGCGCGAAAAGAGTCTATTTTGCCGCCAGTTCTAAAATAATTTCCGCTATTCTTTCTGTGGCGTTGCCAACACCAAGCTTTTTCATCTGCTCTGACATGGACGCAAGAGTGTCGGGCCGACTTAAAAGCAGGGACACCGAGCCAAGAAGCTTATCTGAGCTTATATCGCTCTCGGGAATAAGCACTGCCCCGCCGGCTTTTTCAAGCACACGTGCGTTCTTTTCCTGATGGTTGTTGGTAACGTTGGGGGACGGCACTAAAATTGCAGGCTTTCCAAGCACCGTAAGCTCGCTTAAGGTGGACGCACCGCTGCGGCACACCACAAGATCTGCCGCCGCCATAACAAGGGGCATGTCGTAAATATATTCCCTTACATCCATGCCGCAAAGCTTCGGGTTTTCGATGCCCTCCCGCTTCATGTCCTGTATCATTGTATTATAGCCGCTTTTTCCTGCGGAATGTATCAAAGTAAAGAAAGGATTACCCATAGCCTTTTCTATGAAGCCCACCATTGTTTTGTTCATGAAAGCCGCCCCAAGGCTGCCCCACACGGAAACCACCACCGGACGATCAGGCGCAAGACCAAGCTTTTCCCGGGCCGCCGCCTTGTCAGCATTGCGGAAGTCTCCCCGCACGGGAGTCCCCGTAACCACCACTTTTTCCGGGTGTCTGTAGTACTGGCGTGAATCCTCAAAGCCCACAAGTATCCTGTCTGTAGTACTTGCAAGCATTTTTGTTGTAAGCCCGGGAACGGCGTTACTTTCATGTACCACCGTGGGTATGCCCAGTGAATGGGCCGCCTTAAGCACCGGATAGCAAACGTAGCCCCCTGTGCCGATAACCACGTCCGGCTTAAATTCCTTGATAATTTTTTTGGCTTCGGAGGTTGAGCCAAAAACATTTTTCACCGTATCAATATTGTGCTTTAGCCCCTCCATGTTCAGGCTTCTGCTGATATTGGTGATTTTAACTGTTTTTATGTCGAAGCCCTCTCTGGGGACAAGCTCTGTTTCCATATGTCCCTGAGCACCTACAAAAAGGATGCCGCAGTCCGGCATGAGTTCCCTAAGTCTTTGGGCAACTCCAATAGCTGGGTTTATATGTCCGGCAGTACCGCCGCAGGTGAACAAAAAGTTCATTTTCACCACTCCTCTTGTGAGTATTCTAAGCCGGGTCTTGCGCCCCGCTTCGTTTTCGTTTTGTAGTTTTTTGTACTGGAATGTCTCTTGATGCACTCAGAATAATTCCCATCTCACCCATTTGTATCAAAAGTGCCGTTCCGCCATAGCTGAAAAACGGCAAGGAAATTCCGGTGCAGGGAAGAAGATTGGTGCAAACACAGACATTCAAAAGTACCTGAATCGCCAAAAGCGAGGTTATTCCGGTGCACACAAGAAAGCTGTATCTATCCCGCATATGCATGGCAAGCCAATATCCCCGAACAATCAAAAGTGCAAAAAGAACCAATATAAGTCCGGCGCCAATAAAGCCCAGTTCCTCGCAAATTATGGAGAATATGTAGTCGTTATGCTCCTCGGGAAGATAAAGATACTTTTGCCGGCTTTGCCCAAGGCCCAAGCCGAAAAGTCCGCCGCTGCCAATTGCATAAAGGGACTGAATTACCTGATAACCACCGTCGCTGGCATCTGCAAAAGGGTTCTGCCACGCTTCGATGCGAACCTTTAGATAGTCAACAAAGTTTATGGCAACGATAAAAAAGCCCACAACGGTTATGCCTCCGCCCACAAACCAAAACATTCGTGCCCCGCCCGCAAAAAGCATTATAGCTCCGATGGCGATTATTATGAGTGCCGCCGAGTAGTGGGGCTCCAGCGCAAGCAGCGCCACCAAAATAACAAGGTAAACCGCAAAGGGCATTACACCTTTTTTAAAAGTGCCCATTTGGTTTCCCGTTTGGCATATGCGATGGGAGAAATACAGTATAACGGCAATTTTTGCAATCTCCGAGGGCTGAAAGTTGGTGAACCCCAAATTTATCCAGCGCTTTGCTCCGTGGCTCTCCGTACCTATAACAAGCACCGCAGCCAAAAGAGCGATGGAGCCAAACATAAGAAGCTTTGAAAACCTTCTGTAAAAGTCCATGGGCAGCCGTGAAAATATGTACATAAGTACCACACCGCCTATTGCAAAGGCAAGCTGTCTTGTGAAATAGTAGGTTGCGTTGCTGCCTGTTTCGTTGTTAAGGTCATAATAGGCGCTGGCGTAGCTTGCCGACAGAACCATAATAACACCTATGCCGAGAAGTAAAAGCACTATCAGCAAAAAGGGTATATCCATAGGCCCCCTGTTGATGCTCATGTCACGTCTGTAATCTTGCAATACAGTGTCATTCTGCCGCACGCTTTTACCTCCTTTTATGTCCTTATGCTACGAAACGTCCCCTTACAGCCAGGAAGGATATAATTGCCATTACGGTTGAAATGCCGGTGAAAAGGGTGAAAAGCTCCTTCTCCGTCCATTTCTTGCCGGTCCATCCCCCCATCTCCAAATGATGATGGAAGGGCGCCATTTTAAAAACACGCTTACCGTGGGAAAGCTTAAAATAACCCACCTGTATAACGTCGGAAAGGACTTCGACCACATAGAGTATGCCCACAACAAGGATAATAAGCGGCATATCAAGGGCGAAGGCCATGCCTGCCACTGCACCCCCAAGGAAAAGGGAGCCGGTATCCCCCATAAAAACCTTTGCGGGGTTAAAATTGAAAAGCAAAAATGCGAAAAGCCCACCCAGTACCGCTGCGGAAAAAATGCCCAGAGAAAGATAGTTCTCCCCCCAAACAAAGGCAATTGCAGCGTAAAAAAGGAACACGGGTATTGATGCGCCTGTGGCAAGACCGTCAACGCCGTCGGTAAGGTTCACGGCATTCACTGTGGCAACAATGGCAAAAATCGCAAAGGTAAAATAAATCCACTCGGGAATCTGCCATGTAATATCAAAGAAGGGGATATACAAGCTGGGGTTAATATATCCGAACCTGCGCAGCACAAAAACGAAGAGCGCTGCCACAGCCACTTGAAGAATAAACTTCTTTCCGGCGGTAAGGCCGAGATTCTGCTTGTGCTTAAGCTTTTCATAGTCGTCCAAAAAGCCCACTGCACCGAAGCCCAGTGCTAAAAGCAAGACGAAAATATGTCCCAGCTCCCCACCCTTAATGCAGGTAAAGCCCACTGTGACGCAGGTAATAAATATGCTGGAAATGAAGATTATTCCGCCCATGGTGGGGGTCCCCGCCTTGCCCATATGCCAGGTTGGACCATCCTCTCGTATCATCTGCCCCGCTTTAAGCTTTCTCAAGTATGGAACCAATATCTTTCCAACAATAACTGCAGCGACAAATGAAACAAGCATCGCCAACAAAAGCCTCAATAACATAATCTTCTCCTCCGTGCCGAAAGTCTAATCTATAGTAGTTTTTGCAATTTTCTCGGCAACTATTTCCCTCTCATCCATATGATGCTTAGTCTTGCCGATTATCTGATAGGTCTCGTGACCCTTTCCCGCAAGTATAATAACGTCACCCTGGCGGTGTTTGTCAATAGCGTAGGCTATGGCCTCTCTTCTGTCCTCGATAACCGTGTATCGGCTCTTTTGAACCTTAACTCCGGCGACTATTTCCGCAATTATTTCTCCCGGTTCCTCTGTTCTGGGATTATCCGAGGTAATAATCGCAAAATCACTATTGGCTGTGCCAATATCGCCCATTATGGGACGCTTTGACTTATCCCGGTCGCCGCCGCAGCCGAAAAGCACCACAAGCCTTCCCTCGGTGACCTCTCTCATGGACTTCAAAACATTTTCGAGAGCGTCCGGGGTGTGGGCATAGTCGATTAGTATTGTAAAATCTGAGGGTGTGGGCACAACCTCCACCCTACCCTTCACACCGTGTGCAGTTTGAAGCGATTTGCAAATGTCCCCCAGGGGCAGCTCCAAAAGAAGCGCCGCCGAAATTACTGACATGGCGTTGTACACCGAAAAGCGTCCCGGTATGCCAAGCCGCACCCGCTCTAGTCCGCCCCCCGCAAGGGCACAGAACTTAACGTCAGAGGGTGAAAGTCTAAGATCCTTTGCCACTAAATCCGCTTCAAGCTTTGTTTCGGAATAGGTAAAAACAGGACACTTTGCCCGCTCGCACATGTATCCGCCCCAATCGTCGTCCAAATTGATGGCCGCCCTGTCGCAGTGCTCAAAAAGTATGGCCTTGGCCGCGGCATAGTCCTCCATAGTTTTGTGAAAGTCCAAATGGTCCTGGGTAAGGTTTGTGAAAACCGCCACCTTGAATTGAAGCCCCGCCACCCTGTCAAGGGCAAGTGCGTGGGAGGACACCTCCATTATAACATATTCACAGCCGGCGTCTGCCATTTCACGGAATATTTTCTGCAGCTCATATGATTCCGGTGTTGTGCGCTCCGTGGGCAGCACAGTGCCGCCTATCATATTTTGGTTTGTGCCGATAAGTCCGGCCTTTTTTCCTGTAATGTCCTCAATAACGTGCTTTAAAAGCATGGTGGTGGTGGTCTTGCCGTTGGTGCCCGTAACGCCCACAAGGGTCATTTGAGCTGCGGGATTTTTAAAATAGTTGATGGAGGCAATGCTAAGCGCCCTGCGTGAATTTTCCACCAGCACGAATGGAATGTCCTCTTGGGGCTTTTCCTCGCACAGCACAACTACAGCGCCCGAATTAACGGCGTTTGCAATATACCTGTGCCCGTCGCTTTCAAAGCCCCGTATGGCAACAAAAAGATCTCCCTTTTTCGTGCTTCGGGAATCATAGCTAATGTCCCCTATCTCTATATTCGGGTCGGCTGTTGTCTCAATGACCTCTATTTTTTTCAGAAGTTCACAAAGCTTCATGTCTGTCCTCCGAATTCTAATCCTTAGTATCGTCCAATATTGCTTTGGTCTACAACGCTTACCTCAATAACCTTTCCATGCTCAACGCTTTCACCGGCTGCAATGCTCTGCCTTGAAACAACAATGGTGTCCGGGTCGGTTATGGGGCCTGCCGCTCTTATAAATAGAGCCAGCGAGCCTAAGCGCTGCTTTGCCACGCTGTAGGTAAGTCCCGCAAGGTTCGGCATGGTTTCAAGGTCGGTTGAAGGTTGGCTGTCACAGTATATTATCACCTGACTGCCGGACGCTATAACGCTGTTTGCCGAAGGAAGCTGGGCTGTTACCACTCCGCCCTCTCCAATGACTCTTCCGGCAAATCCGTTTGCGGCGAGCTTTGCCAGTGCATCGTCACGGCTCAATCCGCTTAAATCGGGAACTGCACGGTCGATGGTGGTTTTTTCATCGGCATTGTAGTTAGGCTCATAGCCCATGTACGGCAGAATATCCGCCAGCATTTTTCCAACTGTCGGCGCTGCCATCTGACCACCGCTTATATAAATTCCGCTTTCGTTGGAGGGTGAATCCAATAGCACCAAAAGGGCAATCTTCGGGTCGTCCATGGGGGCAACGCCAAGGAAAGAGACTATGTACTGCTTTACGCCTGTTTGTGACTCTATGGTGGTGTTTGTTGACGTTCCGGTCTTACCGCCGATGCGATATCCGGCAACGTAGGCGTTTTTGCCTGTACCCTCTTTTGTGTCGCCCACCACCTGCTCCAGCATGGAGCAAACGGTTTTGCTGGTCTCCTCACTTATTACCTGACGCACCACCTTCGGCTCGGTTTTTGTAATTGAAGTACCGTCTGCGCCGATAGTTTCGGCAACCACATAGGGCTGCATAAGATAACCGCCATTGCAGCAGGCTGAAACCGCCGTAATAAGCTGAATTGGGGTAATGTTAAAGGTCTGACCAAAGGAGGCAGCCGCAAGGGAGGATTTGTTTTCCGGATTGCAAAAAACATTTTTTGTCCACCAAATGCTTCCGCTTTCTCCGCCCAAATCAATACCGGTTTTTCCCGAGAGCGTGGCGTCGGGACTGTTGGACTTATTAAAAAAGCCAAATGCCTCACAATATTCATAAAACTTTTCAGCCCCTACCCTCATGCCTATGTTTACAAATGCCACGTTGCAGGAGTGCTGCAGCGCCTGAGTAAGAGTCTGATTGCCGTGTCCCTGGGTCTTCCAGCAGCTTACCGGTTTGTCTCGGCCGGTGACCTCCACGCTTCCGCCGCAGTAGAAGGAATCCCCCAGCTTCACAGCGCCTTCATTCAAAGCCATTGCCAGGGTGATGATTTTAAAGGTCGAGCCCGGCTCATAGGTGTCCGAAAGGCCCTTATTGCGCCATTGCAGGAACTGTGCCTCCTGCAGAAGCTGGTTTTTCTTCGCCTCGTCCGTTTCAGCGTCAATCAGCTTCTGTGCATCTTCGCTGACAAGCTGATAGTTATTTAGGTCAAAATTCCCAAGACTCGCCCATCCAAGTATAGCACCTGTGTCAACATTCATGGCAATTGCGGCTGCGCCGTTTTGACAATCATAGTCCCGCACAGCCTGAGTAAGATGCTTTTCTATGTAGTATTGGATTTGCGAATCGATGGTAGAAACAACGTCGCTTCCATCTTGAGCGTCGTAATAATCCTCAAAGCTTGTGAAAAGCATATCCGTTCCTGCAGCATTTTTTGCTCTTACCACCCGACCGTTAATGCCGGTAAGGGCAGTATTATACTTTGACTCTATCCCTGCAAAGCCCATATTCTCCGCCCCAACAAAGCCTATCACGTGGGCTGCAAGGTTTCCGTAGGGATAGTACCTTTTGCTGCTCTCCTCAATATGGATGCCCTTAAGCTCGTACTTATTTTTAAATTCCCGCACAAGATCAGAAACCTCAGGCTCCACCTTTTTGGCAACAGTCTTGTACCAGGATTTTTTATCCTCAGTTTTTTTGAGAATTGTCTCATAGTCAAGCCCCAGTATTTCGGCAAGATTCTGGGATATAAACGCCGGATCCTCGTCATACATATCCATCTCCGCAGGACTTATGAATATATCGTCAACACTGGCGCTCATGGCAAGAATCTTCATGTTGGTGTCATAGATTGCGCCTCTGGCAGCCTCCACCGTGGTATCTCTTACCTGCTGCTCGATGGCCAGCTTTTCATACTTATTGTGGTCAATTATCTGCAGCTTTGCAAGGCGAATTCCCACCACCGCAAAAGCAACTATGCCGCACACTGTCATAAGGAATAGTGTGCGGCGAAGCATCATTGAATTTGGTGTCTGTGTGCTGCTCTTCTTTTTTCGGCTATTCATAAAACCTCACTCCGGTGCAGTATTTTTTCTCGGGGCTGAAAGGATTATACATTTATAAACCTCTATGCCTATAATTATACTGCTGAACTCATCTGAAATATTCGCCGACAGCCGAAAGCATTTTCTTTATTTCATTGATAAGGCCGCCCTCCGACTGGTTTTCCAAAACAACAGCCTTGTCCGGAATAGCACCTTCAAGATAATATATCTGCTCGTCACGAGGTCTTTGCATTCCCAGTACCGAGGTGGCATATTCCTCAATTTCTGAAAGATTAAAGGCGCTTTCGTAATCAATAAGCAGCCTTGACTGAGCTGTTTCAAGACTTGCAAGCTGTGTTTCAAGTCCTGCCGCCCTATCAGTCACCACCGTGAGCTGGATTTTTGCCATAAGCAGGACCACGATCATAACTGCGGCGCATATGTAGCCTACTATTGCAGCCGGAGAAACACTTTGGCTGGTTCTTACCTTGGCTGCAGCCTTTACCTCATCCTTAACCTGAGGGGGCGCTGGAATGACCACACGCCTCTCGGGCTGCCTGTATGTTGCTTCCTCGGGCCAGAGGGCGGGATTTTCGAAGTCATATGCAAGACTTCCCATGACTGCCCCGCGGCCGTATGCTTTGTTTGCTGCCATTTTCCGTCCTCCTTTCGGATGGAACAAGGTTTACACTCTTTCCGCTATTCGTAGCTTTGCGCTGCGTGATCTGGGATTTTCATCCAACTCCTCGGCACTTGCCATAAGGGGCTTTCTTGTTATGCTTCTAAGTGTCTGTGTAAAGCCGCAGGTGCAAACGGGAAAGTCCCGTGGGCAGGTGCAGCCGTTTTCCCTTGATGTGATTGCGTTTTTGACTATTCTGTCCTCCAGCGAGTGAAAGCTTATAACCGCAAGCCTTCCTCCGGGCTTAAGCCTGTCTGCCGCAACGGACAGGACATCGGAAACCGCCTCCAGCTCGTCGTTTACAGCAATGCGTATTGCCTGAAAGCTTCTTTTTGCCGGATGCTGCTTTTCACGAAGCGCAACGGCAGGCATGGCACTTTTTATTATATCCACCAGCTCCAGCGTGGTTTTAATTTCACGCTGCTCCCTGGCTCTCTCTATGGCTTCTGCAATTCTCGGCGCAAAGCGCTCCTCGCCGAAATCGTAAAGTATGCGCTTAAGCTTATCCTTAGGCCAGGTGTTCACCACCTCTGCCGCTGTAAGGGATTCGCTCATGTCCATTCGCATGTCCAAGGGAGCGTCCGCCATATATGAAAATCCCCGCTCACTCTCGTCAAGCTGGGGTGAGGAAACGCCCAAATCAAAGAGCATTCCATCCACCTTTTCAAGGCCCTGCGCATCTAAAATTGCGCCCAGATCCCGAAAATTTCCATGTACAAAGCTTACGCAGTCCTTATAATCGGAAAGTCTCCTGCCGGCACGCTCAAGAGCCGTTTGGTCACGGTCGATGGCAATAAGCCTTCCGCCATGAAGCCTTTTGGCAATTTCCAGAGAGTGCCCTCCCATGCCAAGAGTTCCGTCAACATATACGCCCTGGGGCTTAATGTCCAGCGCCTCAATGCACTCCTGAAGCATTACTGAATAATGTAATTCGTTCATATCAGAACTCCAGCTCCTCCATCGCTGCGGCGATGTTTTCAGGTGTCATTTCCTCTGCGTTCACTGTGCTCCAGCTATCGCTGTCCCAAAACTCGGCGTGGTTATTGCAGCCCACCACAGTAACGTTTTTGCTCAAGCCTGCATAGTCTCTTAAATTCTGCGGAAGGAGGACCCTTCCCTGGGCGTCAAGTTCAACTCTTGCTGCGTACGCGAAGAGCGGCCGCATTTTTCTTTGCTTGACATAGGGCATTGCGTTGACCTTGTCCGTAAAGCTTCCCCAGCTCTCTGCGGAATATGCGGACAGACATTTATCCATTGATAACGTAACGTAAAAAACATTTCCAAGCTCCTCACGAAGTCTTGTGGGTACGGAAAGACGTCCCTTTGAATCCAGTGTGTGCTGATATTCACCTGTCACGACTTTCCCTCCCCTCATTATCCTGTTATTCGGGCCAATTTTGCCCACAGTGTGGTTCGTCGCTGGGATTTTTCAACATTTTATCCCACTTCGCCCCACCAAGTAGCCCCATTATAGTAGTTAACATAAATAAATGCAAGAGTTAATTTGTTCAAAAACTCTTGCATTTGCAATGCTTTGCGGTCAGGTCAAGTCCACAAACCACAATTCTTTGTGTTTATTTTTCCGGTTTAAAGTTTTTTTATCAACATATTGAAAACACCCTGCCAAAAAATTTTTTCGGCAGGGTGTTTTTTTCAACAGCCATCACTGGCACTTATTCAGTCTCTTCCTCTGTCTCGGCAGCTATGGTTTGATAATCGGCAGAGGGTCTTGCCCCGGCAAGGCTGCGAAAACGGCTTCTGGACTGGTTCACCTCACGCTGTGCGGCAACAATGGCCTCCTCAGTGCGTCTCAGTGCGTCATCAACATACTCGTTTGCAGCACGAGACAACTCCTTGGTCTTGTTTTCTGCAGCGGCTATAATCTCGTTTGCCCGATATTTTGCGGCACGAACCATTTCCTGCTCGTCCACAAGGCGCCTTGCCTCCTCCTCCGCAGCCTTGCGGATGGATTCTGCTTCACGCTTTGCGTTGGCAATAAACTCGTCCCGTGCGGAAAGAAGCCTTCTTGCTTCCACCAGCTCTACAGGAAGCTGTGCACGGATTTCGTCCAAAAGGTTAAGAGTGCTTTCCCTTTGGATCATACACTTGTCCTTGCCAAGGGGGACTCCCCATGCTTCTGCAATAATGTTGTAAAGTTCTTCCAGCAGTTCGCTTACTTCGTTATCGGTTTCGTTCATTTCGATGTACCTCCGTTTTGTGTCTTTCGAGCAATCGCCTCAATAACCTCCGCCGGAACATAGTCCGTGAGGTCGGAGCCATAGGCCGCAAGCTGCCTTACCGCCGAAGAACTAACATAGGTGTATTCCTGGCTGGCAGTAATGAAGAAGGTTTCAAGCTGCGGATTAAGCTTTTTATTAAACACCGCCATGGTGGTCTCGTATTCGTAATCTACAAGATTTCGCAATCCCTTGATAACAACGGGATTCTCGTACTGCTTTGCAAAGTCTGCCAAAAGCTCGATAGAGCAATCCACTTCCACATTTGGAAGGTCCTTCACAGCTTTTTTAATAAGCTCCACACGCTCATCAATCTCGAACATGGGACTTTTTTCAATGTTCATTACAACCGCCACCACCACTTTTGGAAAAAGTGCGGCAGTTCTTTTTATAATGTCCATATGTCCCAAGGTAATGGGGTCAAAGGTGCCGGGATAGATTGCGGTTATCATCGCAGATTTCTCATCCTTTCGCAAAGCGGCGCTAATCAGCCTTCCGTCCGCAAACGGTAAGCTTAACTCTGCCGTAGTTGTATTCACGGCCGATAAAATAGGGCAGCTCCATTGATTTTACAGAGTTTTCCCGTTTTGATTCACAGATAATTATACCACCCTCTGACAATATGTCAAATTTTATTATTTTTTTCAGGGCAGCATCCATAAGGCCGCTTTCATAGGGTGGGTCTATAAAAATAAGGTCAAACTTGCCGCATTTCTCTAAAAAGGACACCGAGTCGGCCTTAACCACCGTCCCCTCCAGTTTGCAGTGGGCAAGATTTTGCTTGCAGAGCTCCACCGCCTCCGTGCTTTGATCCACGAAGGTAACACTTTTTGCCCCACGGGAAAGCGCTTCTATTCCAAGCTGTCCCGTCCCGGCAAAAAGATCCAGCACCCGTCTGCCCTCCACATCAAATTGGACAATGTTGAAAATAGACTCCTTCACATTATCAGTGGTGGGACGAATGTCCATGTTCTTAGGCTCGTTTAACTTTCTGCCCCGGGCTGTTCCGGTTATAACCCTCATTTGGCTTCCTCCTTGTTCTCCTGCTTGTGGAAGTATTCATAGACCGCCACCGCCGCATTTTTGGGAACCACGGCGCTAAGCTCACCCACAGACGCTTCCTTTATGGCATTTATGGTTTTAAAATGCTTTAAAAGCTCGTTTCTTCTTTTTTCTCCCACTCCGGGGATATTCTCCAGCGTTGAACCGATGGTTGCGCTTCTGAGACTTCTGTGAAATTCAATGGCAAAGCGGTGAGTCTCCTCCTGAATGTTTCCGATAAGCGCAAACACTGCGGGATTCGCCGTTATTGCCACCTCTTTTCCGTCGCTGCGGATAAGAGCTCTTGTTCTGTGCCTGTCGTCCTTCACCATGCCCATAACCGGTATGGTGAGCTTAAGCTCGAAAAGGACCTCCTCTGCAATCCCTGCATGAACTGCGCCGCCGTCTATTAAAAGAAGATCAGGAAGCTCTTTGAACTTCTCGTCGCCGTCCAGATAACGCTTAAAGCGCCGCAGCAGTACCTCCCGCATGCTTCCATAGTCATTCTGCCCGGAAAGCTCCTTTATTTTAAACTTTCTATAATCTTTTTTCAGGGGCTTGCCCTCGCAAAAAACGGTCATGGAGGCAACCATGCCAAAATTACCCGTATTTGAAATGTCAAACGCCTCTATCCTGTGTGGTATATCCGCAAGGGACAGAGCGTCTCGCAGCCATTCAAGGGTCTTTTGCCGCCTTTGCACGGCGGTGGTTGCCCGAACGCATTCCTCTCGGGCATTTATAACAGCTTTTTCCACCATGAGTCGCTTTTCTCCCCGCTGGGGGATTTCCACCGCCACCTTGCGGCCCGCCGCCTCACTTAAAAGCTGCTGGATGTCGTCTGCATCCTCGGTATCCATGGGCAAAAGCACCGCTCTGGGCCAAGCACCCCGCAGCGCATAGTATTGCCTAACCAGCGCCGACATCGCCTCGGCGTCGTTCTCCAGCGGCTCGTCCATAAGCTCCCAGTCCTTGCCCGCCAAGTCGCCATTCACATAGTGCAGAACCGTAAAGCAGGATTTTGCACCACGGAAAAAGCCCACAGCGTCCGCATCGGCCGTGTTTGCACCGATGACCTTCTGACGGTTCTGAAGCTCCGACACTGCCCGAAGCCTGTTGCGAAGCTCCGCAGCCTGTTCAAATCGAAGCTCCTCCGAAGCCTTAAGCATCTCGGTCTCCAGCGTCTCTTGAAGCTCCGTTCCCTTGCCGGAGAGTATCATCTCTGCCTGCTGGGTGCTTCTTTGATAATCTTCAATGCTTTTATTACCGGCGCACCAGCCAAGGCACTTGCCCATGTGGAAATTAAGGCAGGGTCTGCCCCTTCCAAAATCTGCGGGAAATTTCTTTCCGCAGGATGGAAGAAGAAGAGCCTTATTCACCGTATCAATGATATCCTTGCTTACTCCCCGCCCCCCGAAGGGACCAAAGTATTTTGCGCCGTCCTCTGCGGTTTTGTTGGCTATGCTCATGCGGGGACAGGGACTTTTAACGTCCATCCTTATAAAAGGATAGGCCTTATCGTCCCGAAGAAGAATGTTGTAGTGTGGCTGGTGCCGTTTTATAAGAGAGTTTTCCAGCACCAGGGCTTCAAATTCCGAGGCCGCAACAATAACGTTGAAGTCCCGAACCTTTTCCACCATGGCGGCGGTTTTAGGCTCGTGTTCTCCTCGAAAATAGCTTGTAACCCTGTTTTTCAAGGCCTTTGCCTTGCCAACGTATATAACCTCCGAGTGCTCGTCCAGCATCAGATACACTCCCGGCAAAAGTGGAAGCTTATTTGCTTTTGCCCTAAGCTCTTCAATATGCAAGACGTCACCTCCTAAGGAATATTTTAAATCAATCAGCCATGCGTCATAGGCCTTTGAAAAAGCGATGTTGCTTTCGATAAATGCTACGCATTTTCCGCCCGTCCACGAAGTTAGGGACAATTATAAATCACAACTTCTGATACATAGAAGCTATTATATATGATTTTTATAAAATAGTATATACCCTTTATAAAACAAAACGGGGCGCAGCAAACTGCGCCCCGTAAGTATTCCGGAAAAATGTTCTATTCTGTAAAGTCAGATACGATAAGGGTTTCCAAAGTATTGAGTGCATCCTTTTCATCGCTTCCGTCCGCAATGAGTGTAACGGAGGTTCCCTTTACTATGCCGAGAGACAGAACACCAAGAAGACTCTTTGCATTGACCTTGCGGTCTTCCTTTTCAATCCAAATATTGCTTTTGAATTCGTTAGCCTTCTGGATGAAAAAAGTAGCCGGTCTTGCGTGCAGACCTACCTGATTGTTAATGGTAACTTCCCGTGTGAGCATAATCGTCACTCCTTATGGCTTTATGGCTGGTATTGTCGCTATGTTTGCTTTATTTTATCAAAGTAACTTGTTCCCGTCAACCGCTTTTCCCCTTTTTGTGGTTTTGCACAGCATAAACAAATTCTCAATACCCGTTTTATTTCAGTTCCACAACCGTAACGCCGTTCTCACCCTCCCCGAACAGACCTAATCTGAAGGATTTAACAGCTTTATTCATTTTTAGATTCTGATGAACGGCCGCTCTTAAGGCTCCGGTGCCCTTGCCGTGAATTATCGTAACCTTTTCAAGTCTGCTCATAACAGCACTGTCAAGATACCGCTCCAGAACAGGAATTGCCTCATCCGTCATCATTCCCCGCAAATCAAGCTCCGAGCCGGTGGACTGGGTGCGAAGCTGGGTGTTTCCGGAAACTGAAAGCTTTGGTTTTTTCACGGACTCATTTTCCAAAAGGTAAACCTCGTCCTGATTTGCGCTTACCTTCATTATTCCCGCCTGAAGCTGCAGACCTCCGTCTGCAGATACGGAAATGACCTGCGCCTTCACGCCCATGGAAATAAGCTCCACCACATCGCCTGCCCTTGCGGGACGGGCGGACACCTTTTTCTCCGCAGGCTTGTCCGACTTTTTTAAAACACGTCCCTCTGCCTCGTTAAGCTGACGGCGCAGCTCCGCCCGGGCCTCGTTTTCACGGAGATGGTCCATGTCCTTGCTCTGGCGCTTACGCATTTGCTCAAGCTCATCAAAAGTGCGCTCTGCCGTTCGGCGGGCATCCTCCAAAATCCGCTCCGCCTCCCGCTT
>CAZJYY010000021.1:0-11879 GCA_964550315.1 uncultured Oscillospiraceae bacterium | reverse complement strand
AAGTGCGCTCTGCCGTTCGGCGGGCATCCTCCAAAATCCGCTCCGCCTCCCGCTTGGCCTTCTCGTCCGCCTTTTCCAGACGAACCTCCAGCTCTCGGCGAAGCTGATCGTTTTTCTTTGCCGTCTCCTCTGCCTCACGAAGCTTGCGGCGGATTTCGTCCTTGTCCTTTTCCATGAGTTGCCTGCTTTGCTCAAGACGCTCAATTGTGGCTTCAAAGCTAACGCTTTCGGCGCTGACCCTGCCCTTTGCGTCCTCAATAACGCATTCGGGAAGTCCAAGCCGTTCACCAATGGCAAAGGCGTTGGATTTTCCGGGAATTCCGATTAAAAGCTTATAGGTGGGCCGCAGGGACTCCACATCAAATTCGCAGGATGCGTTTTGCACTCCCTTGGTGGTGGTGGCATAAACCTTCAACTCCGCATAGTGGGTGGTTGCAGCTATCATTGCCCCCTTGTGGCGTGCGTTTTCTATAATTGCGGTTGCAAGAGCCGCACCCTCCACCGGGTCTGTGCCCGCTCCCAGTTCATCAAAAAGAAGAAGGCTTCTGTCGTCGCAGCCCTCCAGTATCTTCACAATGTTTGTCATGTGGGACGAAAAGGTCGATAGTGACTGCTCAATGCTTTGCTCGTCGCCAATGTCCGCAAGGACGCTGTGCCACACGGGCACGCAGCTTCCATCCGCTGCGGGGATGTGCAGTCCGCAGGCCGCCATAACGCACAAAAGGCCAATGGTTTTGAGGGTAACGGTTTTTCCGCCGGTGTTAGGGCCGGTTATAACCAGGGTATCAAATTCGCTGCCAAGCTCCAAATCTATGGGTACTGCTGTCTCCTTTGGAAGTAGGGGATGCCGTGCCCGTCTTAACACTATTCTCCTATCGGACACCACCGGCTCGTCACCATTAAGTTTATAGCTAAGCCTGGCACGAGCAAAAATGCTGTCCAATTCTACAAGAACGTTAAAGTCCCGTATTATATCCTCGGCATGCTGACCGCACTCGGCGGAAAGCTCCATAAGGATACGCTCGATTTCCTGCTTTTCCTTGGCCTTAAGCTCACGAAGCTCATTATTGGCCTTCACCGCCGCCATGGGCTCCACAAAAAGGGTGGCCCCGCTGGAAGAAATGTCGTGAACAAGACCCGGTATGCTGCCCTTGTGATCAGCTTTCACAGGTACGACGTAGCGCTCGCTTCTTGTGGTTATAATCGGTTCCTGAAGCGCACTGGCGTAGGATGGGGAAGAAATTATCTTTTGAAGCGCCTCCCGTACCCTTGCCCCCGCCGCCCGCATGTGTCTGCGTATGGTAGCAAGCTCGCTGCTTGCGCCGTCGGCGATTTCGTCCTCCGCCGTTATGCAGCCGCTTATTTTTTCCTCTAAATACTTATTCGCCATAAGCGAAGAAAAAAGAAAGTCGATATCGTTTCTGCCGCAGTTTTCGCCGTTGGCGTAAGCCCGCACTGTGCGTGCCGTTTGCAAAACACCTGCAATGTCCAAAAGCTCACGTGTGTTCAGCATTCCCCCGATGTCGGCTCTGGAAAGGGAGGACCGCACGTCCTTGACACCACCGAAGGAGGGGCTGCCCTTCAAAACCATCATGGCCTTTGCGGCACTTGTTTCACCAAGTCTGCGCTTCACCTCATACTCGCTGTCTGAGGGTCGCAGGGTAAGGACTCTTTCCTTGGCGGGCTGGCTTACCGCCTCCTGTGAAAGCATTTCAAGCACCGCCGGAAGCTCAAGAGTCCTTATTGATTTTTCATACAATTCTGTCATTCTTATGTTCTCCCCAAAGGGTTTCCCTTTATTTTACGCTTTTCCAATAATCAAGAGCTGAAAACCGCCGCTCAAGCTGTGCGGTCACATAGGCCTCGCAAATGGCATAAAGCCGCTTTGCAGCCTCGTCCTCTGCCTTATACTTCAAAAAATCCTTGCTCCCGGCGTATTCTATGGCTCTCATTGCCGCAAGGCTCTCGCCGCACAGGGGAAAGGTTTCACCGTGCTCTCCCCTTTTGCAGCCGGAGCAAAGCACCGTGCCCCCAAGGGTACTAAAGCAGGGCTTTTCCGGTTCCTGCCCGCAAACTCCGCAGCAGTCCAGCGCCGGCTCATAACCGGAAAGACACATAAGGCGCAGCTCAAATGCCGCCTTAATATGCTCCGCTGAGTACATTTTCCGGCTCAAGGAATATAGGGTGTTTAGCCCCAAGCTTAAAACCTCGGGGTTTGGGCTGTCCTCGTCGGATACAGCCTCCAAAAGCTCTGCAATGTAAGTTCCCAGGGCAAGAAGTCCCAGGTCCTCCCGCAGTCCCAAAAACTGCTCCACCGTCTGCGCTTCCTTTAAATACCATTTGCCCATGCGCTCATAAAGCGTCATCTCTGAAAAGCACAAAAACTGGCAGGCAGCCGCAAACTTGCTTCCTGCCCGCATAACGCCCCGGGCGGACACGGTCAGCTTGCCCTCATCCTCTGTGAGCACAGTCATGATCTTGTCCGCTTCCTTATATTTAATTTCTCTCAGCACTAAGGCTCTAGTGGTTTTGTGCATATTATGTAAACCTCCACCGTACCGGTCCGTTTTAATATCGCTCTTTCGTAATCCACTCGGGGATTGAAGAAGGATATTTTTTGAAAAAATATTTTCTTTCACGGACCGATACGGCTTCAAATCACAGTCGTTTTGTCTGCTTATCGCAAATTTCAACGACAGCGGGCCGGTCACTGCATGGCATTTCCGGCCATCGTTTTATCTCTCTTGACGCCGTTTTGTAAAGCAAATAGCAAACAGGCTCACCTGTTTCGCAAAACATCCGCCATACTTCATCGCCTTGCATCTGACTCACCTCGCTGGGCTTAGTATGACCCGGGCATGGCGGCTATATTTACGCTTTTCTCAGGTAAAATCAGTCTGTATATCCAAAATTTCGGATAAGTGCGTCGCTGTCCCTCCAGTTGTCCTTCACCTTTACCCAGGTTTGAAGATATACCTTTGTGCCCATGAAGCGCTCAATATCCTTGCGTGCCATCTCACCGACTTTTTTAAGCATTGCGCCGTTTTTGCCGATAATAATACCCTTGTGGCTGGCTTTTTCGCAGTATATCGTCACATCAAGGTCGATTATCTCCGTTTCAATACGCTCGGAAAATTTTGTAACTACCACTGCTGTACCGTGGGGGATTTCCTTTTCAAGGCAGTAAAGAAGCTTTTCCCGAACAATTTCTGCGCAAACCTGCTTTTCCGGCTGGTCGGTTACCATATCCTCGGGGAAAAGCTTCGGCCCCGGCTTTGCAAATTTGCAAAGCTCATTCATAAGTTCCTTTGTTCCCTCGGCATTTTTTGCAGATATGGGTATTATCTCATCAAAATTGTGCAGGGCTGTATACGCTGAAATAACCGCCAAAAGCTCTTCCTTTTGAACGGTATCAATCTTATTTATAACCAGTATGGAGGGGCACTTGGACTGCTTTATCCGTTCAACAAGCTCTGCCTCCTGCTCGCCCACATTGGCAATTGGCTCCACCATCAAAACCACGGCGTCCACGTCCGCAATGGACTCCTTCACCTGCTTTACCATGTAGTCGCCAAGCCTTGTGCGGGCCTTGTGAAAGCCCGGCGTGTCCATAAGCACGATTTGCGTGTCATCACGATTCACAATGGCGCAAATGCGGTTTCTTGTTGTTTGGGGCTTATTGGAAACAATGGCGATTTTTTCGCCCACCAGCGTGTTTGTAAGGGTGGACTTGCCCACATTCGGCCGCCCGGCTATAGTTATCATTGCTGATTTTGTCGTGTTTGTATTAGTCATATTATTCTCCAGTTTAATTTGTAAAATCGGTTTCTATATATTCCCTGACGCTGCGGCTCATCTCTTTTGAAAAGTCGCTGTTATATTTTCTTTTGCAAAAAGCCTGCATCCAAGCTTCAAAACCCTTTTCCCCGCATTGGGAGGAAAGCATTTCCCTAAGCTCCGCCCCGTCAAGGCTATGATAGGCATTTTCACATACTATAAATCTTTTCTCCGCGCGCTTTGGTTTTATCCTGTCCCTTTGCTGGGGCGTGGGATAACCCAAAACAAGCATAGCCGCGGGAAAAACGTAGTGGGGCAGTCCGAGAATTTCCCGCTGAGTCTGCCGATTTTCCATTATATCTCCGATATAGCAACTTCCTATACCCAAGCTCTCTGCGGCAGTGACAAGGTTTTGCGCCGCAATAAGAGCGTCGTCAAGGGCAAGGAAAAGATCACCAACCGAGGGGCTTCTGGGTTCCGCACCCGCCTCGGCAAATGCGTCATACCACTTTTTGCAGTCTGCACAAAATACAAGAACCATGGGTGCGCTTTCAATAAAGGGCTGATTGTCACAGGAAACGGCAAGTCCTGCCTTCAAAGCCGCATCAGTAACATCTATTATAGTATAGAGCTGCTGATTACCCGCCGTAGGCGCAGCAAACGCAGCCTCAAAAAGAAGCTCCTTTGTCTCCGGGGATATGTCCCTGGCCTCATATACGCGCACGCTTTTGCGCTCCAAAAGCGATTTTATTGTTTCGTTCATTGTCCTTGGCCTTTCCTTAGCAATTAAAAAACACCGTTGCCGCCTATAAATGTCTCCCTGCGGATTCCCGTACAAGGGACGCCCTCACAGCGGAACACCCTTCACAGCTTGTTTTTCGGCTTATGAAAAACGAAAATCCCCGCCGGAATCAGAGACGCCGCAATAAGCCCCGCAGCCACCGGCTGTGCGCGAAAAAAGTCAATTGCAGCGCCTATTTTAGCCCCGTTGAAGAAAACTATACCTCCAACCACGGCAGCCACAATTGCCAGCGCCAAAACAGCACCGGCAGCGGCATCCTTTGCGTGGGCAATACCCTGCGCCCTTTGGGGATGAACCGTGTTGCAAAGGCTTTCAAGCGCCGTGTTAAGGCATTCCGCCCCAAAAACTGCGGCTATGCAAATCAGAACCGCAAGCCACTGACCCTCACTTATGCGTGTAACAAAACCGGCCAATGCCACATAAAAGGCAAAGCAGATATGTATTCGCATATTGCGCTGAGTTCTAACGGTATAAACCAGTCCCCTCCATGCGTACACGAAGCTTTTCATTCCTCTTTCACGCCCTCTATAGTTGACATAATTTCTTTTTCTCTTTGCCGCATCTGCCTTTTCATTTCACCCTCATCAACATGATCATAGCCCAAAAGATGCAGTATGCTGTGCACTGTTAAGTACTGGATTTCCCGCCCTGTGCCGTGGCCGAATTCACCGCCCTGACTTGCTGCCCGTTCAAGGGAAATTGCCATATCTCCCAAGACTATGCGTCCATTTTGAGGGTCCCGCTCGCATAGCTCCGGAGCAAAATCCCCCGCCGTAAGCTCATTTGCGGGAAAGGACAGCACATCCGTAGGCTTGTCCATCTGACGGAAGTCACGGTTAAGGCGCTGTATGCCCTCATCGTTGGTTAACATAACGCTGACTTGGCAAGCTTCGCCGATTCCCTCCACTGTAAGGGCTGCCCTGACGGCACGGCGAATAAGCCGCCCTGTGAGAAGGTATCCCAAGCCCCGTTTTTCCCGTGTAATGTATATTTTATGTTTCATTCTACTTCCTCTTGAAGGTTTTCTGGGGAGCGTTTTTTGCCGGCACTGCAGGCTTAGGAGCTGATACGGCACGTCTCTTATCCTCGGCCTCATAAGCCTCGATTATACGCTGGACAAGCACATGGCGCACAACGTCCTCGCCGGTAAGTCTGCAAATTTTTATATCCTCAATATTTTTCAAAACCCTTGTGGCCTCCTTAAGGCCGCTTTGTTTGTCCCCGGGCAGGTCTATTTGGGTAACGTCGCCGGTAATGACCACCTTTGAGCCGAAGCCGATACGGGTAAGGAACATTTTCATCTGCTCGCAGGAGGTATTTTGTGCCTCGTCAAGAATTATGAAGCTGTCGTCCAGTGTTCTTCCCCGCATGTAAGCGAGGGGCGCAACCTCAATATTTCCCCGCTCAAGGTACTTGTTGTAGGTCTCGGCGCCCAGCATATCAAAAAGTGCGTCGTACAAGGGGCGAAGGTACGGATCCACCTTGCTTTGAAGATCGCCCGGCAAAAAGCCGAGGCGCTCGCCCGCTTCCACCGCCGGACGGGTAAGAATTATGCGGTTTACCTCCTTATTTCGGAAGGAGGCAACCGCCGCTGCCACCGCAAGGTAGGTTTTTCCCGTACCCGCAGGGCCTATGCCAAGAGTAATGGTATTTTTGAGGATTGCATCCACATACTCCTTTTGACCCACGGTTTTGGCCTTTACCGGCTTTCCCTTGGCGGTTATGCATATAACGTCCCCTGCTATTTTTTCTATCTTGCTTTCTGCGCCCTCACGGACAAGCTTAATAATGTAGCGAACGTTCTGCTCATCAATATTCTCGCCCCGGGCGGCAAGGGACAAAAGTCCCGAAATCGCCTTTTCGGCGTACATCACATTTTCCGCCTCACCGCTTATGTGAAGCTCCGAGTCACGGTCTGTCACCTTAACTGCCAGCTCCGCTTCAATAATGTGGATATTCCTGTCAAAGGAGCCGAAAACATTTATTATCTGCTCCATGCGATCCACTGCCATTATTCTTTCCGTCATTCCTCGGTTTTTTCCTTCCTTGCGGACTCTGCCGCATGTATCTCCTCCGCCGAAAGCTTTTGCTCAACGGCAATTTCCTGTATGCACTCCGCCCTCAGGGTTGCGATGTAATAGCCACGGGATGCTGTGCAGGTAATATTTTTTTCAACCACCTGACCGTCCTTTCCGATACTATCGGAAAGCGCCTTTTCAAGGGCGGCGGAAAGCATGGTCTTTGCCGTTTCCGGCAGGTATTCACGCTCAGCCAGTTCAAATGGCCTGCTTTGGATTTTTATGATTGAGATTGGCAGCTCGAAAAGCCCTTTTATCCCAACTTTACTCTCGCTTATGATATTATCACACTCTGCATCCAAAATTCTACTGCTGCGGTAAAAATTTATACGTTTATCACCTATAACTAGGGCATAGCATTGAGAGGCCTCCCCTGTATATTCCTTTTGGTTATAGGTCACTGGTAGTATAGCGCTTAGTTCGTAGAACGTGCTTGCCCGAACGCTGCCGGATGCATGAACGCACTGTACATCGCCCAAAAGCCCGGGAACAGCGCTCTCCACAAGGATGTCTCCCGGAGCCGCAACGAAATTTTCCTTCATCACGGGCAGCCCCGCCTTAATCCTCATGTTTTTTATTATACCCGCACGCTTTGCCACCAATCTTACGGCCTGCTCCTCGTCAAAAATCTCGGGTATCTTTGTTCTTTCCCGGACCTGAACATTTACGCTGCTTCCGAAAACCCTCACGCTTATCCATTTAAGCTCCGGAATAAGAAGCAGTACCCTGCTTCTTATAAGCTCGTTGTTAAATGCCGGATGAAAGCTTCCTATATGCACGCCACACTGCTCAAGGGCATTTAAAATCTCCGTTTGCGTAACCTTGTCGTTTCCCTCCACCTCCATGCTCCACACAAAAAACGAGGAAGCAGTAAGAGACAGTAAAAGAAGAATCGGCAGCGCAAGCAGTACATACCGCTTTTTTATTGCCTTTGCCCGTATGGGAAGTCCTCTGCGGCATATAAGCTCGGCCTCACAGCCGCAGCCCTTTGCGGCCGTCTTCACCTCCTCTATGGAAGCTAAACGAACCTTGAAACGCAGGGTAAAATCGTCCCGGGCGACTGCTCCCCAGAACTCTGTGTTTTTTGCCGCAAGCCTTGAAAGAAGGAGTGTCGGTTCCGCCCCCTTCACCTGCATAACGGCATATCCTCTACAAAAATCCGACGGTCTTTCCATTTAACCCTCCGTCAGCAAAGCTCCACAGAAATTATAAAGCCCCGCACCACAATATCGCTTGCCGTCATGGCCGCAAGCTGCAGCTCCGTCCCGTTTATCCGCACAAGACCGCCCCGCCGCCCCACCTCAATGTGCTCCTCGCTCAAACTTTTAAGCCCGCCATGGTTTTCTATAAACACGGCGCTGTCCCCCGACATGATTATTTTCGGAACCTTGGGGATAAGCTCCGGCGGCAGGCCCAGCGGCTCGGTTACCCTTCGGTATAAAAAAGCTCTTTTCATCCCTTCACCACCTCAAATAAGCCTATGCTTGAAAAACGAAAAATAAGCTTATGCCGCCGCATTTGCTCATAAGCTTTGGGGAGGGGGCGTTATTTTATGCAGCGCAGATGGACTTTTCTTTTTTCTTCTCTTTCGGCGGGGGCAGTTCTTATCCTTCTTCTCATTTTTCCAAAGGAGGCGGCAAGCGGGGCATTAAAAGGACTTTTCCTGTGCGCCGGTGTGCTTATCCCCTCCCTTTTTCCCTTCATGGTCTGCTCGTCCCTTCTATCCGCACTGGGGATTCCACAACGGCTGGGGCAAAGGTTGACACCGGTTACCAGAAGGCTTTTCGGAGTTTCCGGCGGAGGGGCCTCCGCCCTTTTGTTGGGGCTTTTGGGTTCCTATCCCGCCGGAGCTGCCGCCGTGGTGGACATGAGCCGCACGGGTGCGCTGTCCCATCGTGAAGCCCAGCGGCTTTGCGCCTTTTGCAACAATACCGGCCCTGCATTTTGTGTATCCGTTATTGGTGTCGCCGCCTTCGGCTCTGCCGGCGCCGGTTTTTTTCTTTATGCTGTTCATGCCCTTTCCGCAGTCCTCACCGGCATAATTCTTCGGGGGCAGGACAGTACCGATTTGAAATCAGTCACCTCCCCGCCTAGTGTAAAGCTCTCTTTAGCCTTTACAGGCAGCGTGAAGCGCTCTGCGGAAACCTGTATTTCCGTGTGCGGCTTTGTGGTCTTTTTCAGCGTCCTTATGGGAATTTTGCAGGGAATGGGGATTTTATATTATACAGCCGGGGAGCTTTCCCGTCTTTTAGGTTTGGAACTGCATTTTGTGCAAAGCTTTTTATTTGGACTTGTTGAGCTGGGAAGCGGCTCCGCCTCCCTTCAGGGCTTGGCGCTTAATGCCCTCAATCTCGCCCTCGCTTCGTTTATTTTGGGCTGGGGCGGTTTATCGGTGCACGCCCAAACAGCCGCCATAATGAGCGAGGGCGGACTTAGCCCCGCAAAGCACTTTTTCGGTAAGCTGCTTCACGGCGCACTGTCCGCCCTCATGGCATATATTTTATTCCCGCTTATATTTTAGCTTTTTCCATTTTCCCTTGCCCACTCGTATACATCCACACCACCGTTTGTGGTGTCAAACTGCCAGTCCATAATGCTGTGGATATCCTCCACCGCCTGAACCATGTCCTTGTACAAGGTTTCGTTAATTACCTCCATGTTATTACCGGACTCATAGGCCTGCACGGCAGCGTGAAGGTTCCAAAGAGTGTAGCGCCATCTGCTGGTAACGCCCACATCGTTAAGGTCAACCATGTACATGGGGGTGTAGGAAACGTGGCGAAGATAGGTTTCCCCCGTGTCCAGATCTTTCTGAATGTCTATATTAAGCGCAGCCGTTAAATCCGTGTACCTGTCATTCATGCAGGAAAGGAAGTTTCCAAGACAGTACGCCACAAGGCAGGTTTTCTCGTTGCCCTCGTTGTCCGTTACCTGACGAAGCTCTATAGGCTCCGGCACATGGGGATGTCCTCCGATAATAATGTCCGCACCCTCGGCAAAGAAAAAGTCCGTAAGCTCCGTTTGATATTCCCAAGCCGTTGTTTCATACTCATAGCCCCAGTGGCTGAGAACAACGATCATGTCGGTGTTAAGTGCCCTTGCCGCTTCCATATCCGCCTTCAAAAGGTCATAGTCAATGTCCTTCATGACATTCTGCATATAATCCTTGAAGTACAGCTTAAGGGCGTAAGGGTAGTTTTCCACGGGGAAACCGTTTGTGCCGTAGGAATAGGAAAGGAAGGCAAAGCTTATACCGTTAATCTCCTTTACAAGGATTCCGTTGTTTGCGTCCCGCTCCTCTTGACTGCGATAAGTGCCCACATGGTCAAGTCCCGCTTCCTCAAGCACCTTTAAGGTGTTGTCAAGCCCGCTTTTGCCGGAGTCAAGACTGTGGTTGCTTGCCATGTTTATAAGGTCAAAGCCTATGCGCTTCAAGCTCCCCGCAAGAGCAGGGGGAGATTTAAAGGTGGGATAGCCGGAAATTGCGCCGTCCTCCGGGAAGGTTGTTTCCATGGTGCAGATAGCATAGTCCGCCGCATTCACCTCGTCAAAGCAGCCGTTCATCAGCGGAGTATAATCATAGCTGCCGTCCGCCTTTTGCGCCTCGGTGTTCAGCCCCTCGTGGCAAACAAGGTCACCGCAGGCGGTAAGTTTGACATTTGCGGCATTTGCCGGCTCCACAAAGCCCTCGGGTGTGGGCGTGGGTGTGGGCTCCGGTGTGGGCGTTGGCTCCTGTGACTGCTGCGCCGCCAGCTCCTCCTGCTGCTTTTGGTGTTGATTGTAGTTTCCGTATATAACAAAACCCAGAACCACCACCAGCACTGCCAAAGCAACGCCGATAGCTCCTTTGATGATTTGTTTCATTTCTCACGCTGTCCTTTCAAATTCTATTCTGCGCCCTATCCCGCTAAAAAAGCAGGAAAGGGCGAATTTTTTCCCTTTTTGCCGTTTTGCTCCAAAAATGGCTATAATCTCATTATAACTTTACAATCATTTTACCACGATACGGCAAAAAATAAAGTGAAAAATATCCATGTGTATGCTAAAATAACTGTAAAACAGTTATTTTATATAATTCAAGTCGTTTTTCTCCTGCCTGCGGCAGAACGGAAAAACATGACACATTTTATCATAAACTGTTGAAGCCTGGAGGTCACGGATGGAAGAATTAAAGAAGAATCAAACGCACATCGCCGAAATTTCCGGATACTCAAGCACCGGAGCGGGAGTATGCCGCATAGGCGGACGTGCTGTTTTTGTAGATAAGGCTCTTGTGGGCGAAACATGGGAAATCCTAATTTTAAAGGTCAGCTCCGCTGCTGTTTTCGCCAAGGGTGTAAAGCTTTTGAAAGCCTCAGACCAAAGGCGGCAGCCCCCCTGCCCCTCCTTTGGCAAATGCGGCGGCTGCGACCTTATGCACATGAGCTATGAAGAGGAGCTTAATTTTAAGCTTTGCCGGGTGAACGATGCCCTCCGGCGAATTGGCGGGCTTGACTTCTCGGTGGAGAAAATTATCGGTTCGAGCGATGATTCCATATATAATTATCGTAACAAGGCAATTTATGCCGTGGGCAGTGCCGATAACGGCAGCGCTGTCACCGGCTTTTTCCGTGAGCGCAGCCACAGCATAGTGCCTGTTGATAGCTGTCTTATCCAGACGGAGCTGTCCTCTGACTGCGCCGCCGCCCTGCGCAGCTTTATGGACGAAAATGCTGTTCCCGCCTATGACGAGGCTGACGGCTCGGGTCTTATCCGCCATCTTTTCACCCGCTGCAGCCTTAAATATCCCCAGTCCGTGGCCTGTGTTGTCAGCACAAAGCGGCTGGGTAACTTGGAAACAAAGCTTGTGCAGGCTCTGCGTGCCGCCTGTCCCCAGCTTACGGGTATAGTGCTCTGTGTAAATAAAAGTGAGGGCAACACCGTTTTATCCGGCAGCTTTCACACCCTTTGGGGCAGCGAATATATAGAGGACGAGCTGTGCGGGCTAAAGTTCCGCATTTCCCCCATGAGCTTTTATCAAATTAACCCCCGACAGGCGGAGGGCCTTTACCAGCTTGCAGTAAACTATGCGATTCCCACAGCAGACGTTAAGTTCCTTAATGAATACTTTAGCGGCAAGGGCATATCGCTTGATTCTGATTTAGATAAGCCTTGCATTTCTGTAGCAGAATACCTTGGCGGTACGGGTACGGTGCTTGACCTTTACTGCGGCACGGGCACCA
>CAZJYY010000020.1:0-34633 GCA_964550315.1 uncultured Oscillospiraceae bacterium | reverse complement strand
TTAGCAAACAATATCAAAAAAATCTTCATGAAGCAAAGGGGTGTGAAGTATGAATGATGTAATACTAAATATAGATAAACTTAATATTAAAGCAATAAGTGATAAAGAAACAACAACGCTTATAAGCGATATAAGTATTTCAGTAAAAAAGAACTCGATATGTGCTATTGTAGGAAACAGCGGTAGTGGCAAAAGTCTTGTTGCAACATCTTCTATGGGGATTTTTGCGGAAAATCTTTTGGTAAATGGCAGGATTTTTTTCAAAGATAATGATATGTTGAATCTTTCTGAACGAAACCTTGAACAAATTAGAGGTAGACAAATAAGTATAGTTATGCAAAATTGTGCAGGTTCTTTAAATCCCTTATTAAAAAACGGAAAACAGCTTCGTTTAGTAATGAAGAATTATCATAAAAACAATGAACAAAAAAGAATGTTAGAAGTTTTGAACCAAGTGGAATTGAAAAATCCCGAACAAATATTAAATCTATATCCCCATGAATTAAGTGGCGGTATGAAACAGCGACTTATGACAGCTATTGGAATGGTAAACTATCCCGATCTTTTGATTATGGACGAGCCGACAAAAGGGATGGATATGATTTTAAGAAATCAAATTGCTAATATGATAGCAAAATTACATAAAGAAACGAATATAACAATTTTACTTATCACCCATGATTTAGAACTTGCACATAAATTATCAGATTATTGTTATGTAATGAGTGAAGGTAAAATCGTTGAGGAAAATAGGACGAAGCTGTTGTATGAACAACAGACAAGCAATACTTTCAAAAAATTACTTGCAGCAGAAGAAAAAATGACTTCTTTTTTTAATGAGAAAGGAAGTGTAGTATGTTAGAACTCCAAAATGTATGCGTAACACTAAAGAAGGGCTTTCTAAAAAAACAGACCATTGAAATTCTTAATAATATTAGCTTCAAACTTGGGAAAGGACAGGTTCTTGGTATTGTAGGAAAGAGTGGGAGTGGAAAATCTACCATAGCTAATGTGATTCTAAGACTTATGCCATGCACAAGCGGCGATGTGATTATAGACGGAAAATCTATACGAAGAAATTATACTCGATTGGAACTTGCTAAAAAAGTACAACTTATTACACAAAACCCCGAAATGAGTTTTGATCCCGAAATAACAATATATAACAGTTTAAAAGAAGTTGCTAAAATACACAAACTTATTCAAGAGAATACGCAACTGAATGAACTTTTAAATCCTCTACTTAATGATGTAGGACTTCAAAGTGCAGATTTAAACAAATTGCCAAAACATTATAGCGGTGGTGAATTACAACGATTTTCAATAGTTAGAGCATTATTGATTTCTCCGGATATTATTATTTTTGATGAAGCAGACTCCATGCTTGATACTGTAATGAGAATCAAGTTGTTTGATTTTTTAGATAAACTAAAAAGAAAATATTCTGTTAGTTATATTTATATAACGCATGATATTAGAGTGTTGCCACAAATTGCCGAAAGTGTACTTATAATTGAAGATGGCAAAGTAACTGAATGTGGATTAGTAAATATTTTAAGACAATCCAAAACACCGTTTATTAAGCATTTGAGAAATGCTATTGAGTTAGGAGGAATATTATGACTGAAAATAACAAAGATTTAAAAAGTTTCATGAAACCGAAGTTAGCCCCTATTCTGTCTTGCATTTTTATTGCGATTTTAGGAGTTATATTTGGAGTTTTGGCATTTATAGGAATATATAAGCTACTTATATTGTTTTATAATGTGGAGGCAACACAAGAAAAAATTATTATTCATGTGTTGTTCATATTTACAACTTTGACATTGCAAATATTATGTCACTACACATCAACGACCATTTCTCATAAGACAGCCTTTTCAATTTTAGAAAATGTTCGTATTGCAATAATAAAAAAAATGATGAGAATGCCACTTGGAACAACGCAAACAAAAGGAAGTGGATATTTTAAAAATCTATTGATTGATGAAATAGAACGATTGGAGTATCCCTTTGCACACGCATTACCCGAAGTGATTTCAAGTGTATTACTACCCACTTCTGTAATGATAATGATGTTTTTTGTTGATGTTCGCATGGCACTTGCTATTGTTATTCCTGTGATGCTTACGCTTATTATTTATTTTCCACTCTATACAGGCATTATGAATGATTTTCAAGCTGTCTATTATACTTCGATTGAAGATATGAACTTGAAAGTTATTGAGTATGTTAAAGGCATTAAAGAGATAAAAATATTTGGACGAAGTGATGATGCGTACACAAAATATGAGCAGTCAATAAACAGTTATCAAAGTGCGGTTTTAAAGTTGTACAACAAGATGTATTTTGTCAGTTCTCCCGCAAATGTAGTGCTTTCTTCTATTCTTGTGAGCGTACTGTTTATTGGAGGACTGCTTTATACGAGCGGGAATTTGACATTTGAAGTTTTCCTGTTTTCTATGATTATTGCTCTTGGAATTGGCACACCGATACTGAAATTCACAGAATTTATGGATAATATTTTCCATATAAAAAATGGAAACCGACTTGTAAAAGAAGTGCTGTCAGCTCCCGAACTCACGCACACAGTGAATAAATTTAGCCCTAAAAACTATGAAATTAAGTTTAATAATGTCAGTTTTGCCTATGAAGATAAAATTGTTATTGATGATGTAACACTTACTTTTTCCGAACACGAAAAGACAGCTATTGTTGGTCCTTCCGGTTCGGGCAAGTCTACAATAGCTAATCTTATTGCAAGATTTTGGGAAGTAAATGATGGTGAAATAACACTTGGGGGTGTGAACTATAAAGATATTCCAATAGAAAATCTTATGGAAAACATCAACTATGTAACACAAGATACATTCTTATTTAATATCACCATAAAAGAAAATATAAAAATCGGCAATCCAAAGGCAACTGATGATGAGATTTACAGAGCAGCAAAGACAGCACTTTGTGACGAATTTATAAAAGAACTTGAATATGGCTATGAAACAAAAGTAGGAGATACAGGAAGTAAACTGTCAGGAGGACAAAGACAACGAATTGTTATTGCAAGAGCGTTATTGCGTAATGCACCAATACTTATTTTAGATGAAGCCACTGCTTTTGCTGATATGGAAAATCAAAATAAACTTCAGCAGTCGTTGGCGGCTCTTTGTAAAGATAAAACATTAATTATTGTCGCACATCGTTTATCAACCATAAAAGATTGTGACCAAATTGTTGTAATAAATAAAGGAAAATTAGAAAACACAGGAACACATGATGAATTACTCGATAATTGTGAAACATACAGAAATATGTGGGAAATTCACGAAAAAAGTGGTGCGTGGACGATTAAAGGAAATAAGGAGGGAAAACTATGCTAAAAACTGCAAAAAAACTTTTGTCACTTATGAGTGAAAAAGAAAAGAAAAAAGTGCTTATTTCGGTAATATATAGTTTTTTTGACTATGCTCTACTTGTTGTGCCTATTATCATTGCATATTTTATGGTAGAAAAAATGATTTTAAATGCATTGATTGCGAGTGATGTTATCCGTTACACGATAATTATGGTAATATGCCTTGTTATTAGAGTTGTTTTACGCATTTACACGCTTAAATTTCGCAGTGGCAGCGGATATATAGCCATGTGTGATGAAAGAAAGCGATTAGGGAAAGATTTAAGAAAAGTATCTATGGGATATTTCAGCGAAAAAAATCTCGGCGATTTAGTTTCAACAATTACCTCTGATGCCCTCATTGTCGAGCTTGAGGGTGTCGGTGTCATTGAAAAATTGTCCGGTGGTATTCCGTCACTCATTACCGCATTGATTTTCCTATTTATTATGGATTATCGTATTTGTATCGTTGTGGCAATACTTTTAATTCCAGCATGGTTTGCTTTTAAATATCTTGCAGGAACAAGTGACCGTCATAATTTATATCGTCAAAAAGAGGTCGGAGCAACGACTGAGGAAGTTGTAGAGTTTATTAAAGGACTAAAAGTATTAAAAACCTACAATATGACCGACAAAGAGTTTTATAAAACGAAAAACGCTTTTGATAAATTAAAAAAACTGTCTATCAAAGTAGAACTTTCACATATTCCCCCTGCCGCTATTTTTCAGTTAGGGTTTAGAGTAATATCAACTGTAATCATTGCTATGTCAGCGATTTTTATCTTATCGGACGGTTTTAAGTTTTCTGATGCGTTTTTACTTATGCTTTCATCTATGAGTATTTTTTCAGCTGTTGAGATGATGGGAATATGGAGCGTATTCAGTAGGTTGGCATCTGATGCGATTGAGCGTATGGCTAATATTAAAAATCTTTCAAGGCAAAGCCAAACTTCGGGAACTCATTTACTTGAAAAATACAATTTAGAATTTAAGAATGTAGATTTTGCATATCAAACAAAACCGATTTTAAAAGATGTAAGTTTTTCTGTACCCCAAAATACAACAACAGCACTTGTCGGCTTGTCAGGCAGCGGCAAAACAACTATTACAAACCTTGTTGCAAGATTTTGGGATGTTACTTCGGGTGAAGTGCGAATAGGCGATAAAGACATAAAAGAAGTTGATTATGATAATCTACTGCAAAATATCAGCTTTGTTTTTCAGAATGTATTTCTCTTTGATGATACGGTACTTGACAATATCCGTATCGGCAGACCATCGGCTACAAGAGAAGAAGTTATTGAAGTAGCGAAAAAAGCTCGTTGTCACGACTTTATTATGGGAATGAGTAATGGATATGATACGGTTATTGGAGAAGAAGGTACAAAATTGTCAGGTGGCGAAAAACAGAGAATTTCTATTGCACGAGCATTAATAAAAAATGCTCCTATCGTTTTGCTTGATGAAGTAACTGCAAATGTAGATGTTGAAAATGAAATACAGATTCAAGCAGCTTTATCTGAACTATTAACTAATAAGACGGTAATTATGATAGCACACAAACTATCTACAATAAAAGATGTAGATCAAATTTTAGTTATTGACGATGGGCAAGTTTGCGAATCGGGAACACACGAAAAATTGTTATCTCAAAATGGTATATATGCCAAACTTTGGACTTTACAAAGAAGTACCGAAAGTTGGAATATCTAAAAAGGCAGGTCAGAAATGAAAATTCCAAAATCAAGTGAAGATTATCTTGAAACGATTCTTATCTTGCAAAATAAAAATGGATATGTTCGTAATAGAGATATTGCAAAATATATGGGCTACTCAAAGCCAAGTATAACAAATGCTATTACCATTTTGCGTAAAGGTGGGTATGTAATTACCGATGAGGATAAAAACATTTGTCTTACTGAGATAGGAAAAGAAATAGCTGAGAAAATCTATGACAAGCATAAATTTTTTAGAAATCACTTAATTTCTATCGGGGTAACGGAAGAAACTGCATCTCAAGATGCTTGTCTTATTGAACACGCTATTAGCGATGAAAGTTTTGAGAAATTCAAAAAATCAATCTTAAACAAAAATAAATAACTCAAGCCGAAAGGCTTCTGACGGCTATCAAAAACGGTAGCCGTCTTTTGTATTTTGGAGGAAAGTATATGATCATAAATGCAGTAGATGTATTAGGAGAAAATAAAATTCTTACATAGCTTATATTTTGACAGGGATGTTCCTCTGTCTGTTTTATGCTGTAATTTTACCAAGTTAAATAGGTATGCCCGATTGAGTATTTCATATATTCAGTCGGGCATTTTTGCGTTTAAAAACAAGATTATTAGGTGTCGTTCCCCTCCTTTGTTTTTTGGAATCAACAAAATTTCAAAAATAAAGGAGATTACGAAAATGAGTGTACCAAAAACACCAAAGGATTTTGAGTATGATTTATGGACAAGCAGTGACGGCAAACATTTCAGTCGTTTGAAAAGGACAGGCGAAGTTTGCGAGGTCAATTTAGAGACCTTCCGATTTTTGCGAAAATTGGAAAAAGAACTACGCCGAGAGCTGCAAGGTACAGAAATTACCATTACAAGCGGTAGAGATAACGCTAAGAAAAAACTAACCGTTACAATGCTCTCACTTGATTATGTTACAGAGGGCGAAGAACTGGAGACATCTTTGCTTGCTGACAAAACCGATTATGAAAATATTGTTGTTACCGAGCTTATGGAACAAGAGTTTTGCAAACTACTTACCAACTTACAACTTAGCACATACAGACATTGCATAATTGGCGGAATGACCTATGTGGAATATGCAAAATTAGTGGGCGTACATGAAGCTACCGTGCGTTCAGCTATAAAGCTGATAAGAAAAAAAGCAAAAAAGTTTTTTAAGCATACCACGATTTGAGACATTTTTTGTCCGTTGTATCTTAGAGGGATAAAAACCTCTATCGTAGCTTGACAATTTCATACAGTATTACGGATACGTTCCGTCTAAGAGTAGCAACAAGGCTAAAGCCGCCAAGACCCCTCGAAAGGAGGTAAATTAAGGGCGAGCGATATATGTGGGACTTCTCCGTTATCAAAGACCTTTTGATGAATCCCGTCTACACCGGGGCGATTGCTTCCCAGAAAAAGGACTACCGTTTCAAAATCGGCACGATTGGGGAAAAGAAGCCGGAGGACTGGATTGTGGTGGAGGGGCAGCATGAACCGCTGATTGATCGCATGAGCTTTGACATTGTGCAGAACAAGCTGAAATCCCGCCAGCGTCCGGGGCAGACTAATGAAATCAGCCTGTTTGCCGGACTGTTAAAATGCGGCGAGTGTGGGAAGTCGCTGACGGTACGCTACACAAACGCAAAACATCCCCAGCAGATTTATTCCTGCAAGACCTACAATGCCTTTGGAAAGAACCACTGCACCCAGCACCGGATTGACTATGACACCCTTTACAGCCATGTGCTGCGGAAAATCCGGGAATGTGCCAGAGCTGCCCTGATGGACGGGGAAGCGGTTGCTGACCGCCTGACCAATACCTGTGAAGCCGAGCAGCGGGAACAGCGGGAAGCAATGGAACGCTCCCTTACAAGGGACGAGGAACGGATTGAGGTTCTGGACAAAATGGTCATGCGGCTTTATGAGGATATGATTGCAGGGCGTATCAGTGAGCAGAATTTCAACACCATGCTGGAAAAGACACAGACCGAGCAGACGGAGCTTAAAACAAAAGTGTCCGAGGGCAGAAAGCGGCTGTCCGATGAAGTCCAGCTTGCCAATGACGCAAAACAATGGGTGGAAGCCATTCAGGAATACGCCAACATCACAGAGCTGGACGCAGCCACCCTCAACCGCTTAATCAAAGAAATCGTCGTGCATGAGCGCATTGACGAAAATAAAACAAGACACATTTCTATCGAAATTCATTTTAATCTCAAACCCATCCCGGAGGTGGAACAGGTCACTGCCTGACCTGTCCCGCCGGGACGGTTCTCTTAAAAAATACCATATAGATTTTTTGTACGCCGCCGCCCGCCATCGAGCAGAGTTTTACACCTAATTGGGGATAAAACAGCTCATGGCGGGCGGCGGCATCATCGTGCTGGGTACGACGCTGATCCCTCTGCTGTCCAGCTTGTTTTAAGGGCGGGTACACATGGGTATTCTCACCGACTGGATCACCGACTGGCTCAAGGAGCTGCTAATTGAGGGAATCCTTGGCAACCTCAATGGGCTTTTTGATACGGTCAATACCCGTGTCGGGGAGATTGCGGTGCAGGTAGGGACGACCCCGGCGGCGTGGAACGCCGGGGTATTCTCTATGATCCGCCAGCTTTCCGAAACGGTAATATTGCCGATTGCCGGACTGGTTTTAACCTTTGTTGCCACCTATGAGCTGATCCAAATGCTCATAGACCGCAATAATTTGCATGACATTGACTACTGGATGTTCTTCAAGTGGATATTCAAAACGGCTGCGGCCATCCTCATTCTCTCCAACGTGTTCAACATTGTCAACGCGGTGTTTGATGTATCTCAAAGCGTGATCGCCAATGCGTCCGGCATCATTCAAGGCTCAACGGATGTCACGCCGGGGATGCTGGACACGCTGGAAACCATGCTGGAGGCGATGGGGCTGGGCGAGCTGTTGGGGCTGTGGCTGCAAACAATTTTTATCGGCCTTACCATGACCGCATTGAATGTGGTGATTTTTGTTATCGTATATGGCCGTATGCTGGAAATCTATATGCTTGTCAGCCTTGCGCCAATCCCGGTGGCAACCCTCTCCAACCGGGAAATGGGCGGCATGGGGCAAAACTACATCAAATCCCTGTTCGCCGTGGGCTTTCAAGGCTTGCTCATCTTGCTGTGCGTGGGAATTTACGGCGTTTTGGTGCAAGGGATTACTACAAGCGGAGATCCTATCAGCTCCATTTGGGGCTGCGTGGGCTACACGGTTTTGCTCTGCTTTATGCTGTTCAAGACAGGCAGTATCGCCAAAAGTATCTTTGGCGCACATTGAGAAAGGATGTGATGAAAACCGATATTTTGACTTCTGGACAAAGTGTCCCAAAGCTGGCCGAGGGCCTGCACCTCATGGACGGGATCAAGGGGCTGCTGTCCCTGCCCCGTCATTCGGTGGATATGCTGCTCACCGATCCGCCCTATGGCACGACCCGGAATTATTGGGATGTACCCTTGCCGCTGGATGCGCTGTGGGAGGCGGTGCGCTGGGCAGTCAAGCCCAACGGTGCGGTGCTGTTCTTCGCTCAATGCCCCTATGACAAGGTGCTGGGCGCATCCAATCTCCCCATACTCCGCTATGAGTGGGTGTGGTACAAGGAGCGCGGGACAGGCTTTCTCAATGCCAACCGCGCTCCGCTGAAAAAATCCGAGAACATTTTGGTGTTCTATCAAAAGTCCCCGGTCTATCACCCGCAGTTTACATACGGGGAACCATACCGCAAAACCTTTCCCCGCAGCGGTACAAGCTCCAATTATGGGAAGTTTGAGCGCACGGCGTCCGTTTCAAATGACGGGCGGCGCTATCCGGGCAATGTGCTGTTTATCCCCACGGTGACAGGCGGCATCCATCCTACGCAAAAGCCGGTGGAACTGTGCGAGTATCTCATCAAAACCTACACGGACGAGGGAGCGGTGGTGGCGGACATCTGCGCGGGCAGCGGCACAACCGCCGTGGCTGCCCTCAACACAGGCCGCTGCTTTGTCTGTTTTGAAACCGCCCCGGCGTTTTACAGCGCCGCCGCTGGCCGGATTGAGCAGGTACGGTTGGCTGTGGAACGCGACGAGAAAGGAGTGTAAACCATTGAGTACCGGCGGAATACCATGCGGGAATGACACCTTTTGGCACCTCTATAACAAAATCCCCCATGCTTATGAGCATGGGGAACTGAGTTTTATGACTTCTTCTTTTTGCTCTCATCTCTTATGGTTCCGATACGTTTATCGGAACGAGTATCGCGACCACTGGGGTTGCGAAAAGTTCCAGGTGGGAGTCCGAGTTTCTTTTCTGCCGTACCAACAGTGCAATCACTGCGTAGCTTTCTAGCCACTTTATTTTCCCTCCTTAATTTTAACAAACCGCGCTCCGCAATTTCGGCAAGTTCCATTAAAAACCATCTGCTTGCCACAGTTGGCGCAACGCATACCCTTGCCGCCCTTTCCGTCGTTTGCTGAAAGGATCATCTTATACCCACATTTTGTACACGTCCTACCCTCAGGCGTGACAAAAAAGGTGTATTGACCGCAATTCGGACACATCTTCCCAGCCATAACCACCTCACCCCCCTTCATAATGTATGTGTATATGTATGTATAATACACTGACGGGGCAGGCTTGTCAAGTCATTTAGGAGCAACAGTCTAACAAGGAGGCAAAATCCATTAAAAAATACAATATCATTTACGCCGATCCCCCTTGGCGCTATTCGCAAAAGGGGCTGCAAGGGGCGGCAGAAAAGCATTATCCCACCATGAGCATTTCAGAATTGTGCGCGTTGCCTGTGGCCGATCTTGCGGCCCCGGACAGCGCGCTTTTTCTATGGGCGACATTTCCCCAACTCCCGGAGGCGCTGCGGCTCATTGAGGCGTGGGGCTTTACCTACAAAAGCGTTGCCTTTGTCTGGCTGAAAAAGAACCGCAAAGCGGATAGCTGGTTTTATGGGTTGGGCTTTTGGACGAGGGGCAATGCGGAGATTTGCCTGCTGGCAACGCGAGGCCGCCCCAAACGGCAGGCAGCCAATGTTCACCAGTTTATCATTTCACCCATCGAAGGCCACAGCAAAAAGCCGGACGAGGCACGGGAGAAAATTGTTTCCCTCATGGGTGAGCTGCCCCGTGTGGAGCTGTTCGCAAGGCAGACCCCACCCGGCTGGGATGTATGGGGAAACGAGGTCACGCCTACTATCCCGGACTTCGGGACAAAGTGTCCCAATGAGGAGGTGAATTAAAATGGCCTATGTAGCCATTCCCAATGACCTGTCCAAAATTAAAACCAAGCTGGCGCTCAATCTCACAAAGCGTCAGCTTATTTGTTTTGGCGGGGCGGCGGCTGTGGGTGTTCCTGCCTATCTGCTGGCGCGCAGCGCCTTTGGCAGCACCGGAGCCATGTTCGTCATGCTGGCGGTGATGCTCCCAGCGTTCCTGCTGGCCATGTATGAAAAGGACGGCCTGCCCGCTGAAAAGGTGCTGGGCAATATCATCCGTGCCAAGTTCACCCGCCCCGGCATCAGACCCTATCGGACAGAAAACATCTATGCTCCGTTTACCGGAAAGGAGGAGCCTATTGCAGAAAACAAAACCAAAAAACAAAATACCAAAAAAATCTGAGCGGCGCAGCAAATCCATTTCCGCCCAGCAGACCATTCCCTATATTGCCATGCACCCGGACGGCGTGTGTCAGCTCCCCGGCGGCGTTTACACGAAAACCGTGGAATATGAGGACATCAATTATTCCGTGGCGTCCACAGAGGATCAGTCGGCCATCTTCGGCGGCTGGAGCAGCTTTCTCAATTATTTTGACGCCACGCTGCCGTTCCAGCTTTCCTTTATCAACCGCCGTTCCCATGACCGCAGCCGCTACAAGGTGAATATCCCCGAGGCCGAGGATAAGTTCAACAGCATCCGGGGCGAGTTCACCGGGATGCTGAAAAACCAGATTGCCAAGAGCAACAACGGTATTGAACGGGCAAAATATATCACCTTTGGCTTGCCAGCCGAGGGCGTGGCCGAGGCGCGTCCCCGGCTGGAGCGTGTGGAGGCCGATGTGATGGGCAACTTCAAGCGGCTGGGCGTCCCCTCTGAGCCCATAGACGGGCGCAGGCGGCTGGCGGTGCTGCACGGTCAAATGCATCCCGGAGGCCGGGAGCCGTTCCATTTTGCATGGCAGGACATTCCCAAAACGGGAATGGGGACAAAGGACTTTATCGCCCCGGACAGCTTCGACTTCCGGCAGGGCCGCCTGTTCCGGGTGGGGCGCTATTGGGGCGCGGCGTCCTATTTGCAGATCATGGCGTCGGAGCTTTCGGATAAGCTGCTGGCAGAGATTTTAGAGCTGGATGCGGAAATGACCGTTACCATGCACATTCAGACCGTGGATCAGCTCAAAGCCATTAAAACCATCAAGGGTAAAATCTCCGACATCGACAAAATGAAGGTGGAGGAACAGCGCAAGGCGGCACGGGCCGGATATGACATTGATATTCTCCCGCCCGACCTCATCACCTTTTCCAAGGACGCCGCCGAACTGCTGGGCGATTTACAAAGCCGCAATGAGCGAATGTTTCTTTTGACCTTTACCGTCATCAACTATGCCCCCAACCGCCAGCGGCTGGAAAACGATGTGTTCACCGTGGGCGGCATCGCGCAGAAATACAACTGTGCCTTGAAGCGTCTGGACTGGCAGCAGGAGCAGGGTTTCGTGTCCTCACTGGTGCTGGGCTATAACGGCATCGAAATTCAGCGCGGCATGACCACCAGCTCCACGGCAATTTTCGTCCCCTTTATGACAAGGGAGCTTCGCATGGACGGCCAGTCCCTCTACTATGGCATGAACGCCCTTTCCCACAACGTCATCATGGCAGACCGCAAAAAGCTGAAATCCGCCAACGGCCTTTATCTTGGCTCCACAGGCTCTGGCAAATCCTTTGCCGCCAAGCGAGAGCTGCTCAATGTGTTTCTTGCCACCCATGACCGCATCATCGTAGTTGACCCGATGGGCGAATACGCGCCGCTGGTGCGTCGGCTGGGCGGGCAGGTCATTGAGATCGCCCCGGACAGTCCCCACCATATCAACCCTATGGATATTCAGATCGGTATGAACGACGAGGACAGCCCGCTTTCCATGAAGGCGGATTTTCTTTTGTCCTTGTGCGAGCTGGTGGTGGGCGGCAAGGAAGGCTTGCAGCCCATTGAGAAAACCGTGATTGACCGCTGTGTGCGACTGGTGTATCGGGAAATGGCGCTGGGATTGGAAACGGCAAAAACACCGCTGTTGCAGGATTTGTACGAGGAGCTTTTGAAGCAGCCGGAGCCGGAGGCCAGACGGGTGGCAACGGCGCTGGAGCTTTACTGCACCGGCTCTCTCAACCTCTTTAACCATCCCACCAATGTGCAAACGGACAGCCGAGTGGTGTGCGTGGTCATCCGTGGCATGGGTGAAAATCTCCGTAAAATCGCCATGCACATCACCAACGATTTTGTCACGGCGGCAGTCAACACCAATTTTCAAAACAACATGGCGACATGGTGCTATTTTGACGAGTTCCATGTGCTGCTCCGCGATCCGCTCACCGCCAGCTATTTTGTGTCGGTTTGGAAAATGCTCCGCAAAAAGGGTTGTGTTCCCAGCGCCTTGACGCAGAATGTGAAAGACCTGCTGGCCAGCCGTGAAATCGAAAACATACTGGACAACACGGATTTTATGGTGCTGCTGTCGCAGGCGCAGAGTGACCGGGCGATTTTAGCAAAGCAGCTCGGCATTTCAGAGCATCAGCTCTCCTACATCACCCATTCCAATTCCGGCGAGGGGCTGCTGTTCTATGGCAATGTCACCATTCCCTTTGTAGACCGTTTCCCCCGTGGGGAGATTTACAATCTGCTGACTACCCGCCCGGAGGATTTAGCCCATGAGCGAACAGACGAATAAGGCTGGGGAAACTTCGGGACAAAGTGTCCCGAAGTCCGGCAAGAGCAAGTTTAGGCAAAAGAGCCGGCAGGAGCAGACGGCGGAATCCAAGCTCCGCATGGAAAAGCGGGGTGAAAAGCTGGATGCGGCCAAGGACAAGCTGGCAAAGCAAAAGCCGCTGAAAAAGCCCGGGCCTGTAAAGCGCACAGGCCGGGTGGTCAGTGGCGGCGTCCACGGTTTTGTGCATGGCAAGATTTATGAGAATGAGCATGAAAATGTGGGCATTGAGGGTGCTCACCGTTCCGAGCTGGTAGGCGAGGCGGCGGCTCGCTATGGGACGCGCAAGGTAAAAACCGCCATTCGGGAACACCCAGCCAAGGCTGTCCGTAGGGCTGAGGCCAAGCATATCCGGGCAACCGCCGATTACCACTACCGGGTCAACGCGCAGGCGCACCCGGAGCTGGACAAAAACGCTTTTTCCCGGTATCTGCAAAAGCGGCGCTTGCGAAAGCAGTATCAAAAGCAGGCAAAGGAGGCCGCCAAGCAAGGTGCAGCCGCCGCAGAAAAAACGGCGGTGACAACGGAAAAGCTGGCGGCAAACGCCGTAGGCTTCGTGAAGCGGCATCCCGCTGGCTGTCTGATCGCCCTGTGCTGCGTGCTGCTGGTGTTGGTGCTGCAGTCGTGTATGTCCTCGATGGTGACGCTGGGCAATGGCACCATTGGAGCCATTGCCGCCAGCACCTATGCCGCCGAGGACGGCGATTTGCGGGGAGCCGAGGCCGCCTACTGTGCGCTGGAGGCCGAGCTGCAAAATGATCTTGACACCTATGAGCGCACCCACAGCTATGACGAATACCATTTTGACCTTGATGACATCGAGCATGACCCCTATGTGCTGCTGTCTATGATTTCGGCATTGTATGAGGGCGCGTGGACGGTGGACGAGGTATCGGGTACGCTGCAATCTCTCTTTGACCGCCAGTATATCCTTACCGAAAATGTGGTGACGGAGCGGCGGTATTACATTGAAACCGACACATGGACGGACGAGGACGGCAAGTCTCACAGTTCCAGCTATCGGGTGTATTACAACTATTACATTTGCACCGTTACCCTCGAAAACTTCAATCTGTCCCATGTGCCGATCTACATGATGGGCGAGGAGCAGCTATCCCGGTATGCCCGCTATATGGCAACGCTGGGTAATCGGCCAGATTTGTTTCCGTCCTCCGGCTATGTGGATAAGTACATCACAAACGGGCCGACGCTCCATGAGGTGCCGGAGTCCTATTTATCCGATGAAACCTTTGCCGCCATTTTGGAGGAGGCGGAGCGGTACATCGGCTACCCCTATGTGTGGGGCGGATATCAGCCCAGCACCTCTTTCGATTGCTCCGGCTTCGTCAGCTATGTTTACAATCAATGCGGCTGGGACTTCGGGCGGCTGGGGGCGCAGGGACTATACAACATCAGCACCCGGACAAATAATCCCAAACCCGGCGACCTTGTGTTTTTTACAGGCACCTACGATACGCCGGGCGTTTCCCATGTAGCGATCTATGTAGGCGACGGCTGGATTTTGCATTGCGGCGATCCCGTCCAATACGCAAATCTCAATACAAGCTACTGGCAGTCCCATTTCTACGCCTACGGAAAATTATATTGACAGGAGGCATTTTACAATATGGCAATCAGCAAAAGCGAAAAAATCCAAGGGGAAATTGATAAGGTCAAGGCAAAAATTGCCGAGCAGCAAACGCGGCTCAAGGAGTTGGAACAGAACAAGCGTGAGGTGGAAAACAGCGAGATTGTGGAAGTGGTGCGCGGCATGAGCATCCCGCTGGACGAGCTGGCTGTTCTGCTCCAAACGCTGAAGGGCGGCACTTCGGGACAAAGTGTCCCGAAGTCTGCGCCTGCGAATAAGGAGGATAGCGAATGAAAAAGTTTAAGGTTTTGATGGCGGCGCTGTGCGCCGTCATTCTTGTATGCGGATTTTCACTCCCAGCCTATGCCAGCGGCGGCGACGAGCCAGTGGCAGAAACGGGCGGACAAGCTGGGGTCCCCACAAAGTCGAATGACTTTGTGGGGAGAGGAGGCACAACGGAGTGTGCGGATTTCGGCGGCAACGCCGCCGAAGGAGCTGAAACGGAGTTTGTGCCGACGATGTGGGAGGGGCTTGACCCCGCCGAGGCGCTCCCCGTGGAAACGCCTGAACAGGAGGAAGTCCCCTTTACCCCCTCCGGCACAGGCACGGTGGTGGATAATGCCACGGACGCAGACGGCAAGGAGTTTTTCACCATTACCACCCCCGCTGAGAATGTGTTTTACCTCGTCATTGACCGTCAGCGGGAAACTGAAAATGTGTACTTCTTAAATGCCGTCACCGAGGCCGACCTGCTGGCACTGGCTAAAATCTCCGAGGAGCCTGTTACCCCTACACCCGAGCCGGAACCGACCACTGACTCCGAGCCTGCGATTGAGCCGGAGCCTGCACAGAACGCAAGCACCGGGCCGCTGCTGCTGGGGCTGGCAGTGCTGCTGATTGGCGGCGGGGCGGCGTTCTATCTCAAGGTGTACCGTCCCAAGCATCAGCAGGCGGCAGCGCCGCAGGAGGACTATGGCTCTGAATATGAGGATTATGACGATACCGACGAGGACGATGGGCCACCGTGGGACGAGGACGCAGACGTCGGGGAGGACGAGGAATGAACTTCACCGACAGTCCCTTTGAACCAATGATGAAGCAGCCTACTTATTACCGAGTGCCCGAGGCGGCTCTCGCTGCACCCGAGGGGACGGCCTGCCACGGCTGCCCCTACTGGAGGGGTATCGCCTGCGTTTCCTGTTACCGGGAACTTTTGAAAACGCCGGACGGTGGGAGGTGATGCCTTGTCCCGTGAATTGACCCGCGAGGAAAAGGCGGCGATCCGCAAGCTGGTGATAAAATGGTGCGCCAATTATGACCGGGACTTTGGCTGCCTACCGCTGGATTGCCCTTGCTATATGCTGGGCAAATGCTGGACGGGAGCATATTGCCGTTATTTCCGTGAGGCCGTTCTTCCCAACGATCCGGCGCTGGAAGCACTGCTGGCGAGTGAGGGGGCTGCCCCGAATTTTAAGGCCTGCCCGGTCTGCGGCAGGGCTGTCCCGGTGGATGGGCGGCTGGCGTATTGCTCCACAGCTTGCGCCCGCACCGCCCGCAAACAGCAAAAGCGGGCGTACATGAGAAAAAAGCGTGGCTGGCCTGTGGACAATTAGGCCATGTAAAACCCGCTTATAACAAGGCTTTCCGGGGGCGGTTGAGGGGCGGGGTGTATTATTTCACGCCCCGCCCCGATTTGCCCCGATACTGTCCACATTTTTGAAAAGGAGGACTTATGCCGAAATATTATGAAATCAGCGAAACGGCGGCAAAGCAGGCCAAGGACGCCAACAGCTTTTTCGATTATATCCCCGGCTCTGCTACTGCCGAATACCGGGCAATGGTGGATCACGCCTATGCGCTGGGCGAGAAGCAGAAAAGCCAGATTGACCCCATGTACCACGAAAAAATTGACAGCCTGCTTGACCGCTATGCCCGCAAGCTGGCAGATAATCTGAACAGCCGAAACGCCATTGATGCCCGCGTGCCGTCCATTCTCATTTCCGGGGGCGGCAATTTTCCCACGGCACGAAAGGAAAAGCAGAACGCCGCCCGTGACAAAAACATGGGCGAGTACATGGAAATTAAGGGGTTGCTTGATAAAATGCGTTCCGTGGGCCGTGGCGGAATCAGCGCCGATGACGGCCTTGCCGTGGAAAAGCTCACGGCAAAGCTGGCGGAGCTGGAACAGGCGCAGGAGCTGATGAAAACCGTCAATGCCTATTATCGCAAGTATGAAACGTTGGATGGCTGCCCCGGCCTGTCCCCGGAGCGGATTGACGAAATGAAAGAGTCAATGGCTCGCGGCTGGCCGATGAAGCGCGTTCCTTATCCGCCCTATGCCCTTACCAACAATAATGCCAACATCCACCGGGTACGAGCGCGGCTGGAGGAGCTGCAAAACCGCTCCGAGTTTGCCGGGTGGACGTTTCCCGGCGGTGTGGCAAAAATTAACGAAGGCGAAAATCGCCTGCAACTGTTGTTTGATGAAAAGCCGTCCGAGGAGCAGCGCCATGCGCTCAAGGGTGAGGGCTTCAAATGGGCGCCGAGTCAAGGGGCGTGGCAACGTCAGCTCAATCAAAACGCGATCCGTGCGGCGGATCGGTTGGACTTCCTGCGGCCAGAGGACGGCGGGCGCGTCCGTGATTTACAGCCCCACGCCCACAAAACCGCCCCCGACCGGGGTGAGAGATAGGAGGCAGTATGGACAAAAATCAAGGCTATGCCATTCTGAAGGCCGTCATGCTGGAGAACGGCAGGGGTTTCGCGCTGGGCGAACATCCCACCGCACCGTCCCCCTATGTCACATGGGCCTGTTACGATGACGAAAAGGGCCAGCGGCAGTATGAATGGGGGCATTACGGAAACGACCTGCCCACACTGGAAACAGACCTTGCCACCCGTGTGCAGGAATATCAGCGGCAATTCAATGTCAAAATCGTGCAGACCGAAGCCCCCGGCCTTTACAAGTATTACTCCACCCAGCGCCCTGTGGACATCGGCACATTCCCAAAACCGCCGCACAATTCCCCGGATGAAATCGCCAACTACGATCAGCGCGTCCCCGTGGAGGGCGGCGCGTTTCTGGCGTGGGGGCATTTGACCTATACCAAGCCGCTGACCGAAAAACAGGCGTCGGATTATGAGCTGCGTCCCGCCAAGGATAATTTGGATATGCGCCGGGAGCCACCTGCCAAGCGCTCCATTGCCGAACAAATGAAAGCAGCGGCAAGGCTGGCCGAGGAAGGCCGGGAGCCTGCTACCCATAAAAAAACCGCCCCAGACCGGGGCGAGAGATAACGGAGGAGCCTATAAGCGAAACATACAATCCCATGAAAAATGCGGAGCTTGCCGCAGAACAGAATTACAACATGATCGACGGCGTTCTCAACAATCAGCCGCCCGCCCCGGAGCAGGAGAAAGAAAAGGACAAGGTGAAAGAGCCGCCCCGCAAGCGCCGCAGTCTGGAGCGCGAGGAACGGTGACAAAAAAGCGCCGCCGCCCCGTGCATTTGCATATTATGGTTTCCGAGGAGGAGCAGGCGCTGATTCAAGAGCGCATGGCCGAGGCCGGTATTCGCAACATGGGGGCCTATATGCGAAAAATGGCACTCAACGGCTATGTGCTGAATGTTGACCTTGCTCCCGTCCGGGAGCTGGTGTCTCTCCAGCGCCGTTGTTCCAACAACCTCAATCAAGTGGCAATCCAAGCCAACACCTACGGCGGCGTGTACCCAGAGGAGATTAAAACCTTGCAAAACGACTATGCCGCACTGTGGGAGCCGCTATCTGACTTGCTGAAAAAGCTGTCTGAGGTGGTGGAGCTATAAAAATACAGGGATGACAATGTTGTCATCCCTGTATTTTTTCTTACCGGGCTTTATTGGCTTGAGAAAGAATACTGGCAGCGAAACTTTTGGTCTGTTCGGAATATTTATCACTTTGCAATATGCGTGCCGCACGATCCTCCATTTGTACTCCAGTTTGATTGTGAGGATTTCTCTGGGACAAAACGCTTGCTGCCAATGATTTTTGGGTTGCTGATGTGTTGTTACTGTTTAGGGCTTTCGCAGCCTGAGAAGCAAGGTTCGAACTACTTCTTTTAGAATTCATAAAAATCCTCCTCTTCGTTAATTCGTGTGCCAGATAGTAATACAAGGTATTGATTTCCTATAGGGCTGAAAATCTCTTGGTGTACACTTCCTTCATATAGCGTTTCCCATGCCCCTGCGATGTCACTTTTGTTGCGAGTTGTAGAAAAATCCATTGGTGCAGCTGAGGGGAGTTTGTTGAGTTGTAGAGATTTGTCACCACTTGCAAACCATTTGAGTTTTTGCCCCTCATAACAAAGTAAGACTTCATTTTCTGTATTGGATAACTCAACAGCCTTAATTGCAGAAAAAGTCATGGATATGTCAAAGTGTTGAGCTATATTGGATATATCTGAAAACTGTACTGGAGCAATAGGAAGTAATTTAAGTAATTCACTTTGTGGTAAAAGGTATTCAGATGCAAAAAGATTAGCCTCATGCTCTTGCGCCGAACTGTTTACTCTTGAAGTTCCGCCTTCGGAAATATTAGAACAGCAATATAGTTGGTTACGATGTAACATAAAATGACCAATTTCGTGTGAAACAATGAATTTGCGGCGGTGGCGATTTTTTACATTAGAACTGACAAAGATTAGTTTATATCCTTCTTCGCAAACGAGATACCCTTCTTTGTGTGTGGGTTTACTTTCTATAACCTCTATTCCCAACAAACGACAAAGGGAGTAGGGATCAGTAGATGCAGGGGAAATCTCGCGAGCAGCGCTTAATGTATCTAAAAATTCAATATTATTCATGAGTACTCTTTCTTTTTTCGAGTTCTTGTTTGATAATGTCTAAATCATGCTTGTCAGTATCGCCGCCCTTAGCTGCCATAGATAGTACATTTACACTTGAGGCAGATTCCAAATATGCCATAATGTCAGCACGCAAAAAGCGCCATTCACGGCCAATTTTATATGCCTTTATTCTCTTATCGCGAATCATATTGTAGACAGTTTGATTGCTTACCCTAAGATATTCGGCGGTTTCATCCAAATTCAAAACATCAACGGCAGGCTTATCTTCAAAAGCATGGACCAACTTGTCAATCATACGCAATTCTTTTGCGCTAAAAACCTCTTCGTTGCAGCAATTGCACCTAAAACCCTCGATGCCTCTAATCTCAATTTCTTTTCCGTTTGCATTAAATACTCTGGAAAGAGTTTGAGGGTACATCTTTCCACCGCATTGATCACAGATTTTATAAGTAAGCTCCTTCATGTCGTCCTCCAGTTAATATTAGTAGTTAAATCATTAGTTCTTCAAAATAGTATGAGTTGATTGTATTAGTTATAAATTGAATATAAAAAGGATTGACATTTGTTTGTTCAGTTATACAGGTAATGCGGTCGGGTAATGTATCCGCCCTGTCTACTTTCGGACAAGGCAGGGAATAGAGCCTTCACTGCGCTCCCATATTGCGGTATCTACATTTTCAACCGTAATAATACGGAGGTCCGGACTGGGGATAAGTAATGCAACAAAGATTACAATTGCATCTTTGCCGCCACAGGGATCATAGAGAAGAATCCGCTCTTCCGTATGCTTCTTGCCAGGAGCGTTGGACGGAGACTGGCATTCGATGATCTGGTTCGTATTGCTGGTCAATATGCCTTCGATGTCATCATAGGTGATATTTCTTGCAAGCATCTGGTCATAGGCGTGCCCGGTAATGGAGAATGCACCATTTCGGGCTAACTGTCGGACGGCGGGCAGATCAGTTTGAGTCATAAGTGAAATCTCTCCTTTGTTTATAACAATTTATAATAGTTTATAATAAATATACTTCTTATAGATTAAAAAGTCAAGAGGCAGTAGGATGACGCTATTGATGGCATCCTACTGCGCCTATTCGGGCGGAGTTATAATAGACATATAGGGCAAACAACACACATTTGAGGAGGCTTACATGAAGTTGATTTTGAAAATAATTGCTGCCCCCGTGGTGCTGATCCTTACCCTCGCCTTGGCTGTGCTGGGCTTTGTGTTCTCGATGGCTTCATGGGCCGCTGGCATCCTGTCTTTTATCTGCGCGATATGCGGCGTATTTGAGTGGTTTATCCAAGGAAATATGTCGGGCGGGATCACGGCGCTTGTGCTGGCTTTCCTAGTTTCGCCCTTTGGCTTGCCCGCCGTGGCGGAGTGGCTGATCGAAAAGCTGGGCGAACTCAACTACTCGCTAAAATGCTTTATCACAGATTGAGGGCTTCGGGACAAAGTGTCCCAAAGCGGCAGGCGGCGGCTGTGTTCAGCCGCCGCCCTTTTCATAGGAAGGAGGCGTTTCCACGGCTGCCACCCGCTTGATGACCCACCATATCAGCAAGGGAAAGACCATCGCGCAGTCCATGCAAGACCGTTTTGACTACGGGCAAGACCCGGAAAAGACGCAGGACGGTGAGCTGATCTCCTCCTACGAGTGCGATCACATGACCGCCGACGCTGAGTTCCTGCTTGCCAAGGCCAAGTACAAAGCCGTCACGGGCCGGGAGCAGCGGCGGGACGCGGATGTGCTGTGCTATCAGATCCGGCAGTCCTTTCTGCCCGGAGAGATCACCCCGGAGGAGGCCAACCGTGTAGGCTATGAAACAGCTATGCGCTGGACGAAGGGCGACTATGCCTTTTTCGTTTGCACCCACACAGACCGCCAGCACATCCACAATCATATTTATTACAATTCAACCTCGTTGAACTGCTCCCGAAAATACCGGGATTTTTTCAGATCGGCGACTGCGCTGCGGCGGCTCTCTGACCGGGTATGTCTTGAAAATGATTTATCGGTCATTCAAAATCCAAAGCTCCACAGCAAAGGGCGTTTTCTGCATTATGGGCAATGGATTGGTGAACGCCCGCCGTCTTATAAGCAGCGGCTGCGTATGGCAATTCTTGCGGCGCTAAAGAAAAAGCCATCTGATTTTGCTGCTTTTCTCGCACTCATGGAGGCAAGCGGATATGCGGTCATTCATGGGCGAGGCGGTGTGATCTCATTTCTAGCGGAGGGGCAGGAACGGGCCACCCGGCTGCGGGCATCCACGCTGGGCAGCGGCTATGACCCGGAGGACATTCGGGCCGTCATTGCCGGGGAGCGCCCCATGCCGGAGCTGCCGGATGAAGCCACGCCGCCCCCGCGCATCAATCTCATTATCGACATTCAAGAGCGATTGCAAAACGGCAAGGGGCTGGGCTTTGAACGCTGGGCCAAGGTCTACAATCTCAAACAGATGGCCGCCGCTCTGCAATTCTTGCAGGAGCATAAGCTGACCGATTACACCCAACTTGCTGCCCGGACGGAGGCCACCGTGGATCGCTTTCACCGCTTGGGCGAGGAGCTGCAACAGACCGAAGCGGCGCTTTCTAAAACCGCCGAGCTGATGGCAGTCACGGTGAACTACGCCAAGGCGCGGCCTGCGTTCGACGGCTACAAGGCATCCCGATACAGCAAGAAATATCTTGCCGAGCATGAGGCCGAGCTTGCCACCTACCGGGCGGCCACGGCTGCCATGCGGGATTTGCTGGGCGGGGCCAAGCTGCCAAAGATGGACGATATGAAAAAATCCCGCCGTGAACTGGCGGAAAAGCGCAAGGTGCTGTATGCGGATTACCGGGACGCCCAGAGTGAAATGCGGGAGTCCGTGGCGGTAAAAACGAACATTGACCATCTGCTCGGCGTGACCGACGGGCGAGAAAATAAGGCACAGGAGCGTTAGAGACAGTGCCGCATCATAAGGCGCAACGCGCCGCCAACTTTGGGACACTTTGTCCCGAAGTGCCGGGTTTGGGGAGGCTCCCCAACGAGCATTTTTGCAACGCAAAAATAGCAAGTGTGACCACACTTGCCCTGCTTGCCGTTTAGCGAACCCCCGGAGACTACATGTCTAAGTTCAATTATGCAGCAGAGCGATGCACATAGTTGTACATCGCTCTGCTGCATAAGTATTGTCAGCTTATTGCGCCGGCAGGACTGCAGGTGATCGAGGTATTCACATTAACATTTGGTGTAAATAGTTTGCTGAGTGTTGCGGTCACAGTTGCAGTACCTCCGAAATTTGTCAGGCTTTCCCCGCTGTATGTCCACCCATTGGCAACGGATTTTGAAACGCTTGAGCTGTTGACCCAGGAGGAGGTTCCATTATATCCAAATTTCGCCGTCAGAGATATCGTCGCTATTTCTGTTCCGTTATATTTGTAGACATCATTTCTTGTAGCGCTTTTAGAAGATGTTGATCTGGGTGTCCCGTTTGAGGCATGGACAATGAGTGTTGTCTCGATCGTTACTCCGTTATCCAGAATTTCAACCGAAGAAAAGATTTCGTTATGGGCATAAGCGGCCTGCGCAGTTGGCGCAAGAAGGGCGGCTGTCACAAGAATCAAAAGGCACATGGAAATAAACCGCTTTTTCATGTTATTATCCCTCCACAGTTTCATAAATAATAATTGTTGACTCCTTTGTGATAACGGCATCTCTGCCGACCCTGTCCATGTAGACGCAAAGAACAATCGACCCGATGAGCAGTACAGAGACTACACCAATGCACAGTCTCTTTAAGTTCAACTTTTTTCTGCGATACGCTTCAAGAATCTCGGGTTGAACGCTTCCCATAAAAGTCGCCGCAACATCCTCCGGCTCTCCGATGAAGCACCGGAGTTCATCAAAGGTCGCGCCCGGTCTGCCGTACAGAAAATCGTCAGCCATTCGTTTCGTATCACGGAGGAAGCAATCGCGCAGGGACTTGGGACAGTCGAGCGCTTTTTCAATTTGCTTATAGTATTCCCTGAGCTGCTTATTCATTATCTGCCTCCCCCACGATTTTTCCGTCTAAAGATAGCACGCGGTCAATTGCGCTGACAGTGGATTTATACTCAGCTTCCAGCTCTGAGAGGTATTCCCTCCCGCTTTCGGTGATGGAAAAATAAATCCTGACCCTGTTTGCGTCAGACAAGACCTTGTCGCTTTCTTCGATATACTTGAAGCCCTGCAAGCGGTATATTGCCTGATACAGCGTATTAAAATGTATGCCCCCGCCGCTTAGCCGTTCAACTGTGGCCATCATCTCATAGGTGTACATAGGCTTGTGTTTTAGCAGAAACAGCACCAGCATTTCCGTTGTGGCTTTTTTAAGCGCCTCCCGGATGCTGATAGGGGTTCCGCTTGTGTTTTTTCCCGGCATCGTCATTCTCCAACCCGCAAAATTAATTTGTTAACTATAATTTACTCGCAATAATAATATTTGTCAATAATATTTGTTATTGACAAATATTATTATTTGGATTATTGTAGCAGTAGAGATCATGATTAATATAAAACTGGTTGCAAAACGAAAGATGGATGGTGATTCCCATGTGCTGGTTTACTATTTATCTACAAAAACCTTTAAAGCAGAATGACCCCTGGCTCTAAAAATTTGGACACCATTGCACATTTATTCGCAGTTTTCGGAAGGGATGGTGGGGTTGCTAGCGTCGGGAGTTCCCGACCATATTCTGTCGGGAGGAACTAACCAATTCTTGTCGGGAAACTGAGTGCCAATTTATAGGGCCTAATGTTGCCAACAACCCGGCCAGCTTAATTCTTTATTCTTCTTGGGCGTTATCGGCTCAATGGTTTTAACCTTGCCGGTCTGCAGCGAAACGGTCTAACGCTTCTTTCCACCGAAGCTTTCTCCGTGCAGCTTGAATACCGTGGCATCGTCAAAGATTCGGTCTAGCGCACACAGAAGCGTGGAATCCTCATCAAAATCCTCACGCCAGAGAGCAGGATTCTTGTTGCTGGTGAAAATCATGTTGAAGTTGCCTTCCATGTTGTACCTGCGGTCAATGAGGTCAAAGAACAGCCGTGTGCTTTCCTTGTCGAAAGCACAGTGACCAATTTCATCAATAATCAGGCAGGATGGACGCACAAGTCCGTTCAGGCAGGAATCTGTTTTGCCGGCACGTCTGGCGGTCGTGAAACGGTCGCGCAGCTCAGACGCCTTAATGAAATAGGTCTTCATTCCATGGCGGCAGCAGGCGTAGCCAAATCAAGAACTGTTGAAATTTTCAGGAGGTAGGTCAATGAATATTTCCGCGCTTGGAATTAGTAAAACCTACGGAACAAAGGAAACGCAGGTGCAAGCTCTGAGGCCTTGTGATTTCACTATAAACAGTGGTGAAAAAATTGCTATAACAGGTACAAGTGGTTCGGGAAAATCTACCCTGCTGCGATTGCTTGGTGGACTTGATCGGCCTACTACAGGGAAAATACTCTTCGATGGAGAGGAAATCTCTTCGTACGACGAAAATAAGCTGTCTGAGTTTCGATTGCGCAATATTGGGTTTGTATTTCAATCCTATAATCTTATACCGGAGCTGACCGCACACGAGAACATAATTCTACCCGCACTGCTTGACGGTAACAAAGGTGACAAAGCATATATACAAGCCATAATCGAAAAATTGGAATTGACCGACAGGCTCAATCATTTGCCGGGACAGCTTTCAGGTGGACAACAGCAAAGAGTAGCAATTGCACGGTCACTAACAAATCGTCCGAAAATATTGCTTTGCGACGAGCCAACGGGCAACCTTGACTCTAAAAACCGTCAGCGTGTCATTGAGTTACTTAAGAGCACAGCGGAGGAATTCAAAGTTGCTGTTGTTATCGTAACACACGATTCATCCATAGCCAGGCAATTTCAGCGTGTAATGACTATTCAAGACGGTCGAATAGGGGAAGATACATATGTCAGCTGAACTTTTTTTGGCACGAAAGTATATCCACTCACATAAACGTCAGTGCATAGGTGTTACCTTGGCCTGCTCTTTATTTGTTGCGGCCTTTATCACCACACTAATTTATCGGGAGAGCTTTCTGGCAACAGCCGCAGACGACCATTTACAAAGGTTTGGAGAGCACTTAGGCGTGGCTTATAATGCCGACCCTACAAAACTCGATCAGCACCAGAGAGAAATAGAGGCGAGTGGGTCGGGAACTGTTCGTGCAACAGGGCTTATAGAAACCGACGACGGTACGCGGGAAATCCACATTGGCGCTATGGATTTTAACGCAATGCAATTGTTCAGGATAGAGCTCCAAGAAGGAAGATTTTCCGAAAACCCAGGGGAGGCAACAGTTGAAGCAGCGACACTAAATGTTCTTTTTCCAAACGCAGAATGTGGGGATACGCTCAAAATGAGCATTTCTGAAAATGGAGTAGTGAGTACAAAGACTTTTGTTCTGGTCGGGATAATTGACGACTATATCAACAAATGGCAGGCATCAGACTCATCAAAGCAATCCATCATATACCCGCCACCTTCTGTTCTGACAGTGTACGATGGCTCACCGGCTGCTTACACGCATATCCTGTGTGCGGACGGTACGCTGGAGGATATGCTGGGTGGACAATACTCAGTAAATGCCCATAACAAACTTGATCCTAGTCTCGTATCACAAAAGAAAGCTGCAAATACTTTTGTAACAGTAATACTCCTGTTCTTTGTAATTGTATTAGCATTTGGTATTATCAGCAATATCGCCTACATTATGAAAGATCAAAAACAATACTTAACCTTGCTTCGCTGTATAGGAATGAAAACTCGCAGAGGAATATTATTGTTCCTCATTCAGGCTGCATTGTTGTTTTTTGCTTCAAATATTGTTGGGGTATTTATTGGTTTTGCTCTAAGTATAATGATAGCTGCTCTGTCATCCGCTTTAGGAAGGCATTTGGTTTACACTGCGAGTTTTTCGAGTTTCTGGCCTGCGCTTCTTATTTCCGCCATTACAATTTTTAGTTCATTTATATTTGCGGTAAAACGGTTTTTCGGGAAAATGCCGCTTGATACTGGTAAGGAAAGAATGCGTCCACCCGCACACAGTACGGGAGATGTGCAAAATCTAAATAAGCTCTGGGTGCGCTCAACTGCAAAGCAAAACCGTTGGTCAAACGCTGTTGCGGTTATGCTTATCGCAGCGTGCCTCTTTATTACGGTATTTGGCGGATTTGTCGCCATGTTTGCTCCATGGGAAAAGTTTGGGAACATTGATTCAGTTGACATTGATTACACCCTGTATGTATCCGGTGGCACACAGGAGCCGGAAAATTATTATATTACTATCCCACGCAAAATGGGGGTATCGCAAAAAGATTTGGATTTGCTACGCTCAACAGAGGGGCTTCAAGTATGCTCCGCAATTGTCAACCACTTAACAAGCCATTTTGTCCTGTATTCACAGGAAAGCAACATCCCGTATTTTGAACAGATGATAGCCGAAGACTATGTACTCAAAAAAAAGAATGTGCCGCAGCTGAGTGATGTGATTATCAAATTGGGTGGGACTGAGAAGGATCAGCTGGTTGAGCCCCACCTAATGGGAATGGACTACGACACAGCGGTCAATTCAGTTAATATTATTGACGGAGCTATTGATAAAGCTTCTTTCACTACAGGAAATACTATTATTGCTCCGAATACATTTAGTGTAGGGGATTCGTTTTTGCTGGTAGCTCCGCTTTTAGTGAATGAATCCGCACCCACAAACAGTGCCGCTCGATTTGATTTTATCTCAAAACCCGTTTCAGTTTCCGCGGTTTACGACGCAGCTGAAGCTTCGAGCTTAATTTACTCTGCTGAGGCTATTATAGCCACAGATGATTCTGCCCGTTATGAGCAGATAGATATTATTAACCTTGCCCCGAACAACGCTGCTGCTTCAAAGCGAATAGACAAACTTCTTAGTCAAATAACTGCACGTTCATCTTATACTAACTTGGATAATTTCATCTCCAAACGACAGGAGCATTCTATAGATGTGCACAACGGACAAGTCCTAATAGCAATGAGTGTTGCGGTTTTTGTCGTCATGGTTATCATAGCCATCGCATACTCAGTCAACGTCAAAATCTGCGCCGGGATGCGCAGCTATATGCTTATGCGTGCTATAGGTGCGAAAAAGAAAACCGTTGCGAGCTTGATAAGAGCTGATATTATACGGCTTATTGTAAAGGGGAGCATAATTGGCATTGCACTCGGGATCAGTGTTCCGATGCTGTTAGTAATCATAACTTATCAAAACGCACCTTTGGGGAAATTTTTCCTGTGGCCATGTCTTGCAGCCACCTTGGTATTTGGCGCTCTATTAATTCTGGGCTTCATTGCCACACGAAAACCGATTCAGAATTTGTTAAGAGAAGACCTCGCATTGGCGCTGGACACTGTGGAAATATAGCAATAGTAATATAAATTCAGTTTGCAGGAACATCTTAAGTAAAACGGATTACGCCTTTTAGGGCGTTATATGCTTTTAAAGTATTTTGCTTTAAAGAGGAAAGGGTTTGGTGATTCCGATGATTTAGATTATCATTGCGTACATTTTTGTTGTGTATAAGGCATATTACAATTGCCGCTATACAAAATCGAAAAATAAAAAAGAAAGGAATTAGCATCATGAAAAAATGTCTAATGTCTGGATTTCTTTGCCTTATAATGTCGTTCGTTTTCTTTGCTTCATTCGCTAGTGCAAACTCCTATTGGTATACAATTGATAGCCCAAACAGCAATGGTCCAACTAAACTACTAACTGCTGCCAACAAAGAATACGCTCAAGTGTCGGTTAACACGGAGGGGGGTAAAAGTGTAACTGTTTCGCTATACAACTACAATCTTTTTGGTAGCATATGGTATGGTGATGATCAATCTCTAACATATGGTTCAGGTAGGAGAGCTTGGTGGTATGGTGACACGACTACCAACCGCAATTATTTTATTAAGGGAACCACAACGGCTAGCACAATGAATCTGGCGGGATATTTTCAAAATTTTCAATAATTATAATTCATGTGCGTAAGCAGGGCGATGGGGCCCCACTTTGCGTTTTGCTTGTTGGGGGAACATTCCCCGAACCCCTAATGAAGTAGCAACCGACGGAGTATGCGGATCTTATTCCTGGAGAGGGTTTTACTCATATCATTATGCGTTCTTATATCCGGTGCCTAATGCGCTAAAGAATTTGCTGTAATCGCGAAGCAGGAAGGGCAACGCTGCCAAGGACAGCGTTGCCCTTCCTGCTTATACACCTACGTACGCAAACACAATAGGGGGGCATTATGAAGAAAAAGACAGCGATAGTTGTTTCGCTTATCTGCGCATTTGCGCTTTGCCTGAGCGCACTTCCCGGATGCAGCCGTGATACAGGTGGCAAGGAAATAGTCCTTGCCGACATAACCGCTTCTCCCCCCCAGGGCACAGAGGAGACTAAAACGTATTCCTCCAAGACTCTGGTATCGGAGGAGGATGCTGGTATGGTACAGCTGGCGTGCCCTGCGGATGGTGGCACATACGCAATATGCGCAAGCGTCAATGCCGAAGCTGAGTATGTGCTCGGTTTGTATTTTGTGGGGCAGACAAGCGAAATCAAAGAGATTTCAGACGATTGGCTAAAGGGCTCTGGAGTAACGGCTATGTGTGCTGCCGAGGGAGGGGGCCTGTGGCTGGTAAGGAGCACACAAATTACTGCAGACAAGATGGAATACGAACTCTGTACTCTGAAGCATGAAAAATATGCTCCGTTTCTGAACATAGACGTCCGGGACAATAGCGCAATAACAGGCGTATGCGCCGCAAAGGGACGCGTATTCGTATCTCAAACCGATTATCAAGGAGAGAGTGTTGTCACAGCATACTCACTGATCGGTGAAAAAGAGTATGAACTGGATATTGGCGCAAGCTATAATCTCATCAGCGACGGCAATTCTCTGTACATCGGTAAACGGAGCCGGGACTCGACAGCGCTTTCCATCTGCAGTTTTGACCCGGAGAGCAAAAAAATAACTGAGCTTGCCAGCTTTGACAGTGGCTCACTTTTGTCCTGTACGTCGAGAAAGCTATACATAGGGGATGCGACCGGAGCTTTCGAATATGATGCTGGCTCGGGGAACGCTCGTCGCCTGTTCCAGTGGGCCAGCTACGGTTTGTCGGGGGTTGGCGTCTCGTTGTGGTCCGATGGTTGCGGTGGGTTTATTGCCTGCGGAAGAGAAGGTGTAAAGGCGTTGACTTTGGATGCAGTCAATGCACGAAAGCAGATCACGCTCGCTGTTAATTCCCCTCCGGGAATGTATTCAAGCGCTGTCATTGCGTTTAACGACAGTAACACAGAATACGAGGTTATAATAAAAGATTACAGCAGTTATTCAGATCCTCAACAGATGCTTAATGTTGATATTATAGCCGGTGACAGGCCGGATATCATTGATGCGGCATCTTTTTCTGGCGAGATCATAACACCAGGCACAATGACGGATCTTCTAAAATACATAAACTCTGACGCTGAGTTAAGCGAAGACGATTTTCTCGCCGGTCCGCTAAAAGCCATGATGACGGATGAGGGCAAGCTACTTGCGATAGCCCCAATTTTCTATGTCAGCACCTTCGTATGTCGTACCGGCACGGTTGAGATTAAGAATTATGATGGAGTCATTCATTCGCTGTCAAGGATGGGAACGCCGGAAGCGGCATTCGCCGGGACCTGCTCCAGAGACACGTTCCTCCAGTTAGCATTTTGCTGCGGTGGTGTTGAAAAGTACAGTCGAGAGGAGATAGTCGCTATTCTTTCGTACGCTGCTGAGCTTCCGGACATAGAAGATTACAGCGCGCAAGCGGAGAATCTTGCCAGCGGGAAGCAGCATCTTATGCATAACACGCTAGGCTCAGGTATGCATCTGATGTCTACGGTACTCAATTTCTTTGGCAGCATGAACATTGAGGATTTGACGGTATTGGGGCTGCCTTTTCGTGAGGGCACCGGGGTAGTTATCCCAGCAATGTATCTTGCCATTCCGTCAAATGCCGATAATGCGGATGGTGCGTGGGCTTTTCTGAAAAGCCTGCTCATGGAAGGCGGCCCGGCCGAAAACGAATATCCGCTGATGAAAGCCAGATATGAAGCAACAAAGGCAGCGGACAAAGAGAACATAAAAAGAGGCCTAAGGACTTATTATGTGGTAAATGGTCAGGAAATCGAATATGTGTTCGACAGTGTGGATTTCTATGAGCTCTCAGATACCCTGCTTCAGGGTGTGAACGGTGTTTACGATGCTGATGCAACTGCCATTGGTATTGTCAATGAAGCGTGTGCCGCTTTATTTGCGGGGAATAAGACGGTAGAAGCAGCTACAGACGAAATTCTGTCTCGATTGAATATATACTTTTCAGAACAAAAGTAATTAGTACTATTTTTGCTCGGAAAACAGGTTTGGGACTTTATACGTGTTTTGCGCTAATATCCATTAACACAACAACGGAGCCTCAATTGATTTGAACAACCTTTTTGTGTGGGAGTACATGTGTAAAATGCATTTCATTATTTGAGTTTGTTCTGCACATTTCATACCAGAACTATGTATGTTTATTTCGGTAGTAAACATATGGATTGCATAACTGTTGGATCACCTTGTCGCTTTTCGTATTACAAAAAAATGTACAAATATTGGGTCGGTTTGCCCATTAGGGTGAATTTACATACGACTTTACACAATGTTACTATGTCCGGCTGGACTTATGCCAGCCGGACATTTTCGGTTTTCTGATAAGTGACTTCGGGCCAATATGGCCCGAAGTCTCCCCGCGGCGGGAAAGGCCCCGTTGCCGATCTCCGCCGCTCCTCCATTCGGATTGCACCCGCCCCGTAAAAATCTGAATGGAGGAAACCCTAATGACAACTATCAATCTGCGGGAATTTTACCCGTGGTACATACAAGATGAAATCATTGAAGTGCCGGACGAGGTTGCCGAAGCTCTGCGCGCGGACAAGCTCTATGAAACTGCCCATCGGCGGCAACTAACACGCAACAAGGCGCAGTATTCCCTCGACTGCGACGATGGTATCGAATATTCGGCCTGCCTGCATGAGCCCACACCGCAGGAGCTGCTGGAGCGCATCGAACAGTTCTGCCACCTGTGGAACGCACTCAATTCTCTGCCCGAGGTACAGGGCCGTCGCGTCGACGCCTGTATCATTCTCGGAAAGAGCTACCGAGAGGTGGCTAAAGCCGAGGGCGTAGACAAGAGTGCTGTGCGCCGTTCCGTCCTGTCCGGTTTGGAGTGCATGAAAAAATATTTGAGAAAAAATCTTTAATCGGCGTCTCCATTTGGCTCTTTTTTGTCCTTGGTATATGAGAGATTCTTTTAATCTCTCTGCAACTGAATAGCGGCGGCTCCCAGCATAGTGCGGGGAGCCGAGCGGCGGGTGCGCGGTGACTTCCTCCACGGGAACGAGCGAACAACACCAGTGCCGCAAATGGGACTGGCTATCCCACGGCCACGATCCGCCACATGGCAGGCTGGCCGCCTGCCCCTCCGGGCCGCCGCAACTTCCAAAGGGAGCGCCGTGCGCTAAATTGCTGTCTTATGACGGGCCAAACAAATCCGCACGGTGCTCCCAATTTTTAACTATAAGGAGGCACCCACTATGAAACATGATTCCGTACTTGCCGCTCTGCTTTCCCAGCCATGGAGCAACGGCGCTTGCCGGGGCTATGTCATCTATGCAATGGAGAATTGCGGCTTTTCTCCCGAGGACATCCGGCGCGTGGTCGGGGAACTCCATGATGTATTTGATATGCGCGGTCTGGAGGATGCCGAGGCACATTACCAGAACAGTCCCTATTAACTACGAGACACTTTGTCCCAAGGTGAGGGCAGGCCAAAGGGCGACATCCGCAAGGGTGCCGCCCTTTGGCGTTTCCCCACAAGACAAGGGAAAAACGGCTGATATGAATGCTTTCAATGATGGAGGGAGGGCAACATGACCGATATCAAGTACAAAGAGGAATACATCTATCAAGTGGATAAAATCAAGTTTGTTGTGACGCCAGTTTACAAGGAAACGGGCGAGCTGCTGCGGGATATTCTTCTGAAATTGATGCTGGCAGATTTGGGGCCGGTATAGGCCATTCCATCGGCATCCTTAACATGGGCGGCAGACAGAGGTATAATATAGGTAGGATAAAACCTCTTGTTTGACTGCCGGGAAGGAGGATATTTTGAAACAGTCAAACAACAAAAATCACGCCACGGGGACAGCCGCTCTGTATTGCCGCTTGAGCCGTGACGATAACATGGACACGGAATCCAACAGCATTTCCAATCAAAAAAAGATACTCCAAAAGGCCGCCATGGAAAAAGGATATACGGGCACCTTGTTTTTCGTGGATGACGGCATTACAGGCACGACCATGAAGCGCCCCGGCTTTCAGAAAATGATACAAGCAGTTGAGGCGGGCTACATATCGGCGGTGTTCGTGAAAGACTTATCCAGGCTGGGGCGCAATTACATCGAGGTTGGCAGGCTGACGGAAGAGTTTTTTCCGCAGTATGATGTTCGGCTGATTGCCGTGTCGGATGGCGTGGACAGTGACGAGGGTGAAAATGATTTTACTCCGTTCAAAAATATCATGAACGAGTATTACGCCAAGGACATTTCCAAAAAGCGCCGGATCGTCAACAAGATGAAAGGCAATTCAGGCGTACCACTCTCGCAGCCGCCCTATGGGTATCTCAAAAACCCGGACGATCCCCGGTTTTGGATCGTAGACCCGGAGGCCGCCGCCGTGGTGCGGCGCATCTATCGCATGGCGCTTGAGGGCTACGGCCTTGCGGAAACGGCAGCGGCGCTGGAACAGGATGGAATTTACAATCCCACCTACTACTGGCGCAGCAAAGGAACAAACCGCAGCGGCTCTAAAAGCACGCTGGAGCCTACCAAGTGGGGGCATACCACGGTCAAGAAAATTCTCGGCTTGCAGGAATACTGCGGCGATGTTATCAACTTCAAAAGCTACTCCAAGTCATACAAGATGAAACGCCGCATTGAAAACCCGGAGGAAAACCGGGCAATCTTCCTCAATGTCCATGAGGCCATCATTGACCGCCCCACATGGGAAAAGGTGCAGGCGCTGAAAAGCGGTACACGGCGCAAAAGGCCGTCCGTCTCGCAGGAACCCAGCGTGTTCTCCGGGCTGCTGAAATGCCCCGAGTGCGGCGGCAATCTCAACTTTCATTTCAACCAAGGCAATCACGACATCAAGTTTTTCAGTTGCCAGAACCACAATTCCGGGCTTCGTAAATGCTCCGCTACCCATTATATCCGGCTGGACTTTCTGGAGCAGGTGGTGCTGTATGAGGTCAACCGTCTGGCCTGCTTCGCCAATGAGTATGAGGGCGATTTTATCAAGGCCATGATGGGGCGTTCCGCAAAAGTCGCTGAAAACGACAGGGTGCGAAAACAGCGGGAACTGGATGGGCTGCTGGCGCGGGACAAGGAACTGGATATGCTCTTTGAGCGTTTGTATGAGGATAATGTGTCCGGCAAGATCGACGATGCCCGGTTTTCCAAAATGTCTAAACGGTACGAACAGGAGCAGGGCGAGAACGCCGCAAAGGTCAAGGCGCTCAAGCTGGAACTGAAAAAGACCGAGGGCAAGCGGATGGATGTTGACCAGTTTCTTGAAAGCGTCCGGCGGTACACCAACGCCAAAAAGGTCACAAAGCGTATGGTGACGGAACTGATCGACCACATTGAAGTGTATCACGCCGAAAAGGACGAGGACGGCGTTGCCACCCAGCGGGTCACAATTTTCTATAACTGCATCGGCGCGTTTGACGTGCCGGATCGCCGAAAAATCCCCGAGGCCGACATCCTCATAGAAACAAGAAAGGGCGTAGCTGTCAACTACGCCCCGGCACAAACCGCTTGATTCAATTTTGCGTATAAAAAGCGGAGTGTCCTTAATAAGATCCTCAGATCCTATAAGGACACTCCGCATGGTCCGAGTGACAGGGTTCGAACCTGCGGCCTGATGGTCCCAAACCACCCGCG
>CAZJYY010000019.1:0-34857 GCA_964550315.1 uncultured Oscillospiraceae bacterium | reverse complement strand
TCCCTTGTGGTGTTCCTTTGCTTCAACATATTTATGGCCTTTGGCTTTTCAGACAACGGGATTGTTAACGGCGGCTATTTTGATTTCCTCGGGGAGTTCTTCCGCATCGTGGGACAAAATATGACCTGGAGTCTGGTGCTTCTCATTTTTGAAATTTTAGTGCTTGTTATTGCAGGCACGGCAAGCGGAATTCTGCAGGTCTATCTTGCGTTGATAATCGGCGGGGTTGTTGCCCAAAAGCACAAGCTTGTGGCGGGAATCGGCTTCTACTTTGCAATTAACATACTGGTAAGCATTTTTGCCACAATCGGACAATTCATAATGGGCTATAAATTTATGAATTTCACCATTACCACCGATTCGGCAACCAGCTTCCAGGCAAATGCCAATGCTGTGGTGCTTGCCATACAGCCAATGCTTCTTTACTACATTGGGTTAAGTGCAATTTTGGCAGTTGCATTCTTCCTTTGCTCTAATTGGCTTACGAAAAATAAGCTGAACCTTCCCTAATAAGAAGATGGCACATATTAAAGGGTCTATTTCATTCGAAATAGACCCTTTAATTTTTTTGCCTTGGGTGTTGACAAGGGAATAATAGGAGTATATACTGTGTATATCGAGCATGAACAGAATGAACAAAGGAGGCCGAGCTGTGGATATAATCATAAGCAATGCCTGTGACAAGCCCATATATGAGCAGATAAGCGGCCAGATAAAAGGGCACATCATTTCCGGAAAGCTTAAGGAGGGGGACGCCCTTCCATCCATCAGGGGGCTTGCAAAGGATCTGCGCATCAGCGTTATAACGACAAAACGTGCTTATGACGAGCTGGAGCACGCCGGATACATTTACACCGTGGCGGGCAAGGGCTGCTTTGTTGCGGAAAAGAACATTGAGTTCGTCCGGGAGGAACATTTAAAGGAAATTGAAAGCTTGATGCTAAGAATAAATGAGCTGGCGGCGACCTGCGGGCTTTCCCGTGAGGGCCTTTTGGAAATGTTTAAAATGATTGGCGGGGAGGAATGACACGATGAATGCCATTGAAGTAAAAAACCTTACAAAAAGATATAAAGGTTTTGCTCTGGAGGATATAAGCTTTACACTGCCCGGTGGCTGCATAATGGGGCTTGTTGGGGAAAACGGCGCTGGAAAGAGCACCACAATAAAACTCATAATGAACGCCGCAAAGGCAGACAGCGGCAGAATTTCTGTGCTGGGCTGCGACAATAGCTCAAAAGAGTTTGCCCAGATTAAAAACGATGTGGGGGTGGTGCTGGACGAGGCACATTTTCCCGAGGTGCTAAACGCCAAGGACGTTAACGCCGTGATGAAAAGCACATATGAAAACTGGGACGAGGGGCAGTACTTTGCCTATATGGATCAATTTTCTCTGCCAATTAAAAAGCAGTTCAAGGACTATTCAAGGGGCATGAAAATGAAGCTTGCAATTGCCGTTGCGCTGTCCCACGACGCAAAGCTACTTATTTTGGACGAGGCAACCAGCGGTCTTGACCCAATTGTGCGGGACGAGATTTTGGATATAATAAACGATTTTACACGGGACGAGGGGCGCAGTGTACTTTTGTCCTCACACATTGTAAGCGACCTTGAGAAAATCTGTGATTATATAGCCTTCATACATCAGGGAAAGCTCCTCTTCTGCAAGGAGAAGGACAGACTTTTGGAGGAATATGCGGTAGTCCGTATGTCTGCCGCAGACTTTGAGGCCGTGCCGGAAAAGGCTGTGTTGGGCAAAAAAGTCACCAATTACGGTATTGAGGCGCTGGTTAATAGACGAGCGATAAACAGTGCCCTGTGCACTGAAAGAACCGGCATTGAGGATATTATCCTTTTCCTTGCCAAAGGGGGAGACAGGAAATGAAAGGACTTTTAATAAAGGACCTTCGGGTCATTATGCGGCAGTTAAAGCTGTTTTTCGTGGCGATGATTATTATGCTTTGTATACCACATTCCAACATGTTTGTCTTTTCAATAATTTACTCGGCAATGATGCCATTTACTATAATTGCTAATGACGAGCGCTCAAAGTGGGATAAGTACGAAGCTATGCTGCCCATTTTCCCCGTAGCGTCGGTGCTGGAAAAATATATTATAGGCTATGGCGGCGTTGTTATTATTAGTGTACTTGCGATAATCCTTCAGTCCTTAGCGGAGATGATAGTGGGCGGCGGGCAAAGTCTACTCGCCCTGAACGTGGCTGTGCTGGCGGCGATAGCGTTTATAATGGAGGCGGTGTATATGCCCTTCGTTTTGAAGCTGGGTGCCGAAAAGGGCAGACTTTTGTTTGCGCTTTGTGTTGCAGTCGTGAGCGTTGTTGGGCTGTTTTCATTATATAAATTTCCAAAGAGCGGAATACCCACCCAGTTGGGGACGACGGGGATAGTTTTGCTCCTGTTTGCCGCAGCGATTGTGATTAACCTTATTTCCATTGCAATTTCCGTAAAAATATCAAAGGGAAGGGAAGCTTAAATAAGCCCTTTTCCCAATTAAAATGCGCCCCGTCCTGTTCTTTTAAAACAGGGCGGGGCGCATTTGTTATAATATGGGTAGTGGGCAATTTCGCCCGTGTCGCCTAATTTTGCTTATAGCTTTCAAGGAAGTGGGAGAGCTTTTCCATGGACTGCTCAAGCACCGCAACCTCCGGCAGGTAGACAATGCGGAAGTGGTTGGGGTCGTTCCAATGGAAACCACCGCCGTGAACCAGCAGCACCTTTTCACTGCGCAGGAAATCAAGCACGAATTGCTCGTCGTTGGTAATTCCAAAGCGCTTGGCGTCAATTTTCGGGAAAACATAGAATGCCGCTCTGGGTTTAACGTAGCTTATGCCGTCAATTTTATCAAGAGCCTCGCAAATAGCCCTGCGCTGCTCATAAATGCGTCCGCCGGGGACAAGAAGGGAAGCTGTGGCCTCAAGATTATCAAGAGCGGGCTTTATGGTGTGCTGGGCAGGCACATTGGAGCAAAGCCGCATGGAGGAAAGCATGTTCAGCCCCTCAATGTAGCTTTTTGCCCGGGCTTTATCGCCGGAAAGGGTCATCCAGCCCACACGATAGCCTGCCACAAGGTGGGATTTTGAAAGCCCGTTTAGGGTAATGCAGAACAAGTCCGGAGCAAGGGCGGCTATGCTGGTGTGGGAAAGACCATCCATCACAAGACGGTCGTAAATTTCGTCGGCAAAGATTATAAGTCCGTTTTGGCGGGCAAGCTCCGCAATTTCCAGAAGAACCTCGTCGGGATAAAGAGCGCCGGTGGGGTTGTTTGGATTTATTATTACAATAGCTCTGGTGTTGGGGGTGATTTTCCTGCGGATGTCATCGGTATCCGGCATCCAGTCGCTTTGCTCGTCGCACACATAGTGAACCACGGTGCCGCCGGCAAGGGTTGCCGCCGCCGTCCAAAGGGGGTAGTCGGGGGAGGGGATAAGTATCTCGTCACCCGCATCCAAAAGCCCCTGCATGCACATGGAGATAAGCTCACTGCAGCCGTTGCCGGTATAGATGTCTTCAATGCCGACACCCTCAATGCCCTTGTGCTTTGCGTAACCCACAATTGCCTGGCGAGCTTCCATAATGCCCTTGGAATCAGAGTAGCCTTCTGAAGAGGTAAGCTGAGCTCTCATGGGGTCAACAATGCAGTCGGGAGCTTCAAATTTGAAGGTTGCGGGGTTGCCAATGTTAAGCTTCAATATCTTTGCGCCTGCGGCCTCCATAGCCATGGCCTCGTCCAGGACGGGACCCCGAACGTCGTATGCAACATTGTTTAGTTTCCTTGATTTGAGAATTTCGTTCATGATAATCTCCATTCTGCCGCTGAAGTGTTTAAAAAAGTTTTAAGTCAAAATCCCCACAGCGGCACAATGGAGATTTTTGGGGCAAGTGCAACGGTTACCGCTTTTGCGGTGAGTGGCACGCCGTTGACAATCATTAATTGCGTGAACGTCACGCAGATTTTTAGGGGATTTTCAGCAAACAGGCAGCAAAAACGCCCTAAGCATACTTTTCGTATACTTAGGGCGAACAATTGTCCGTGTTACCACCTAAATTCGGAGAAAAATCTCCGCACTCTATCGGTACCGAATGATACCGTGCCCCCTGTAACGGTGGGGCTTCCGTCGGAGCGTACTGGCAAAACGCTTTCGGTCCGCAGCTCAAGGGCGGCTATGTCGCAGTGCTCACGGAGCCTTACAGCGGCCGGCTCCTCTCTGTGCTTTGCAGCTTCGACTTGTTCCCTGTCTTCGCATTTGAATTATTGAAACCGATTATAGTCACGGAAAAACCATTTGTCAATTACTTTTTTAAAAAACACCCGTCCCGTCAAAATCGGGAATGAACTCTCCGGTTGCCGAGGAAAGCTCCTGAGTGTAGCCCTGCTCAATTCCGGAAAGGGAAAGATAGCTTTGGGCACGGTTATATTCGTCAAGCCCCAGGGTCCGTGCAAGCTCGGGGTAAGCCGCTGCATCAGCAAGGGGAGTGAACTGGCTCATAAGGCTGAAGAACACGTCGCCTTTGGGGAAGGTTTCAGAAATCCAGTCGATTATATCAAAGCAGTCGTCCAGCCGACCCGGAAGAATCAGGTGGCGGATAATAAGACCTCGAAGTAAAAGCCCGTCGTCGTCCATAACAGCGCTGCCGGTCTGTCGGTACATTTCCGCAATTGCAGCTTTGGCAATTTGGGGATAGTCTGCCGCACCCGAGTAGCGGCGGGCGAACTCGCAGCTTGTGTACTTAAAGTCAGGCATGTAGACCTGCACAAGTCCCTCCAAAAGGCGAAGGGAGTCCACGCTTTCATAGCCCCCGCAGTTCCAAACGACGGGAATTGAAAGCCGTGCCAGCTTAAGCGCTTGGGCTATCTTGTCAGTGAAATGTGTGCCGGTTACAAGGTTTATGTTGTGCACGCCCCCTGCCTGCAGCTCCAGAAAAATCTCTGCAAGGCGCTGGACGCCTACACACTCGCCATGGCCTTCAAAGCTGATTTCACGGTTTTGACAAAACACACACTGCATGTTGCAACCGGAGAAAAATACCGCCCCGCTGCCCCTTGTGCCGCTAATACAGGGCTCTTCGCCAAAGTGCGGGGCGGCACGGGCAATTTTTGGCAGCTCACCGCAGCGGCAAAACCCCAGTTCACCTTTTTCCCTTTCGACCCCGCAGCGGCGGGGACAAAGCACGCACTTACTCATTTTTACCCTCGGGAAGCTTGCAGACATCCACCCACTCAAGGGCTTTTGAGTACTCAAAAAGCTCGTCAGGGGTAAGCTCTATGGCGCTGTTTGCACTCCCAACAGCGGGGAACACGGTGGAAAAGCGCTTCACAGACTCGTCAATATAAACGGGAATACCCTCGTTGCGGCCAAAAGGGCAAACGCCGCCGACAGCGTGACCGATAAGCCGCTCCACATCCTCATGGGGCAGCATGGTGGCTTTCATGCCGTATTTATCTTTGAACTTTCTGTTGTCTATTCGGGCGTCACCGGCGGTCACAATAAGTATAGCGCCCTCGCCGTTTTTAAAGGACAGGGTTTTGGCAATACGTTCGCCCTGCACGCCCAAAGCCAGTGCCGCCAGCTCCACTGTAGCACTTGACACCTCAAATTCTTGTACCTTATCTTCGATTCCCAGCGTGCGGAAATATGCACGGCCTTTTTCTATAGACATCTCTTTATCTCCTTAAAGCGGAAGTGTATACAAGGTATTTTAGCACGCTGTAATTGCAAAAGCAAATATTCATTATATTCAGCATATATTGCATAAATTTATAAAAATATCAAAAATTTGCTGCATAAAAGCAAATATTATTGCATTTTTACTATTGCTTTTCTAAAATATGGGTGCTATAATCCAAACATGAATTAAATCTTCGGAGGAAAAAACCATGAGTGATATTAAAAAGTGCGTTCTTGCCTATTCCGGCGGTCTTGATACATCCATCATAATTCCCTGGCTGAAGGAAAATTACGGCTGCGAGGTAATTGCCGTTTCCGGAAACGTGGGTCAGGCGGACGAGCTTGAAGGACTTGAAGAAAAGGCCATCAAAACCGGCGCTTCCAAGCTTTACATTTTGGATCTGGTTGACGACTATGCTGACAATTACATTGTTCCCACCATTAAGGCCGGAGCAAAGTATGAAACCTACCTTTTGGGAACGGCTACTGCCCGTCCCTGCATCGCCAAGGGACTTGTAGATATTGCCATCAAGGAAGGCGCCGACGCCATCTGCCATGGTTGCACCGGCAAGGGCAACGACCAGGTGCGTTTCGAACTGGCTGTGAAGGCCCTTGCACCCCAGATGAAGATTATCGCCCCTTGGAGAGAGTGGGACATTAAGAGTCGTGACGAGGAAATTGAGTATGCCGAGGCACACAATATTCCCCTTAAAATAAACCGTGAAACCAACTATTCCAAGGACAAGAACATCTGGCACCTTTCCCACGAGGGACTTGACCTTGAAGACCCCGCCAACGAACCCACCTACAATAAGCCCGGCTTTCTTGAAATGAGCGTTTCCCCGGAAATGGCTCCCGACAAGCCCACCTATGTTGAAATTGAGTTTGAAAAGGGCGCTCCCATTGCAGTTGACGGCGTTAAAATGAAGGCTTCGGACATTATTTGGAAGCTCAACGAGCTGGGCGGCAAAAACGGTATCGGCATTATCGACATCGTTGAAAACCGTCTCGTGGGCATGAAGTGCCGTGGCATTTACGAAACTCCCGGCGGCAGCATTCTTTACTATGCCCATCAGGTTTTGGAAACCCTCTGCCTTGATAAGCCCACCGCCCACTTGAAGGAGCAGCTCGGCGTTACCTATGCTGAACTTGTTTATAACGGTCAGTGGTTCACCCCCCTGCGTGAGGCTCTCGACGCCTTTGTGGAGAGCACTCAGAAAAATGTCAGCGGCAAGGTGGTTTTGAAGCTCTATAAGGGCAACATGATAAATGCCAGCGTCACCTCTCCCTACTCGCTGTACAGCGAAAATATCGCCACCTTCGGCGAAAGCGACTATAACCAGAAGGATGCCGAGGGCTTCATTAACCTTTGGGGACTTCCCCTTAAGGTGAAGGCTCTCATGGAACAGGGCAAGCTGTAAAAATCTATTGCCACAAAAACCGTCGGAACAAAATCTGTTCCGACGGTTTTTGGCAAATATTTGACCATAAAAAGTGCAACAAAAACCGCCCCATTGTCGGGGCGGTTTTTTGTGTGATTTTGTTGAATATTGAAGATAGCTGTGTTAAAATAACAAATTAAGTGTTTATCAAGGAGGAAAAATATATGGCTGATATAAATAAAACCGAAGCTTGGAAGCTTTTGAAGGAATATAACAAGGACCCCTTTCACCTTAGCCACGGACGCACCGTGGGACTCGTCATGCGCCATTTTGCTGTGACCGAGGGCTTTGAGAGCGAAGCGGATTTTTGGGAGACTGTGGGCATTCTCCACGATTTGGACTTTGAAATGTGGCCGGAGCAGCACTGCATAAAGGTGCAGGAGCTTATGGGAGAGCGTGGGCTTTCAAAAAATCTTATCCACGCTGTTGCCAGCCACGCTTACGGCATGTGCTGCGACATTGAGCCGGAGCACCATATGGAAAAGGTGCTTTTCGCAGTGGACGAGCTTACAGGGCTTATCGGCGCTGCCGCCCTTATGCGCCCGTCCAAAAGTGCAAAGGATATGGAGCTCAAGTCCCTGAAGAAAAAATTCAAGGACAAAAAGTTTGCCGCCGGCTGCAGTCGGGATACGATTGCACAGGGGGCACAGCAGCTTGGCTGGGAGCTTGACGAGCTTCTTGAAAAAACCCTTGCGGCCATGGCGCAGTGCGAGGACAATATAAATAATGAAAGCTATTATGAGGCTTAAAAATTCATGGCTAAGACAAAAAGCACAATTTTAGAGGGAAGCATTTTCCCTGCTCTTATAAAATTCACCATACCCCTTGCCCTTGCGGTACTTTTGCAGGCGCTTTACGGTGCGGTGGATCTTATTGTGGTGGGCAAATTCGGTACAACGGAAAGTGTTAGCGCTGTTGCCAACGGAAGTCAAATTATGCGCGCCATAACAGATGTTGTTATTGGCTTGTCCATGGGTGTAACAGTTATTGTTGGGCATGCAATAGGTGCAAAGGAAGACGAACGTGCCGCAAGAGCCGTGGGTGCAATGGTAAAGCTTTTTACTGTTTTGGCTCTTCTTATGAGCCTTGCAGTAGTTATACTGGCACCTAAAATGGTTGAGATAATGAGAGTTCCGACTCTTGCAATTCCAAAAACCATTGAGTATATCAAAGTTTGCGGAGTGGGAATGCTCTTTATAATCGCCTATAACGCTATAAGCTCGCTTTTTCGTGGTATGGGCGATTCCAAATCGCCGCTGATTTTTATAGCGGTGGCGGCAGCGTCAAACGTCGTTTTGGATTTATTGCTTTGCGGTGTTTTTAAAATGGACGTTTTGGGAGCGGCTATTGCAACCGTTGCAGCACAGGCAATCAGTGTTTTGTTCTCCCTTATCAAAATGCTGAAAAAGGGACTTCCATTTGAAATGCGAAAGAAGCATTTTAAGAAAAACGGCAAAACTATCTGGGAAATTATTAAAATCGGTGCTCCTATTGCTCTGCAGCAATTTTTAGTCAGTGTATCATTTTTGATTATTATGGCGATAGTCAATAATATCGGACTAATAGAAAGCGCCAGTGTCGGAATTGCGGAAAAGCTATTTGTGTTCCTGGCAATAATACCAATTTCTTTCATGTCGTCCATGTCTGCTTTTACTGCTCAGAATATAGGTGCGAAAAAGGAATATCGTGCAATTATTGCACTTAAACAGGCAATTTTGGTGTCACTTACCTATGGATTGATAATGACTTGTCTAACCATGTTCAAAGGTGAGCTTTTGGCAAGATTTTTTGAGGACGACCCAATGGTTGTGGCACAAACGGCTATCTACCTCAAGGGAGTTTCCATGGAATACATCTCCATTGCCGCAATGTTTTGCCTTTTAGGTTACTTCAATGGTAAGGGGAAAACCGGCTTTGTTCTTGCCGAGGGACTGTTTACCTCTTTCTTAGTGCGTATTCCTTTGAGCTTTTATTTCAGCACACTTGCGGAAAACACTCTGTTTATGATTGCTCTTGCAGTGCCGATTTCTTCTTTTGTGGGACTTTTTCTGAGCGTTTCATACTATTTTGTAATAAAGAAAAAATCTCAAAATATAAGGAAATTAAATGCGGAGGAATAAAAAGCGAGAGATACTTTCAAAAGCTTTTCGCTTGACAAAAACCTCATATATGATAAAATACGAAAGTTAATATTGAATTTCGCTGTGAAAAAGTCAGTGCAGGTATGAAGTGTCCAGAGAGGGAGAATGGTGGAAGCTCCCCACAGAGATCTGCACAGCCGCTTTTGAGCGACCCGGGAGACCGGGCGTTTTGTCCCCGATACAGGACAGCTTGAGATACCCTTCGGGGTAAATTAGGGTGGTACCGCGTTAGTCCATGCTTTCGCCCCTAAACCTTAGGGGGCGGGAGCATTTTTTGTTTTGCCTGAAAAGCACGGGCACATAATTATTTTAAGCTAAATTATTGGAGGATAGATAAAAATGGAAAAATTCGGACTCAACGAGCTTAGAGAGAAATTTCTCTCATTCTTCGAGAGCAAGGGGCATCTTCGGCTGCCCAGCTTTTCACTTATTCCACAAAATGACGCCAGTCTCCTGCTGATAAACTCCGGCATGGCGCCCATGAAGCCCTGGTTCAAGGGCGATGAGGAGCCCCCTCGCAAAAGAGTTTGTACCTGCCAAAAGTGCATCCGCACCGGAGACATTGAAAATATTGGTCACACTGCCCGCCATGGTACGTATTTTGAGATGCTGGGCAACTTCTCCTTCGGCGACTACTTTAAGCACGAAGCAATTGCCTGGAGCTGGGAATTTTTAACCTCACCTGAGTGGGTGGGCATGGATCCCAATCGTCTTTACCCCTCCGTGTACGTGGACGATGACGAGGCTGTTGCCATTTGGCGTGACGAAATCGGTATTCCGGAAAACCGTATTTTCCGCTTTGGCAAGGCCGACAACTTCTGGGAGCACGGCACAGGCCCCTGCGGTCCCTGCTCTGAAATATACTTTGATCGTGGCGAAAAGTACGGCTGCGGTAAGCCGGACTGCACCGTGGGCTGCGACTGCGACCGTTATATTGAAATTTGGAACAACGTTTTCTCCCAGTTTGACAATAAGGGTGACGGTACCTATGAGGAGCTTGCCCAGAAGAATATTGACACCGGCATGGGTCTTGAGCGTCTTGCAGTTGTCTGCCAGGACGTTAATTCCCTGTTCGACGTGGACACGGTGATGAACATTACCAACAAGGTTAGTGAGATTACCGGTGCCCGCTATGGACAGTCCAAGAAAATCGACACCTCCCTTCGTGTTATCACCGACCATATCCGCAGCGCCACCTTCATGATAGCCGACGGTGTGCTTCCCTCCAACGAGGGTCGGGGCTATGTTTTGCGCCGCCTTCTGCGCCGTGCCGCCCGACACGGAAAGCTTCTTGGGGTTAACGAGCCCTTCCTTTATGAAGTCTGCGAGACGGTGGTGGGCGAGAATAAGTGCGCCTATCCCTACCTTGTGGACAAGCAAGGCTACGTTACCCGTGTAATTAAAATCGAAGAAGAAAACTTTGCAAAGACCATTGATGCCGGCATGAAGATAGTCTCTGAAATGCTGGAGGCACACAAGGCCGAGGGCAAAACCATCTTTGACGGCGGCGATGCCTTCAAGCTTTACGATACCTACGGCTTCCCCGTTGACCTTACCGCTGAAATCGTTGAGGAGCAGGGACTTTCCATTGACCGTGAAAAATTCACAAAGCTTATGGAGGAGCAGCGTGTACGTGCCCGTGAAGCCCGTGCAGCGCTGGGTGACCTTGCCTGGGCGGGAATTGACCTGGGACTGGACAACACCCCAACCGTATTTACCGGCTATGACCGCACCCAGGACAGCGCAAAGGTGCTTGCCATGGTTGTGGGCGAGGAGGTAGTTAACGGTGCTCAGGAGGGTGACGAGGGGATAATCGTTCTTGATCGTACCCCCTTCTATGCCGAAATGGGAGGTCAGATGGCCGACCACGGCGTCATCAAAACCGAGAGTGGAGAATTCAAGGTTTCCGATGTCCAGAAGAACAAGGCCGGAAAATATTTGCACCACGGCAAGATGGCAAAGGGCACAATCTCTGTGGACGACACCGTAGAGGCGGACATCTGCATGAAGCGCCGTCAAGCCATTATGCGCGCCCACAGCGCAACACACCTTCTTCACAAGGCGCTGCGCACAGTGCTTGGCGACCATGTTGAGCAGGCCGGGTCATTGGTAGAACCGGATAAGCTGCGCTTTGACTTTACCCATTTCTCCCCCCTTAGTGAGGAAGAAATCGCCAAGGTGGAGAGCATAGTTAATAATTCTATCCTTGAAGGATACGATGTCGATATTAAGGAAATGCCAATTGCCGAGGCAAAGACCCTTGGTGCCATGGCGCTGTTCTCCGAAAAGTACGGCGACACAGTGCGTGTTGTAAACATGGGCAGCGGCTACAGCATTGAGCTTTGCGGCGGAACCCACATTGACAACACTGCAAAGGTTGGCCCCTTCCGTATAAGAAGTGAATTTTCCGTTGCCAGCGGCGTTCGCCGTATCGAGGCTACCACCGGCAAGGAGGTGCTTGCGGAGCTCCATCAGGGCAGTGAGCTTATCCGCCGAATTGCCGCAGCAGTGAAGGCAAACCCCGCCAATGTGGAGGATAAGATCACCCAGTTTATGGCGGAGCTTAAGGACGCAAGAAAGATGGTTGAAAAGCTTCAGGCACAGCAGCTTCATGCCGAGGCAGAGCGGGTCATGTTCGGAGCTAAGACCGTCAAGGGACTTAAAATTATCACCGGCGTATTTCCCGAGATGGCAGCGGATGACCTTCGTCAGATGGGCGACATGCTTCGTGATCGTGACAAGAACGTTGTTGCGGTGCTGTGCAGTCTTGCCGGCGGAAAAATCAGCGTTCTTTCCGTATGCGGAGACGAGGCCATGAAGCACGGCATCCGTGCGGGTGACCTTGTTAAGCATATGGCGTCCATTGCAGGCGGCAGCGGCGGCGGTAAGCCTGAGCGTGCCATGGGCGGCTTAAAGGACGAAATGCTTGTTGACAACGCCCTTGCCACCGTTGACAATTTCGTTGACGAAAAATATAAGGACTAATAAATTTTTAGGGCGGGGAAAAACCCCGCCCTTCACAAAAAATCGACAAGGAGGATATAAAAATGTCAGATTGCCTGTTTTGTAAGATAATTGCGGGGGAAATCACCTCAAAAAAGGTTTATGAGGACGAAAATATTTTTGCCTTTCGGGACATTAACCCCCAAGCGCCGGTGCATATCCTCGTTGTGCCAAAGACCCATGTTAAGTGCGCCGAGGATATAAACGCCGACAACGCTTATTTAGTGGCAAAGTGCTTTGAAGCAATTGCAAAAATTGCAAAGCAGGAGGGTTTAAAGGACGGTTTCCGTGTTATAAACAACTGCGGAGAGGCGGCAGGGCAGACCGTGCCACACATCCATTTCCATATTCTTGCGGGCAAGCCCATGGGGGAAACACTGGTATAACACTATAAAATTACGGCGGGAGAGAAATCCCGCCGTAATTTTAAAAACAAATACGACCGTATAATCTTATTACTCCGTTGCCATACTGCCAATTGGTAGTATTTTCTGGGGTGGTATGATTGATATTTCCGAGAATAAACGAGCTTCGTGAAGATCACGATTTTTCAATTAAATATGTTGCAGAGTATCTTACCATGCACAGGGACGTTTACAGCCGCTATGAAAAGGGTATGCGGGAAATTCCCGTTTGGGCGCTGATTAAGCTTTCGGAGCTTTACGGAGTGTCGGTGGACTATATTTTGGGTCTTACCGACAAGCGGAGCAAAAATGCGTAAGCTTGCCTGGGCGGCACTGTCCTTTTCGGCGGCAATTTTCCTTTCAAGATACCTTTTGCCGGAGCCTTGGATATTGCCGGCGGCAGCGGCATGTCTTTTTATATCCGCTGTGTTGGCATTTCTTTTAAAAAAGGAGCAGCGGCTGCGTATTTTGCTTGTTGGTATCTGCGGGGCGCTGGGCTTGGGTGTTTTTTACACTGCGTATATAAGCCGTGATTTGCCCTGCCGCGAACTGGACGGAGAGAAGCTTTGTATTTTAGCCGAGGTTGTGGATTTTCCCGCCGAATCACAGTACAGTCAAAGCCTTACCCTCCGCCTTGAGACGGAGGGGCTGCCAAGGGTGAAGTGCCTTCTTGTATCCTACGAGCATGATTTGGGTGCTCTTATGCCGGGTGATAAAATAAGTGCCGAGGTAAGCCTCAAAAGCGCCCAGCTTCGCAGCGGCGAGGAGTGGAGCGGCTATGCCGCTGACGGAGTTTTTCTTCGTGCCTACGCCCGCAGTACGCCTGAAAAGACGGGGACAGCGTCGCTTTCTGCGCTTAAATACCTTCCAAAGCACTTTGCAAGCAAGGTCAGCGAAGTAGCACAGGAAATGTTTTCCCTTGGCACAGCACCGTTTATGACCGCCCTTCTCACCGGCGACAAGAGCCTTTTGCAGGAGGATGTGCAGCAGTATACCGACATGTCCGAAGCGGGAATTTTGCACGTTGTCGCAGTTTCGGGAATGCACGTTGCCTTTCTTGTGGGCTTTTTGGGACTTGTTGTGCGGCGAAAAAAGTGGGTGTCCCTTATCGGCATTCCGCTGGTATGGCTTTTCGTGCCCGTTGCCGGGGCGACGCCCTCGGTGGTGCGTGCGGCGTTTATGCAGAGCACAGTGCTTTTGGCCCCGCTTTTTAAAAGGGAGAATGACGGCATAACGTCCCTTGCGGCGGTGCTTGCGCTGCTGCTTTTAATTAATCCCTATGCCTGCGGCAGTGTGGGTTTGCAGCTTTCCTTTGCGTCAATGCTTGGCATTATGCTTCTTACCCCAAAGATTTACCGCTTAATTTCACGGAGCTATGCCAAGAGGAAGAGAAAAGCTAAAAAGACTTGGGCAGGCCGCGCTTTGGATAAGCTTGTTTATGCTGCAATGGCGGCCTTTGCCTCCTCTGTGGGTGCAATTGCATTTAGTACGCCGATTTCGGCACTGTATTTCGGCTATGTACCAATCTATGCAATCATTGTAAATGTCTTAATCTTTTGGGCAATTTCGGCCGCCTTTGTTCTGGGCTATGCCGCCTGCATTTTTGGGATGCTTTTGCCGTTTTTGGGGCAAATAATAGGTGCTTTCGCAAGTATTGCCGCAAAGTACATACTTGAGATATCCCACGCTGCGGCAAGCCTGCCCATGGCGGCGGTATATACAGAGGGAAATGCCTTTGGCATATGGCTTGCATTAGTTTACGTAATGTTTGCAGCGACCTATCTTATTACACGAAAGCGTGGCTTCAGACCACTGATTCCAACGGCGGCGTCCATATGTGCTCTTTGCGCTGTAATCCTTGTTACGGCGGCTGGGCAAAAAAGCTCAAGCCCCCAGATTACCGCCGTGGACGTGGGACAGGGGCAAAGCCTTGTCATTACGGCGGGGGAGGCCACCGTGGTAATAGACTGCGGCGGCAATGGTGCAAAGCGCAACGCCGGGGATATTGTGGCGGGCTTTTTGACAAGCCATAGCAGACTTCGGGTGGACGCTCTTGCGCTGACGCATTTTGACAGCGACCATGTAAACGGCGTTTTAAGGCTAATGTCCCGCATAAATGTGAAGCGGGTAATTATGCCACCCGCCGAGGAGGACAAGACAGAGGCACAGGCAGAAATCATTGAATATGCGGAGAAAAACGGTACTGAAGTTTACATAATTAAAAATGACACCCAAGTGCTGGTGGGGGATATAAGGCTTGCGGTCTATGAGCCGGTAAGCAAAAAGGAACCTTGCGCAATTTATCTTGCCAGCGTGGGAGACTATGATGTTTTCGTAAGCGGGGACGCCTACGAGGAACTGGAAAAAAGGTTTTTGCTTATGTATGAGCTTCCGGACACAGAGCTTTACATTGCGGGGCACCACGGCTCAAAAAATTCAAGCAGCATCCAGCTTTTGAAGGCGCTGAGAGCGGAGCAGGCAATCGTGTCTTGCGGGTATAATACCTATGGGCATCCCGCCCCGGAAACCTTGGAAAGGCTGCGTGATGCCGAAATAGAAGTTTACATAACTATGACGGGCGGGGACATTACCCTGCCCATGGAGAACTGAGGAGGTATGGCCTTGGCAAAGGACAGGCGAAACGAGGAAAAAACTGATTACAGTGCTCTTTTAAAGGAGCTTAAAAATAGCGGACCCCAGCGGCTTTACATGCTTTGGGGGGCGGAGGACTATCTTACTGAGAGCTTTTTGGAGGAGCTTAAAAAGCTTTGTGTGGGTGACTGTGCCGAGTTTAATTACCACAGACTGGATGGCTCGTCCCTTGACATGCAAAGGCTTGCCGAGGCAGCGGAGGCGGTACCCTTTATGGGCGAGCACACCTTGGTGGAGGTGAGTGGATTCGAACCCAACTCCATAAAGGATAATCGTGCAGAGCAGCTTAAGGACATAATTTCCGACCTGCCGGAGTATGCCACATTGGTTTTCGTGCTGCCGACAGGTTATGAGCCGGACGGACGGCTAACCTCCGTTAAAAGCATAAAAAAGTACGGCAGTGCAATTGAATTCACCTCTCAGCCAAGAAATCTTTTGCTGCGCTGGATAAATAGGCGCTTTGCGGCGCTTGGCAAAAGCATTGGAGAGGCGGAGTGTGAAAGGCTTATTTTCGTTTCCGGTGAGCTTATGACAAGGCTTGTGCCTGAAATAGAGAAGATTGCAAGCTATGTAAGCGGTGACACGGTGAGCATGGAACATATTGATGCCCTTGCCCAGCACATCCCGGAAGCAGACGTATTCATAATGACGGAACGGCTGTCGCAGCGTGATTTTGACGGGGCGGCATATCTTATGGCGGAGCTTTTACAGTCGGGAGAACACCCCATAATGCTGCTTGCCACCATAGGAATGCAGTTTAGGAAGCTTTACACCATAAGGGTGGCGTTGGATACGGGCAAAAAGCGTGATGAGCTTATGGAGGTTCTGGGGATAAAATATCCGGGAATTGTGGATAAGCTTATGCAGTCGGCCCGTGGATTCACCACACAGCGGCTTAAAAACGCTGTGGAGCTTTGTGCACAGTGCGATTACAGGATGAAAAGCTCATCAGAGGATGATGAGGAGATTTTAAAGGAGCTTTTGCTCCGCATTGCGGTGGATGGTACAAAATGATAAAAGTTAATGAGGTCATTGTGGTGGAGGGGCGCTACGACAAAAATACCCTTTCCCAATTTTTGGATGCCACCATTGTGGAAACCGGAGGCTTCGGGGTTTTCTCCGACAAGGATAAGCTGTCCCTTCTGCGTCGACTTGCGGAAAAGCGGGGGCTTGTAATATTGACGGACAGCGACGGCGCAGGCTTTGTGATAAGAAATTATTTAAAGGGTGCGCTTCCTGCCGATAAGGTGAAGCACGCCTATATTCCCGACATCAACGGCAAGGAACGCCGCAAGGCCGCAGCGTCAAAGGAAGGAAAGCTTGGCGTTGAAGGCATGAGCCAGGCTGTAATTGTTGAGGCTTTGCAAAGGGCAAATGTCGAAATTGGAGATTATGTGCCCGAAAAATCTCGAAAAACAATAACAAAGGCAGATATGTGCGTCCTTGGACTGTCGGGAGGGGCCAACAGCGCAGCAAGGCGGGCGGCGCTTACCAAAAAGCTTAAGCTGCCGGAAAGACTGTCGCCCAATGCCCTTTTGGAGGTCTTGAATCTTCTTGTAAGCCCGGAGGAATTGACGGAAATGGTAAACAGCCTAAGTGTGGAAGAATAATCTACATATTGTTGTAATAATGCAAAAAAATGCACCTAAGCACAAAATAAGTGTGGCGCAAGTGTTGCGTTTGTGTTAAAATTATATATCAGGGTCGACGGAGAAAAGGGCTAAAGAAAAGGGCTTGTGCTTTTAGCTGGACTTGCCTGCAGCGTCGGCGCGAAAAACTTGACCGGAGGGTAATACTATGAGATGTCCGTTTTGCAGTCATGCAGAGAGCAAGGTCATTGACTCACGTCCTGCGGAGGAGGGAGCAACCATACGCCGCCGCAGGGAATGTCTTGCATGCAAGAAAAGATTTACTACATACGAAATTATGGAGCGCCTGCCCCTAATTGTTGTGAAGCGTGATGGCAGCCGTCAGGCTTTTGATAAGATCAAGATCATGAACGGTATGCTCAGAGCGTGTGAAAAGCGTCCCGTGTCGGTGCAGTCCCTTGAGCGCATTGCCGACGACATTGAGCAGGAGCTGCAAAACTCTCTGGAGCGTGAGGTTTCCACCACTGAAATCGGTGAGATGGTCATGGATCATATTAAGGAAGTTGATGAGGTGGCATACGTCCGCTTCGCCTCGGTTTATCGCCAGTTTAAGGATATCGACACCTTCATGGACGAGCTTACAAAGCTTATTGACAAGAAAACCACTAAAAAATAGACGACATATTCGGCTTTTCAATTTCAGACAACCGAGTTAAGCGTTCTATAAGGGATGAAAACAGCGCAGGACTGCAGCTATCCGATTGCAGTCCTGCAAGCAGTTCATAATAGGCCTCGGTCACGTTGTCAACGTCGTCATGGCGAAGCATTATATGAGTATATTGGTCATGGGCAACCCATTCCTCAAGGGATTTTACGAGGGTGGCCTCGGCGGCCTTTTCATCTCCGCTCGTAAGCTGCTTTTCGGCGGTGTTTACGTGCTCGATGAGTGCGTCGGTAGTTTTTATTGCAAAGTTCATGTTTATTATTCCGGCTGCAACTATCAGCGCCAGCAAAACAGCGGCAATTATTTCTTTTATCATTTTTTTGTCTCCTTTTTCGCAAAATATATGTTCCCGGCCTTGTCCAGGGTCATATAATAAACGTCGGAAATCTTTTTCGTGTGTCTGCGGCGCAGCTCGGCTTTAAGCCAGGTTTCGTCCCGTCCGGTAAGCTTCAGGTTTTTTTCCATCAGGTGCCCGTTGTTTATTACAATTATCGGGTAATCTGCATTAGGAACTGGTATTCCTATCTGGGAGGGGCTTACGGGGCGCTCGGCCGGATACAGTACCACGTTCAGCTTGCCGTCAGTCTCCAAAACGGCATACTGTATGGTGCTGATGTCGAAAATGCTTTGGTTTCTAAGTTCCTCGGCAAGCTCGTCAAGGGTGAAGCGGTTTTTCTGCATCTGTTCCTGGTCAATTTTTCCGTTGGAGACAAGAATGCTGGGTTTTCCGCAGATGAACGCCCTCATTCGTGTGCTTGATGCCACCACGCCGGATATGATCAGCTCCAGGCAAAGAAGGATTATGATGGGCAAAATGCCGTTCATCAAAGGGATGCCGATGTCCTGAAGAGGATGTGCGGCGAAATTTGCAATTAAAATGGCTATGACAAGCTCGGATATTTCAAGCTCTCCTAGCTGCCGCTTTCCCATCAGCCTCATTGACACAAGCAGTGCTGTGAACACGATAAGTGTCCTTAAAAATACAATAAGCAAAACGCATACCCCCAAATTATTCTCAGATAGATTTTCCCGAACAGGGGCAAAATATGAATATGTTTATAACAATTTTTAATTTAAAAAACGGCAGCGTCGACTTAAGCGCAGGTCTTGTTGACCGCAGTGTGGAGCGCTGCAAGTCGCCGCCCTTTTAATTTAATTTAAAAGAGGGCAGGGACTGATACATATGTTATCCCTAAACGATATATAATCAAAAATTTATATCGACTTAAGACATAAAATAAATACCAATTGGAGAATTGTAAAATGGAAAACAACAAAAGACCAGAAAACATGGAGCGCATAACGACTTTGGAGCTGGCAAACGCATTTATTGACCAGCAGGTGGAAGCAATAAGAAAACAAGTGGGTGATCGCAAGGTACTGCTGGCGCTGTCCGGCGGCGTTGACTCCTCCGTCGTTGCGGCACTGCTAATAAAGGCAATTGGCGACAAGCTTCAGTGCGTTCATGTCAATCATGGACTTATGCGCAAAGGCGAAAGTGAAATGGTTTTGGAGGTCTTCAGAAACCGCATGAAGGCAAACCTTGACTATGTTGATGCAACAGACCGTTTCCTTAATAAGCTTGAGGGCGTGGCAGAGCCTGAAAAGAAGCGCAAGATTATCGGCGGCGAGTTTATCCGTGTATTTGAGGAGGAGGCCCGCAAATTTGAGGGCATTGATTTCCTTGCACAGGGTACAATTTATCCCGACATTCTGGAAAGCGGCCCTGTAAAGGCACACCACAATGTGGGCGGCCTGCCTGAGGATATGAAGTTTGAACTGGTTGAGCCGGTAAAGCTCCTTTTCAAGGATGAGGTGCGTGTAGTTGGTAGGGCTCTTGGCCTGCCCAGCGAAATGGTTGACCGTCAGCCATTCCCAGGACCCGGTCTTGGCGTTCGCTGCCTTGGTGCAATCACAAGAGACAGGCTGAACTCCCTTCGGGAGGCGGACGCCATCCTGCGTGAGGAATTTGATAAGGCTGACCTTGCCGGAAAGGTTTGGCAGTATTTTGCCGTTGTACCGGACTTCAAGTCTGTAGGTGTTCGCAATGACATGCGCTGCTATGAGTACCCTGTAATCCTCCGTGCCGTGAACACTGTGGACGCTATGACAGCGACTATAGAGTGCATAGATTGGCCGATACTTCAAAAGATTACAGACCGCATTTTATCTGAGGTTCCAGGTGTAAACCGAGTTTGCTACGATCTTACACCGAAGCCTATCGGCACTATCGAGTGGGAATGAGGTAGTGCAGTGTATTCTGGCGTAGGCTTGTGCCTGCGCCAAAATACGTTAAAGAAGGATATATTATATAGCAAATTATCCTATTAGGATAATTTGCCACATCACCTCGTGTGGGAGGTAACTATGAAATTTACAAAAATGCAGGGCTGTGGCAATGACTATGTTTATATAGATTGCTTCACCCAGGAAATTGTCGATAGACCGTCCCTGGCACGACAGGTCTCCAACCGCAATTTCGGTGTTGGCAGCGACGGGCTTATTTGTATTTGTCCATCGGAAATTGCGGATGTTAAAATGGACATGTACAATATGGACGGCAGCTCCTCGGAAATGTGCGGAAACGGAATACGCTGTGTGGGGAAGTATGTTTACGACAAGGGTATGATTAAGAGCCAAAAGCTAACGGTAGAATCCGGCGGCGAGGTCAAGAATCTTGAACTGCTTGTTTCCGACGGACAGGTGCAGGCTGTCAGGGTAGACATGGGCAGCCCGGAACTCAGACCCCAGTTTATTCCCATTGCGGAGCATGGGAAGGATTTTATAAACCGAAGCGTCATAGTGGTGGACACGGAATACTTCATGACCGCTGTGAACGTGGGAAATCCCCACGCCGTAATATTTGTGGAGGATGTTGACAAGGTGAACGTGGGCGAAATCGGCCCAAGGATTGAAAATCACCCCCTTTTTCCCGAAAAAGTAAACGTAGAATTTGTGCAGGTTATTGACAAAAATACCTTGAAGATGCGTGTTTGGGAGCGGGGCAGCGGGGAAACCCTTGCCTGCGGCACAGGAGCCACGGCCAGCCTTGTTGCAGCCGCCCTTTGCGGTCACACCGGCGACAGTGCAACACTAAGACTTTTAGGGGGCGAGCTGTTCATTGAGTGGGACAGAAGTAAAAACCAGCTTTATATGACCGGCCCCGCCGTTACGGTGTTTGATGGGGAGCTGTATATCTGATTTGTAAGGAGATTCTTTATGGTTAAAGTCAACGAAAATTTTGCAAAGCTTCCCGGAAGCTACCTCTTTGCTGAGATAGCCCGAAGGACAGCCCAGTATATTGCAGAAAATCCCGACAAAAAGCTTATAAAACTTGGCATCGGTGATGTGACCCAGCCCCTGTGCCCCGCAGTAATTGAGGCGATGCACAAGGCTGTTGACGAAATGGCGGCAAAGGAAAGCTTTATGGGCTACGGCCCCTATGAGGGCTACAGCTTTTTAAGAGAGGCCATAGTTCGCCATGATTACGCCCCTTTCGGGGCGGAAATATCCCCTGATGAGATTTTTATATCCGATGGAGCTAAAAGTGACTGCGGAAACATTGGCGATATTTTTGACCGTGACAATGTTGTTGCAGTTTGCGACCCGGTATATCCCGTGTATGTGGACGCCAACGTTATGGACGGAAGAGCCGGTGAGTGGGATGGCAAGCGCTGGACGGATATTATATATTTGCCCTGCAATGAGAGCAACGGATTCATGCCGGAGCTTCCAGTGAGGACACCGGACCTCATTTATCTTTGCTTCCCCAACAACCCCACGGGAGCGGCAGCCACAAAGCAGCAGCTCAAGCTGTGGGTGGACTATGCTCTGAGACACGACGCAATAATTTTTTACGACGCTGCCTACAGGGAGTATATAACCGAGGCGGAAATTCCCCGCTCCATATACGAAATCGATGGAGCGAGGGAGTGTGCAATTGAGTTTTGCAGCTTTTCAAAAACCGCCGGCTTCACCGGCACCCGCTGCGGCTACACAACAATACCCCGCAGCTTAAAGCGGGGCGGACAGAGCGTTTATGATTTATGGATGCGCCGCCAGTCCACGAAATTTAACGGAACGGCATACGTCGTTCAGCGTGGTGCGGAAGCTGTTTATTCCCACCAGGGAATTATAGAGACTCGCAAGACCATAGAATACTATATGAACAACGCAAAAATTATAAGGGACGGTCTTAAAAGTGCCGGGCTTACCGTTTACGGAGGAGTAAATTCCCCTTATGTTTGGGCGAAAACTCCGGGAAACACACCCTCTTGGGACTTCTTTGACAAGCTTCTTCGCGAAGCAAACGTGGTTACGACTCCCGGCGCCGGCTTCGGTGCTGAGGGGGAGGGCTTTATCCGACTGACCGGTTTCGGTGATGCCGAAGCCACAAAGCAGGCGGTAGAGCGTATTGTGAAAATTTTGTAAGCAATCCGCAATAGTGAATTAGGCTCATAAGACGGAGGTTATATGTGCGGAATAGTTGGATATACCGGTGATGAACAGGCTGCCCCCATTTTGCTGGACGGCCTTGATAAGCTTGAGTACAGAGGATATGATTCAGCCGGAATCGCCATAAGCGACGGTGAGGAGATGCACGTTATTAAGTGCATGGGGCGGCTTGCGGCCCTTAGAGCAAAAAGCGATAACGGGGTCAAGGCGCCGGGCTGTGTAGGTATTGGTCACACAAGATGGGCAACCCACGGCAGACCCTCGGACGAGAACTCCCATCCTCATGTGAGTGAAAACGGACGCATTGCCATAGTGCATAATGGTATTATAGAAAATTATGCGGCGCTTAAGGAAATGCTTGAAAACCGAGGAAGAATTTTTAAATCGGAAACAGACACCGAGGTGGCAGCACAGCTTATTGATTTTTACTATGAAGGCAACATTCTTGAGGCCGTTGCCCACGCCTCTCGCGAGCTGGAGGGCAGCTATGCCATCGGCGTTGTCTGCGCCGATGAGCCGGGCGTTATTGTGGGTATTAAAAGCCACGCACCACTCATTGTCGCCTATGGTGAGAACGGAAACTTCTTTGCGTCTGACGTGATGGCGGTGGCAAAGTATACAAGAACTGTAAGTTATCTTGAGGACGATGAAATTGCGGTTGTCAGCAAAAACAGTATAAAGGTCTACACCTCGTTTATGGATGAGGTTTCCAAGGAAAAGTGCGTAATAGACTGGGACATCAGTGCCGCTGATAAGGGCGGATATGAGCACTACATGTTTAAGGAAATCATGGAGCAACCTGAAGCTGTAAGGCGCACTATTGCCCCCTTCATGATTGACGGAAGGGCGGAGCTTTCCTCGATTCTTTCCGGTGAATACGTGAAAAACCTAAAGCGCATTTTCGTTGTTGCCTGCGGCTCGTCCTACCATGTGGGGGTAATTGCAAAATACAACATTGAAAAGCTTGCCCGTGTACCAGTAGAGGTAGTGCTGGCTTCGGAATTCCGTTACTGCGATCCCATAGTGGATGAAAACACTTTGGTAATCTGCATCAGCCAGTCCGGTGAAACGGCGGACACCCTTGAAGCACAAAATGAAGCAAAGCGTTTGGGTGCCATGACCCTCGCTATAGTAAATGTGGAAGGAAGCTCCATCGCCAAGTGTGCCGACAGAGTGATTTACACCAAGGCGGGACCGGAAATCGCCGTTGCCACAACAAAGGCGTACAGTACCCAGCTTTCAGTTACGGTACTTATTGCGCTTTATGTTGCGGAAATTCGGGGCACCATCACAAAATCCGAGTATGCCGATGTGATGAATCAGCTTGAAATGCTTCCGGTGACCCTGGCAAAGATTCTTGCGGATAAAGCAAATATTCAGTATTTAGCTTATCAGCACTTCAACAACGAGGATTTGTTCTTTATTGGACGCAACATTGACTATGCTCTATCTCTTGAAGGCAGCTTAAAGTTAAAGGAAATCAGCTATATCCACTCTGAAGCCTATCCTGCCGGAGAGCTGAAGCACGGCACTATCTCCCTTGTTGTGGAGGATACACTGGTGATAGCTGTTGCCAGCTATGGCAGACTTGTGGATAAAACCCTTTCCAACGCCTTGGAGGTTAAGGCACGGGGCGCTCATGTTATGGGCATTACCACCGACAGCCTTCGGGAAAGAGTGGAGAAGGCAACGGACGAGATCATTACAATTCCGGATGCTCACGAGGTGCTTCTTCCCAGTCTTGCGGTACTGCCGCTGCAGCTATTTGCCTACTATGTGGCGCTGTACCGGGGCTGCGATATCGACAAGCCAAGAAATCTTGCAAAGAGTGTTACCGTTGAGTAAGCCCTTAGATAAGGATGCAGTAGGTTTTTACGATTTGTAAGACAGCGATATTTATAATTGCATGTGTGAAAGAAATTCCAAGGATTTCCTTTGCAGCACAAAAAATGCTCCGGGAGTCCGGAGCATTTTTCGCTAATGGGGTTGTTTTCAAGGAGAGACATGAAGGATGGCTTATGCACAGGGCTCAAGGGCAGCGCTTGCACAGCTTTCCTTGGCGTAGAAAACCCGTGCTGAAAGGTTGTGCTTCTTGAGAAGATTGTGCATCAGACCGCAGAAAAGGAGTTTTTCACCGGCTGTAAGCTCGTCACCTAAGCTAAGGTAGACGGGGACGCTGGGGCTTGCCATAACAGCTTTTGCCAGGACAGCCTTTTTCCGAGTGAAGGCGCTGACCTCAAAGGGCAGCTCGCTTAGATGAGAGGAAAGCTGAAGGTCCTCAATAATACCCTCAAGCCTGCCCTTGTCGGAGACATTGGGGGAAATGTTCTCCAAAAGGCTTTTGCGAATATTCAGCCGCAGCTCGCCGTCAAGGCCGTATACGTTTTCAAGGGCGAACTGCGTCTCAATATCATAACGCTGGCTCAGCGTGCCGGTTTTAAGAATGATGGTTTCGAAATTTGAGTTTTTCATATTTAGTTGCTCCTTTTAATTTTTGTGATTATAATTGTTGTCGAAAACGGGCTCTTTTTCTATGTTAAGTATTTCGCCGTTAAAGGCGTCTATGGAGTATTCATATTCATTCTTATCATAGGTGAAGTTGACTTCATAAAAGGTGTAGCCGTCGTCTTTTTCAAAATCAACGTCAAGCTTTTTCGTGTCGTTTTCCGAAATATCCATGTCCTCAAGGGCAACGGTTTTGGCGGCGTCACGGCCGATGTAGCTTTGAGCGGGTACAATTGCAAAGAAGTAAACAGCGCCTGCTGCCAGTGCAAGAACGACTATAATGGATACAATAATAATGGTTTTCTTCATGTTAGTTATCTCCTGTCAATTTGTTTTTTGAATTTGTCTTTCGTCTATGCTTGCAGTATATATTGGAAAAATTAGAGTAATATTAAAACCAAAAAATTTTTGAAATTTATATTTCCAGTCTTATTTTGCAAAAAATTCTATTATTACACATTAAATGTATACTTTTGACACGCTCTAATGTATCTTTAATAAATGTATGGCATTATCATGTCAAAAGGAGGGGAGCTTAATGCGAATTTTAGTGGCAGAGGATGAAAAAGACCTTTGCAGAATTATAGTAAAGCAGCTTTCCGCTGCCGGATACGCTGTGGACTCCTGCCATAACGGACAAGAGGCGCTGGAGTTTTTGGACAGTGCGGAATATGACGGCGCAGTTTTTGATGTTATGATGCCAAAGCTTGACGGTTTTGCCGCTGTACGCAAAATGCGGGAGCGGGGGGACGATACGCCGGTCCTTTTCCTTACGGCGAGGGACGCTGTAAGCGACAGGGTTCAGGGACTTGACATCGGCGGCAACGATTATCTTATAAAGCCATTTTCCTTTGACGAGCTTCTTGCCCGTATAAGGGCCATGACAAGGAAGAGGGAAAACGCCGCCACAAGCGTTTACCAATGCGGGAATCTGGTACTGGACGAAACTGCTCACAGCGTCCAAAGGGACGGGAGGGTTTTGGAACTTTCGGTGAGGGAATACGCCGTTTTGTGCTGTCTTATAAGAAACAAGGGAAAGGTTCTTTCCCGTGAAGCCATTGAAAACAATGTGTGGAGTTTTGACTGGGAGGGCGGCACCAACGTGGTAGACGTATATATGAGCTATCTTCGAAAGAAGGTGGATGCAGGCTTTGAAAAAAAGCTTATCCATACGGTTCGGGGTGTAGGCTGGGTACTTCGAGAGGAGGTATGAGAAATTAGCATTAAAGCAAAAATGACCCTTTGGTTCACCTTTGTGATGGTGATTATCGTTGCCCTTGTCCTTGTTTTTATGCTGGTGGTTGGAGGCAACATGGTAATCAATAATGCTGAAAAGCAGCTTATCCGAACCGTACAGGAAAATAGCGGCGATGTGGACTACGATAAGGGTGTCCTGGATTTGGACGAGATAAAGTTTTACGATACAGGGGTTTACACCCTTGTATACAGCCCTGAAGGTGAGCTTTTGGGCGGAGCGGGATACCTCCCCTTTGACGGTGAGGACAGCTTTGAAAATGCCGTTACCCGGCGGGTAAATGTGGACGGCACGGAGCATATTGTTTACGACCTATATGTGCAAAACCCAGATGGCGACCTTTGGCTTCGGGGCATCCGCTCAACAGAGGAAAACTCCACCGTGGTTAGGACTATTGTTATTTTGTCACTAATACTTTTTCCGGTACTGGTTCTTATTGCGGCTTTGGGCGGCTGGCTTATTGCAAGGCATTCCTTTAAGCCGGTAAGCCGCATAATGGATACGGTGAACTCAATTGCCAACGGAAATGACCTTAGCGCAAGAATAGGTCTTAAGCCTGGAAAGGACGAAATTCACAGGCTTGGCGCCACCTTTGACGGACTTTTGGATAGACTTTCCCTTTCATTTGAGCAGGAGCGCCAGTTCACCTCGGACGCCTCCCATGAGCTGAGAACCCCCACCTCCATCATTTTGGCGGAATGCGAATATGCACAGAAGAACGCAAAAGACGAGGCGGACTACCGGGAGGCCATGGAGGTTATAGAGCGGCAGGGGAGAAAAATGGCGTCCCTTGTGGAGGAGCTTTTGAGCCTTACCCGCATGGAGCACGGCAGCAAAAAGCTTTGCCTTGAGCGGGCGGATTTATCGGAGCTTACGGATATTGTCTGCGAGGAAATGGCGCTTACAGACGATAAGGGTATAAGCCTTTCAAAGAATATTGAGCCAGGGATATATGCCAACGTGGACGTTGGGCTTATGTCCCGACTTGTGCAAAATCTTCTTGGCAATGCCTACAAGTTTACCCCAAGTGGCGGAAACATTGAGCTTACACTTAAAAAGGTCAGAAGCGACATTATCCTTTGCGTTGCGGACAATGGCTGCGGGATTGACGAGAAGGATCAGCCAAGGGTGTGGACACGCCTGTGGCAGGCGGACAGCTCCCGTGGGGAGTATTCAGGCAGTGGCCTTGGACTTTCCATGGTGCGCCAGATTGCGGAGCTTCATGGGGGGAAAATGTCCCTTGAAAGCCAATTGGGCAAGGGAAGCACCTTTACCCTTACCCTGCCCGGGGCGGAAAAGTGAAAAAAGCTGCCTGAAAGGCAGCTTTTTCGATAAAAATATTTTACTCTGCGCCTAATCTTTACTAATCTTAATAATTTGTAAAGGTCAGTTTAATTGTTGCACTCTAAGGTGGTTGCTGGGAAGTAGGTTTCCGGTGCAGTCAATATAAGTGCTGCCGTCAAGAGAGGGTGTGTTTCATGAATTATAAGATATTGATAGCCGAGGATGACCCGGATATTTTGGAGCTTTTAAGGCTGTACCTTGAAAGCGAGGGCTTTGTTGTGGTATCAGCGGGAAACGGAATTGAAGCCTTAAATTTGGTGGAGACTGAAATTCTGGATTTAGCAGTGCTGGACATTATGATGCCGGGCTTAGACGGCTATGCCCTTACACGGAAAATCCGCCAGCAAAGTAATATACCCATTATTATCCTTTCTGCAAAAAATCAAGACAACGATAAAATTTTGGGCCTTAACCTGGGTGCGGACGACTACCTTACAAAGCCCTTTAACCCAATGGAAATAATTGCAAGGATAAATTCTAACCTAAGACGTTTTTACAAGCTGGGAAGCGACACCAGGGAGGCGACGCCCACAAGCTTCACCGTGGGCGAGCTTTGTCTTGATACCGAAAGCATGAGCATTACAAAAAACGGGCAGGGCATTGTACTTACCCCCACGGAATACAAAATAATGCTGAAGCTGATGAAAACCCCGGGAAGGGTCTTTACAAGAACGCAGCTTTACGAAAGCGTAAATGGCGAGTTTTTTGAAAGTGACGACAATACCATGATGGTGCATATATCAAAGCTGAGGGAAAAAATCGAAGATGACCCCAAAGCGCCAAAATACATAAAAACGGTCAGGGGGTTGGGCTATAAAATTGAAAAGCAATAAGAGTAAAAAAGCAGGCAGCTTTTTTTCCCTGTTGGCCAGGCATTATTTGCTCTTAACCTTGGGAATGCTTGTTGTAATAGGAACAATATATGGCCTGCTTCTGTTTGAGATAAACCATTTGGCGGCCACTCAATATCCCTTTGCCATTTTTGATGACGAGGCATTTAAAAAGGATGATTTCTCTGCTCTAAATGTCAAAAAATTCTTGGGACAGGACGGGTCATTGCTTATATTTGACGGTGGCGGAGAGCTGATTTTTGAAAAGGGAGCTCCAGCACCGGAGGATTTGCAGTGGGCCGACCTTAATCTTGCCCCGGATATTTCCGGGGATGTGGGCAGCGTATATTATATTCAGCGCTTTGGTGACGGGGAAAAGCGGCAGATACTTGTTGTCCGTGAAGAATATGCGGACTATGAAAGCTATTTCGACGTTATAAGCCGTGATAACGCAGCGGGATATAACGAATATAAGGACTTTGCTCTTTTAGACGAGGAGCTGAACATAACATCCGGAAACCTATTTCCGGACAGAGAAAGCCTGAGCGAGCAGGAGCTGGCACTCATGAGCGGTCAGATTTCAGACGGCAGATATATTTATAAATACGAGTATCAAAACCTGAGCGGAAACCAAAGGACAGCGCTCATGCTTTTCAATTTCTCGGATGTGAAGCTTTTGGACACCTTGTACGGCATTCTTGAAAATTTGTGGATTATTTTTGTGGCGGCATATGTCATTATGCTGGTGCTCTCCATGCTTTGGCTAAGCCGGAAAACGAAGGCGTTTCTAAAGCCGCTTAACGACTCCATCGTGAACTTTTCCGATGAGGGGAAGGAGTATTCCACGGAACAATACAAAGGGCCAAACGAATTTGTTGAGATAGCAGAAAATTTTGCTGCTCTTTCCCAAAAGCTTGGAGAAAGTGAGCGAGAGCGAAGAGCACTTGACGAAGGCCGCATGAAGCTTATTGCGGACATTTCACACGATTTAAAAACTCCTATTACTGTGATTCAGGGCTATTCAAAAGCAATCTGCGATGGTATCGTTCCGGAAAAGGAACAAAAACGCTATTTGGAGACGATTTACAAGAAGTCAGACGGTCTTGTGGAGCTTATCAACAAATTCAGTGAATTCTGCAAGCTGGATCATCCGGAATTTCCGCTGCAGGCACGGCAGGCTGATATCGCCGAATTCTGCAAGGCATACATGGCTGACAAGTATTCCGAGCTGGAGCTGGCAGGCTTTGAAATATCCATACACATACCGGAGAAACGAATAAACGCAGTTTTCGATGAAATCCAGCTTACCAGAGCCTTTGACAATATTGTGGGCAACAGCATGAAATATAACGCCCCCGGAACAGCCGTGCTTTTTAATATGACCGAGGGCGGTGGGAAAATTATTATAACAATTGGGGACGACGGAATTGGAATATCGGAAGCACTGAAAAATACCGTTTTTGAGCCATTTGTGGTGGCGGACGAAGCCCGGAGCTCCGGCCAGGGGACGGGGCTGGGTCTTGCCATAACCAAAAAAATTATAGAGGCGCATGGCGGGGAAATTACCCTTAAATATCCGCCAACAGCACCCTACAAAACGGAATTTATCATAAGCCTGCCTCAATAAACCGCAGTCAAGCCCAAATGGGACCGACACATTATTTGTGCCGGTCCTTTTTCTTTATAAATCTTTAGCTTAGCTAAAGGAAAAGGTAAGAGCAAACCGCTAACATATTCCCAAAGGATGTGATATCGGTGAAAGAAACCCAGACGGCGGGAAGAACTATTGTTGAAGTAAAGGGGCTGCGCAAGGAATATCCCCTTGCAGATGAAAAGATAGTTGCCCTAAAAAACATAAATTTAAATATAGCACGGGGGGAAATATGCTGCATATTCGGAACCTCCGGTTCTGGAAAAAGCACGCTTTTAAACCATCTGGCCGGTATGGAAAAGCCCACACGAGGTTATGTGAAGATCGGCGGTTTTCCCATTTCCAACGCAGGCGAGGAAACCATAGCGGAATTCAGACAAAAGCATTTGGGCTTCGTTTTCCAGTCCTACAATCTTTTGCCCATGCTTACTGCGGTGGAGAATGTTGCGCTTCCGCTGATGTTTCGGGGAATAGGAAAGGAGCAGCGAGAAATCGCTGCAAGGCAGATGCTTGAACGGGTGGGGTTGTCCCACCGTTTGGACCACTTTCCCGGCCAAATGTCCGGCGGACAGCAGCAAAGGGTGGGCATAGCCCGGGCATTTATTGCAAAGCCAGACGTTGTTTTTGCGGATGAGCCTACAGGCAACCTTGATTCCAAGACTACTGTAGAGGTGATGGAAATGATAAAAGGCTTTGTGAAAAAATATAGACAGACACTGATTCTTGTAACTCATGACCCGGAAATGGCTAAATATGCCGACAGGATAGTGACACTGAGAGACGGTGAAATAATAAGTGATTGTAGAGGAGACATTTAAAATGAATTTCTTGAAAAGAATTTGCAGCGTACTGCTTGTGCTGATAATGACTGCGGCACTATTTGTGCCGGCGCTGGCAGTGGGAAATACATCCGAGGAAACCACAAGTAACCTTGTGGTCACGGGCTATAAGCTTACAAGCCCCACGGGAACTGTTTTGGGAAAAGTTAAAAAGGGTGACATAGTAAATGCGGAAATATCCCTTAAAAACCCGGGACTTACCACAAAAAAGCTGCTTGTGGATAAGGATAAGCTTGCAGAGGGCGAAAATGCCAAGGATTATTTGGACATTTCAAAGCTTTTAGACAGCTTTACCGGAAACGGCTCCCCCGAGGTGGAAATAACCTCAGAGGGTAGTTCGGCCTTGGAATTTAAGCTTACCTTTAAAAGCATAACATACAGCGGCTTTGGAAAAACTCTCAGCTACATGATAGGCTACAAAAAGCTTTCCATGCCCTATGATAAGGGGGAAATAAACTGTGGAGAATGTACTGAGTATCAAGAGCCAACGCCCACAAACCCACCGGAATATACCCCGGAGACTATACCCGAGCCGTTGCTGTTTTTCAGCGCCGAGGGGACTTCGCCGGATATGAAGTCAGGGGAGGAGCGCACTATAAAGGTAAGCGTGAAAAACATGGGTAACACCACCGTTACAAATCCCATAGCAGAGCTTAACGTTTCCGACGGGCTTATGCTTGCGGGGGGAGGTAATTCACTGGTGCTGAAAAACATTTCTCCCGGAAAGTCGGAGACGGTGGACGTTAAAATAAGAGCCCTAAATCAGATAAGCTCACCCACACAGGTTTTGAGCATGGACATTAAATTTAACTATTTTAACGGCAATGGTACCTCCGTTGGCTCAGTTTCCGGAAAAATCGGCATTCCCTGCAAGGCACAGGGAAAAAATGAAATTTCCGCCCCAACTGTTATTGTGACAAGAGAGCCCATAGAAAAACCCATTTCGGCGGGGCAAACAATACCCGTTACCATGAGCTTTAAAAATGCCGGAAAAACGGCGCTTTTAACTCCGGTTATCATTTTTACAACCTCGGAAAGCCTCATGATTGCCGATAAGACCTCTACTCTGGTGCTGGGAAATATAAATCCGGGTGAGACGAAAAGCGTCACCGTGAACGTAAGGGCGCTGAAGGATATAGGCTCCTCTAATCAAAGCCTTAACGCCGAAATGAAGTTTAGCTATGAAACAGGTGCCACCACGGAGAACGGCAGCACCAGCGATAAGGTGATGATCCCTGCAAATGTTACCCAAAACAGCGGAAGCGGGCCCAGCAGTGCTGTTCCCAATATCATCATAACTGAGATTGATTACGGCGGAAAAGCAGTGGATGCAAATTCCAATTTCGAACTGAAGCTGAAGATTAAAAACACTTCAAAAACCCTGAGAACAGAGAACATCGTTATGGCAGTGGACGGTGGAGACAGCTTTACAATAGCCTCTTCTACCAACACTTTTTACTATGAAAGCATAAAGGCGGGTGGAATCGTTGACCAAACCGTAAGCCTTCAGGCTTTGCCCACAGCCAAAAGCGGCGCACAGTCCATAGAGGTAAACTTCAAGTACGAATATGTGGATAAAAGCACTCGCAGCAGTACCACCATGAGCGAGAAGCTTTCTGTTCCGGTTTCCCAGCCAGACAGGTTCGAGCTTACGGCACCAACGATTCCCGAGAACGTGAATGCCGGAGAGGAGGCAACGCTTTCAATCCCCTATGTGAACAAGGGCAAAAGCGAGGTTTCCAACGTTGCCGCCGAGATAATTGGGGAGGTGGAGGCTGCTGTAAAGCGTCAGAATCTTGGTAATTTTGAATCTGGCAAAAGTGGCAACATCGGCTTCGCATTTACGGCCATGAAGGCCGGTGATTTGAAGCTTACATTGAAAATTTCCTATGAGGATGCCAATCAAAAGCCACAGGTGCGTGAATTTCCCGTAACGATTAAGGTTTTGGAGCCCGTTCCGCCCACGGATGAAATGGAGGGCATGGGAGAGCCGGAGGGCTCAAGCGGAAAAAAAGTGTGGTACATAGCAATCCCGGCGGTCCTTTTAGCGGGAGGCGCAGCAGCATTTTTTATGATAAAAAAGAAGAAGCAAAAGGGAAAAGACGAAACTGCAAGCTATTCCTGGGATGAAGATGAGTCTGAATTTGATTCAGACAGCTTTGAAATCTCCGACAATGAGCAGATGAGCAGCCAGCGTTCACAAGATAGAAACGAGGTGTAGAGCTTGACACCAAAGGACATTATGAAAATGTGTGTCCAAAACCTCAGCAGACGAAAATCAAGAACTATGCTGACGGTTTTGGGAGTAGTTATCGGCTGCTGCTCTATAGTAATTATGATTTCAATCGGAATCGGAATGAAGGTTTCCCAAGAGGCAATGCTTAAGGAAATGGGTGATTTGACTATAATTGACGTCAGCGCCCCATCCAATGGGAGACGAGGGGCAAAGCTTAACAAGAACGCTATGGCAGAAATGGAGAAAATTCCGGGAGTAATTTCAGCATCTCCAAAACTTACTGCCGAAGGAGCGACATTTAAGCTATATGCCGGAGCGGATAAGCGTTACGTGGCGGAATATGCAAGCATAGCCGCCTTCAGAAAAAGCGAAATAGAAAAGCTGGGCTTTGCGCTTACAGAGGGCAATTTTTCCGGCGGGGAGGACGAGGTGCTGGCAGGACAGCTTCTGGCCTATAGCTTCACCGACAGCCTGAGGCCGGAGGGTGCAAACCGTATAGACCCCTATGCAAACATGTTTTCGGATGAGGGCTTAGTCACAGATGGAGATATGTTTTCGGGAGAAAACATGCCTGAGCCTTATTTCAACGTGCTCGGTGTTCCTCTGACCCTTGAGATAAGTGTAAATAATAAAACTATAAGCATTCCTTTAAAGGCCTCCGGTAGGCTTAAGCAGGATATGAACAAGGGCTGGGAAACAGCGGAAGGGCTAATAATGGACATAAGCCAGCTTGAAAAAATATTAAGCGACGCGGGGGTCTCAACTCAAGGCGGCAGCACCGAGGGCTTTAAAAGCGCCCTTGTGAAGGTGACGGATATATCCACAGTGGCAAAGGTGGAACAAGAGATAAAGAAGCTGGGCTTCAACACCCAGTCCATGGAAAGCATAAGAAAACCCATGGAAAAGGAGGCCCGTCAAAAGCAGATGATGTTGGGCGGCCTTGGCGCAATATCCCTTCTGGTGGCCGCCATTGGAATAACAAATACCATGATAATGTCCATTTCCGAAAGAACCAAAGAAATAGGAATTATGAAGGCTTTGGGCTGCTATGTAAGGGATATTAGGGTTATATTTCTTGGCGAAGCCGCAATAATCGGTCTTTTGGGCGGCGTTTGCGGCAGTATAATCAGTATCATAGTCTCGATAATAATGAATTTCACGTCCAAGGGAAACGCACTTTCAATTATTCCCTTTTGGTTAATTGCATTTGCAATAGTATTTTCCGTTTCAATAGGACTTGTGTCAGGGTACTATCCTGCAAATAAGGCTGTTAAAATACCGGCACTGGAAGCGATAAAAAGCGAATAGCCCGACGTAGTAAGACTTTTGCGGCATAACGGTATGCAATATAAAATAAAAATGCTTCGGGATTTCCCTCCCGAAGCATTTTTGCGGAAAAACAGCTTGACTGTCGTAATTCGGACGTGCAGACCCAGCATAAGCATTACAAAGGAGGCATGATTATGCTGGCAAGCGCCTTTATGCTGCTTTTGGGCGGCGCATTCCTTATGCTTAAGCTGGGGAAAAACACCGGTAGTTTTCCGCGGCCCTTAAATGCGGAGGAGGAGCAATTTTATCTTGCAAAATGGGCAGAGGGAGATATGGAAGCAAGAAATAAGCTCATCGAGCACAACCTTCGCTTAGTGGCTCACATTGTCAAAAAATACTATACGCAGTGCGAGGAAATAGACGATTTGATTTCCATTGGCACAATTGGACTCATAAAGGGCGTTTCTTCCTACAATCCGGATAAAGGCGTACGGCTTGCAACTTATGCCAGCCGCTGTATTGAAAATGAGGTACTAATGTATTTTCGGGCGTCGAAAAAGTCCGCCGGAGACGTTTCACTTTCCGATACCATTGAGCGGGATGGAGACGGCGGCGCACTTTGCATAATGGACGTGGTATGCTCCGAGGACGACATGCTGGAGCAGGTGGACAGAAGCGAAATGTCCCTGTGTGTGCGAGAATTAGTGGAAAAGCTGCTGGAGCCGAGGGAAAAAAGAATAATACTTTTGCGCTACGGTCTGAACGGTGACCCGCCCAGGACGCAGCATGAGGTTGCGGAAATGTGCGGAATCAGCAGAAGCTATGTTTCAAGAA
>CAZJYY010000018.1:0-35851 GCA_964550315.1 uncultured Oscillospiraceae bacterium | reverse complement strand
ATATTTAATTTAAGTCGTTTTTCTCGCCCCTTGGGGTAACCGAAAAACATGACATATTATACCATGAACGCAAAGCGTACATGGTATAATAACTGCACAGACAGTTATTATATTAAATTTAAGTCGTTTTTCTCGCCCCTTGGGGTAACCGAAAAACATGACATATTATACCATGAACGCAAAGCGTACATGGTATAATAACTGCACAGACAGTTATTATATTAAATTTAAGTCGTTTTTCTCGCCCCTTGGGGTAACCGAAAAACATGACATTTTATACCATGAACGCAAAGCGTACATGGTATAATAATTAAGGATTGGAGAACGGGAAATGCTGCTGTTGGTTGGCGTTCTGCTTGGCATTATAATTGGCTTTGCTGCCCGTGGTCAGCTTATGCGGCTTACCATGCTCAGCGGCTTATGGCTTCCCATATTGTCTTTTGCTGTTATGCCTGCTCTTAGGATTTTTCCCGCCATGCCACTGTGGATAAAGGCCGTGATAATGGTCTTTTCATACGGCTGCATTCTTTTGTTTGCGTATCAAAACAAAAAATTTTGGCTTCCGGCTTTGCTGATTTCAGCGGGAAGTCTTATGAACTTTGCTGTTATTGCGGCCAATGCATTTCGCATGCCCGTGTCGGAGCGTGCCCTTAGTGTGTATACCGACATGACACCCGAGGCTGTAATTGCAAAGCATGCGGATTATTTCGTCGCCTGCGGGGACAAGGCAAAGCTCCTTTTTCTTGGAGATGTGATCTATGTACCCGTGCCGTTGGTCGGTGGATTTCTAAGCCTTGGGGATATTGTTCTTGCCCTGGGAGTGTGCATACTTATTGTTATGTCCATGGTGGAAGCGCCAAATAAGGAGAAGTCACAGTGAGCATCTTTAGAAAAGTCCTCATAATAATATTTGCGCTGATTTTTGTGGGCTGCGGAATAAGGCTTGCGGTGGTTTTAGATGGTTACCGCAAGGCGGATTTGATTTATGAGGGCAGTCGGGAAGCCTTCCAAGCCGGACAGGAGACCGTGCCGCCAGTGGAGAATGAGGCGAAGCAGCCCGAAAGCGAGCCGTTTCCTGACGTTACCATCGATTTTGACCAGCTTCTTAGCGTGAATCCGGACATTGCGGGCTGGATTTGGATACCGGATACGGAAATAAGCTATCCCATAATGAAGGGAATAGACAATTACGAATATTTGCAAACAAGCTACGACTATCAGTCCACAAGCTCCGGCAGTATTTTTATGGACTACCGCAGCACAAAGGATTTTTCGGATATAAACACTCTGATTTTCGGCCACAACATGCGCAATGGCTCCATGTTCGGCTCACTAAAAGAATTTGAAGAGCAGGCATTTTTCCAGGAGCACCGGGAGCTTTACATCTATACGCCGGAGGCGGATTACAGATTCAAGATTTTCTCCGCTTACAAAACAGAGGATGGAAGCAAAAGCTATGATATAAGCTTCAAAGACAAGGATGAGCTTGAGGAATATATAAAGCTTATTTGCGAAAATTCTGTCATAGAAAGTGGCATTGTGCCCACAAAAGAGGATAAAATGATAATGCTGTCAACGTGTTCAGGCAATGTGTGGAATGCACGTTTTGTGCTGCACGGAGTCCTAACGGATACACAAACTCACTAAAAAAGCAAAAGAACGCCACCTTCTGGGTGGCGTTCTTTTTGTTTAGGTTACAAAATAAAAAAACAAGTGAAAAAACTGCATCTTTTTGCAAGGATGTAACAGTGGGGTAACTGCTAAATGATATAAATGTATTGAAAGTCGGAAGGAGACAGCCGATTTTCAATAAACATTTATTAAACTGGAGAATTGGTGGTTTAGGAGGAAAGGCAATGTATAAGAAAACGGGAAGAACGCTAAGCTTTATAATGGCGCTTGCGCTTATTCTATCCCTCTTCGCCGGAGTAATGGCCGATAATGAAGGCGATGAAGTGGGGAAAGGCGCAAATTTGGTAGAGGCAGATACTACAGATGGCAATATTGGAAATTTAGGAACACCGCTGCTGAGCCTTTTTTATAACGGCGATGTTAAACTCGATTCGTCAAAAGCAAGCGTGAAGATCGATGTCATGCTTGACGGACAGCTTATGGGCAGCGAGACGAAGATCATTTACAGAGCAGGACACACCATGACATTTACCCCGGCAGAGGGGCTAATCCTTCAGCAGGTAACTTGCAACAGTGGTTGCACCTACGATTCAAAATGGTTTATTGCGAATGCGGATAGCGCTGTAATGACAGTTTATCTCACCAGCGAAAAAAACGGTGAGGATCCAACTGTGGCAATTGGTGACAAAGCTTCTATTACATACGAATATGCAAAGTATAATGGAGTTGATGTTACCGTAAACGTTTATGTTGACGCTGCAACAACCCCAGCAGCAACAGAAACCCTTACAAACGTTAAGCGTGCTGCAAACAGAATGACAGTTTCTATTAAAGAACCCACAAAATTTGGACTTAGCGAAAAGGGAGAAAACGGAATTGTCGGTGAAAAATGCACATACTCTGGGCAGGTGTTTACAGCTAGCACAGTAAACGGACCTTTTACACTTAACGTATACCTTAAGACAATCCCCGAAACTCCAAAGGAAGAATATGTTCGCCTTGGAATAACAAGGGTTGCTCCTCTTCTCAAGCTTCCCAGAAATGTTTCTAAATTGGTTACAATCTCTTGGGATGGCGCAGTGAAGCATACAATTATCCACAAGGGTTGGTCAAACGGATTTTTAAAGTATTATGAAGTACCCAAGAACAAGGAAATAACAATCCAGGCAACAATGGAGGGCGATTTCACTTCTGCCAATTGGACTTGTGTAAATTCCTTCACTCAGGGTATTCTCATGAACGGCAGCAATGCGACGAATTGCACCAGCAACCCTTTGAAGCTTATTATAAACGAGAAAAATATAACATCACTTGACCTTTTCCTTAAGGGAGCATATGCAGATGGAAGTATTCCCGAAACGGGTTATACTATTGAGGCAACCTGGGGAGAAGGCGGAAAGATTTCTCCGGAAGGTACAACCGTTAAAAAGGGTGCCGATGCTCTCTTTACCATCACTCCCAATAAGGATTATGAAATTGAAGATGTTTTGGTAGATGGCACAAGCGTTGGAGCTGTTAGCAGCTACACCTTTAAAGAAGTTGCAGCAAATCACACCATTAGTGCAACTTTTAAGAAAACTTCAACACCGCCCACTGAGCCTGAACTTAAAGAACAAAGCGTTTATGTTTACCTTGAAGTTGCAAAAAACATCAGTGGAACTGTTAATGGCACAGGTAAATACTATACCATAGGCAAGATTGAGGTAAAGTTACCCGAAGCTTCAAAAGACTATGGCAAAGTAAAAGGTGAGGAACAGTACGAAACTTACAAAGCTGCTGTTACTCAGGCGCTAAATAGCATTAATAGATTTAAAGCAAACAAGGATATTGACCTTACAAATGCACAATGGTACAGTCTTCATACAGCAGATGGTGCCAACGATTATATCGGAAATGGCACGCAGGCATGGCACTTGGACGGCAGAATTGTAGCTCCCACCACTTACACCGTAACCTACACCGATGGTGTTGATAACGAAGTAGTATTCGCAGATAAGGAGTTTAAAAACCTTTTGGCAGGTGGGATAACGCCGACAATCGCTGCGCCCACTCGGGATGGCTACAACTTTAAGGGCTGGAATCCCGAAGTGGCGGCAACAGTGACAGGCGATGCAACCTACACCGCGACCTGGGAAAAGAAGACCACCCCCACTGATCCGGAAGCAGACGGAACCTTCCTTGTGTGGTCCTACGAAGTTGAATATAACGGCATAGGCGATTATGGGAAATGGCTTAGCCAGTACCATGCAACTGTCCCAGCCGGCCAGGATATTCAGTATAATAATAATGGAACACTTGCAAAGCTGACAATCCAAGCAATTAATGATATTGTTGCTGCCGAAAAGGCAGAGCTTGAAAAGAGCTATGTTGATGTGCGGCTTAAAAGTGCAAATCTGCAGCAGGAAAAGCTTGAGGATGGCACTAAGGCTTGGGACGAGAAAGTTACACTTGCGGTAACAGACGGAAAAGTCACCGCAGCACAGTCTAGCATTGATGCTCTTAAAATGCGCGGCGGACTCGAGACTCGTCTGCACCTTAGCTGGGAAATTACCCCTAAGCCCGAAGCAGATACCGGCAAGCTTACAATCGGCAAGACTGCCAGCTTTTCCGATAACGGCTTGAATCCCACACAGTTTGTTTTCAAGTATAAAATTACAGCGGAAGACAAGACACTTAACGGAAACTACAAGTACATCTGGATTGAGGACGAGGTTAGATCCGAAGCATATGTAAAATTCACAGATGGCGTTGGTAGAATTGAAGTAAGAGCCGGTGGCACAAAGACAATTGAAGGACTTCCCGCTGGAAGCTACACGGTTCTTGAAACCGGCGTAAGAGCATCAAACTATAATCCCCCCGTGGAGGGAACCTATACCATCAATGGCATAGACTTTGCAGGATATACCAGAGCCACCACAGCAAACGGCACAAGCGGATTGACTGCTGTTGTAAGTGTTGAGAATGAAAAAACCGCAAGTGCCAATTTTATCAACACCTACACAAAGAACGGGACCGAGCCTACAGTTAACCATACCCTCACCTATGATGCAAATGGCGGCGCAAACGCACCGGCGGTTGTCACAAAGCCTGAGGGCACAGAGGTTACTCTTGACGGCGGCAGCGCTCTTACCCATGCAAATCAGGGCAGTACCAAGGTGATCTTTGCTGGTTGGACTATGACCGATACCAATGAAAAGGTATATACCAAGAACGATACCGCACCTTTTTATGTTACCAAAGTGACCTTAGATACCGACAAAACTGTTTACGCCGTATGGAGTCTTGACAGCAACAACAACGACATTCCTGATGTCAATGAGACCAAGTATACCATTACCTACATGGACGGCACCAGCGTGCTTGGCACACAGCAGTACCTTGAAGGCGAAGCTGTTACACCTATTGCAAGCCCCTCCAAGACCGATTACAGGTTTGATGGATGGAAGCCCGCAGTTCCCTCAACAATGCCCAAGGAGAACCTGACTGTGTACGCACAGTGGACCTATACCGGCGGCGGCCAGCCTCCTGTAGATCCCCCCATTATCACCACTTACGCTGTAAACTATAACGGTAATGGAAATACCGCAGGAACAGTTCCCACGGACAGCAATAGCTATCTTTACAATGCAAACGTTATTGTAAAGGGCAATGAAGGCAGCCTTACCAGAACCGATACAGTGTTTATGGGCTTCTCCAAGACTGTAAATGCAGTTCTAAACTCACAGGCGGCAGAAAATGCAGCGGGAATAATCGGAAGCTTTAGCATTACAGGAAACACAACCCTCTACGCAGTGTGGGCAGTGGATGTAAACCACAACGATATTCCTGACTACAAGGAAGAGCCCACCATTCCTGACGAGCCCACACCCGGTGACCCGGGAGATGTTAAGCCCGGTGATGACACCGAAATCCCCGATGACGACACACCCTTAAACCCCAAGCCCGGCAACGACGGTGACAACGACATCAAGGATGATGACGTTCCCCTTGGTGACCTTCCCAAGACCGGAGACAGCAGTAATCCCTGGTACTTGCTTGCGGTTATGGCGGCAGCAATGGCCGGTATGGTTTACATGGTGTTCGGCAAAAAGGCTCGCAGAGGATAAATTCTAAGCGATTATGCCAAACAATATTTTCTAAAGCGGACAGCGCATGGCCTTTTGGCTATGCGCTGTCTTTTTTATTGTAAGCCCTGGGTTTGGGTGCTATAATAATTGCAGAGCAATTATTATAAGTTTTAAATTAGGCCGTGCCGTCGGAGACGTCACATGGCCATATTATAGCATGATTTCATCATGCTATAATCAATTGGAGCACTATATAAGCGAGGGTAATGCAATAAAAAATCTTTTCAGGTCGGAGGAGTATTATGGCAGTAATAGTTAGACCCATGGAGCGGGACGATTGGGCGGAGGTTCTTGAAATTTACTATCAGGGAATCCAAACCAACATGGCTACCTTCGAAACAGAGTGTCCTTCCTTTGAAAAATGGGATGAAGCCCACAGACCGGATTGCCGTTTGGTGGCCGAGGAGGACTGTGAGGTTATTGGTTTTGCAGTGCTGTCCCCCGTGTCCCAAAGGGTGGTTTACAAGGGTGTTGCCGAGGTAAGCTTGTACATAGACGTGGACCACCGGCATAGCGGAGTGGGAGAAAAGCTACTTTTGTCTCTGCTTAAGGAGTCTGAGAATAGCGGATACTGGTCCATTGAGTCTCATGTTTTTGAGGAAAATTTGCCATCCCAGGGCCTTTTTGAAAAGTGCGGTTTTCGCAGAGTGGGCGTAAGGGAAAGACTGGGCAAGGACCGCTTTGGCGTTTGGCGCAGTATTGTGATTTACGAGCACCGTATACAAAGCGACAAGGCGGGCGGCTGCGATTGCGATCTGGTAAAAAAGGGCGGTGCAGAGCCGGGTTCTGTACTTTACAAGGAATAAACAAAAATCGGCGGGTGTGATAAAAACATCCGCCGATTTTTGTTAAAAACAAGGAAGCGCCGATATAATTATAATAGAAATAAAGGCTTTGTAAAATGAATGTTAAATCTATGTAAAATGAGGCGATAGCCCTTTTCAAAGCGCTTTACACCCTGTATTATGATACAGAAATAATATATTTCTACAAAATACTGCATTGCAAGGTATGGAGGACTGAAATTGGGCATATCGGATATTGTAGCCGTATTTGGTGCGGTGGCGCTTTTCCTCTTCGGAATGACCACCATGACCGACGGATTGGAACGGCTTTCAAGCGGTAAGCTTGAATCAATACTTGAAAAGCTGACCAATAGCACCTTTAAGGGTGTGCTGTTGGGAGCGCTGGTGACAGGGCTTATCCAAAGCTCGGCCGCAACCACGGTAATGTGCGTCGGCTTTGTAAACGCAGGCATAATGAAGCTCAGACAAACAGTGGGCGTAATCATGGGTGCCAATATAGGAACAACGGTTACGGCGCAACTTTTGAGACTTGGCGACATTTCAACTGATAATTTGGTGCTGCAATTCCTTAGTCCGGAGTTTTTGGGGCCGATTCTTGCGGTAGTTGGCGTAATTTTATTTATGTTCGTAACTAAGGGTCATAAGAAGGATATCGGACAGATAGTTTTGGGACTTGGCATCCTTTTTATCGGCATGAATTTCATGAAGGATGCTGTGGCTCCTCTTAAGGAGCTGCCGGAATTCCAAAAGATGTTCACCGCCTTTTCAAACCCCGTGCTGGGAATCATCGTCGGTGCGGTCATAACGGCGCTTCTTCAAAGCTCATCGGCATCAGTGGGTATTTTGCAGACCGTAAGCTCCACGGGCGCGGTCACCTTCAGCAGTGCCGCACCGCTTATCATGGGACAGAACATCGGTACCTGCATTACGGCGCTGATTTCCGCCATTGGTGCCAGCAAGAACGCTAAACGCACCGCCATGCTGCATCTTCTTTTCAACATAATAGGAACAATAGTATTTATAATTTTGCTGTATGCAGGCAATGCAATTTTCAAATTTGACTTTTGGGAAACTACCATGAGCGCAGGCTCCATTGCGTCCATTCACCTATTCTTCAACGTGGCCTGCACAATGCTTCTTATGCCCTTCGGAAACCTTCTTGTGAAGATTGCAACCAGAATAGTACCCGGTGGTGCGGAGGAGCGGGAAGTTTGCGAGCTTGACGAGCGCTTTCTTGCAACACCGGCGCTGGCCATTGAACGTGCCAACAGCACCGTGGTGCAGATGGGCGAATTCGCTAAGGAGAACTATGCCCTTGCCGTGGAGCTTTTGGAGCATTACGATATTAAAAAGCAGGAGCGGTTGAACGAGACGGAAGCTGCAATAGACAAGATGGAGGGACTTTTGGACAGCTATCTTGTGAAGCTTACGGACCGTGCTCTCTCCAGCGAGGAGAGCATGAAGGTTTCCGAGCTTCTGCACACCCTTTCCGACTTTGAGCGAATCGGAGACTACGTGGTGAATCTCAGCGAAAGCGCCGCCGCCCTGCACGGCAGGGGAATAAGCTTTTCCCAAACCGCAAAGGCTGAGCTTGCCGCCATAACGGGTGCGGTGGGAGAAGCCGTTGACAAGGCTGTGGAGTGCTTTTCAAAGGAAAGCAGCAGCATAGCCTTTGAAGTGGAGCCTATTGAAGAGGTTGTGGATGTTATGCAGGACGCCCTGAAGAGCCGCCACATCGAGCGCCTTAAGGACGGTGAGTGCACCATAGAGCTGGGCACACAGTTTTTGGAGCTGCTTATCAATCTGGAGCGTATCTCCGACCACTGCTCCAACGTTGCCATGTATATGTTGCGGCAAAAATCCGCACACGGTGACCTTATCCGTCATAATGCTCACGAATACTTCCACGAGCTGCACCACGGCGGCAATGAGGAATTTGACCGCATGTTCGCCCAGTATAAGGAAAAGTATCTTAGCAAAATTTCAGAATAATGCTAAGCGGCTGTGGATATATCCACAGCCGCCGTCTTTAGAAAATGGCATGCTGCATTTCGCAGCATGCCATTTTTGCTTAGTAGCCGAGTATTTCCTTCAAAATAAATTCGTTGCCGGAAATAGCGGTCATATTGTCCACAGCCCCGCAGTCGGGACATTTAAGATCGTTTTGCACAGCGTTGAATTCCTTGCCGCAGTAGCCGCACTTAACAATGCCGGGGATGACCTCCATGCCCAGCTCCATATCCTCAAACTGGGTTTTGTAAGTGGCAGCGGGGAAGCATTCCTCAAGATACTGGGGAACAATGCCGCTGACCTCTCCCACCTGAAGAACAATCTTTTGGATGTGACTAAGCTTTTCTTCTTCCATTATGCCCTCAAGGGTTTTGAGGATTTGACTGATTACTCCAAGTTCGTGCATAGCGCACCTGCCTTAGTATTATTTGGGCTGCCGAGGCTCTGTGCCTATTTGGAGAAGGGCTTTTTTGCCGCAACGGCTGCAATGTTTGCAGTGCGCTTCACGGCGTTTTTAGCCATTTCAATAGGCAGATTCTCAAACTTTTTGGCAAAGACGTCCGCCACCTTCACAAGATGAATAGCGTCAAATTTGCATTTTACGGTGCAAAGTCCGCAGCCGATGCACATTGTGGTGTCCACCTGAACAGCACCGCAGCCAAGGCAGCGCTCGGTTTCCTTCTTAAGCTGTTCCTCGGTGAAGGTAAGGCGGGTATCCTTGAAGGTCTTTTCGTTTTCTGTGTTGTGTCCTGCCTTTTGGCGTGGGGTGTTGTCATAGCCTTCCACCACTACGTTTGCCTTGTCAAGGGACTTATATTCACGGCGGTCACGACCGGCGGTAAGAGACTGGCCGGGGGATACGAAGCGGTGAAGAGATTCTGCGCCCTGCTTGCCGGCGGCAATGGCATCGATGGCAAACTTAGGGCCGCTGAAAGCGTCGCCGCCAACGAAAATGTCGGGCTGGGCGGTTTGATAGGTAAGGGCGTCTGCCTGGGCGGTGTTGCCACGGCCAAGCTCAACACGGCTGCCCTCAAGAAGCTTGCCCCACTCAATGCTTTGACCCACGGAAAGAAGAATGTGGTCAGCTTCCACCGTAAGGATCTGGGACTCGTCATATTCAGGTGCAAACTTTCCATCCCTAAATACGCTAACGCACTTTTTAAACTCAATGCCTTTAACCTTGCCGTCCTCGCAAAGGATACGCTTGGGACCCCAGCCGTTGTTAATGGCGATGTTTTCTGCCTGAGCTTCCTCAATTTCCTCGGGAAGAGCGGGCATTTCATCGGCACTTTCAAGGCAGTACATATTGATGGTCTCGCCGCCCTGGCGAACAGCGGTGCGGGCAACGTCAATTGCCACGTTTCCGCCGCCGATGACAACAACCTTTCCGGAAAGCTTAACATCCTTGCCGAGACTTACGTCACGAAGGAAGTCCACTCCGGCGATAACGCCCTGAGCATCCTCGCCCTCAAGACCGAGCTTTCTTCCGCCCTGAGCGCCGATGGCAAGATAGAAGGCCTTGTAGCCTTCATTGCGAAGCTCGTCCAGCGTAACGTCCTTGCCTACCTCGCAGCCGGTGCGGAAATTGACGCCCAGTTCACGAAGAACCTCAATTTCAGCGTCCACCACGTTTTTTTCAAGGCGGAAGGCAGGAATGCCCAAGGTGAGCATGCCGCCAAGCTTTTCCTGCTTTTCAAAGACGGTAATATCATAGTTGTCCCGTGCAAGATAGTATGCGCAGGCAAGACCTGCCGGGCCGGCGCCGATGATGGCAACCTTTTTGCCGGAGCAATCATAGCGCTTTTTGGGGATGAAGCGGGCGGAGGACTCAAGCTCCTTGTCGGCGATAAACTTCTTTATCTCGTCGATGGCGATGGGGGAGTCAAGCTCGCCACGGGTGCAGGCAGATTCGCAGCCCTTGGGGCAGATTCTGCCGCAAACGGCGGGGAAGGGATTTTCCTTTTTAATAAGCTCCAATGCTTCCATGTACTTGCCTTGGGCGGCAAGCTTTATGTAGCCCTGAACGGCAATGTGGGCGGGGCAGGCAGCCTTGCAGGGAGCGGTGCCGCTGTCCAAAACGTCCCAACGGTTTTCACGGTAGTCCTTGTTCCAGTCAGACTCATGCCACACAAAGTCACGGGGGGACTTGGAGGGTTCAAGAGGCTTGATGGGGGTCTTGGAGCAAAGCTTTTGTCCCAAATGCAGAGCGTTGGTGGGGCAGCTTTCCACGCACTGGCCGCAGGCAACGCAGTTCTCAGGGGTGATTTCGGAACGGTAGTTGGAGCGCAGGCCGTCGGGACTGCGGAACATGTTGGCGCAGCGAAGGGAGAAGCAGGAGCAGCCGCAGCAGTTGCAGATGGCGGCGGTTTCGCCCACGCCCTCTATGTTGGGGATTTCGTGCATCAGCCCGTTTTCCTCGGCCTTTTTGATGATTTCATAGGCCTCCTCACGGGTGATTTGGCGGGCACGACCGGTTTTTATGTAGTACTCGGCGCCGGTGCCAAGCTGAATGCACATGTCCTGCTCAAGGTGACCGCAGCCCTCGCCCAGCACTCTTCTGGAGCGGCGGCAGGAACAGGGTGACACGGAGAAGGTGTCGTATTTTTCAAGATAATAGGAAATTCTTTCATAGGGTACAGCCTGGGTGTTGGCATCAATAGCGCTTTCCACGGGGATAACACGCATCATGCTGTGGCCCATGGGGAACTTGGGACCCATAGGAGCGATACGAAGACGGGTATACTCTTCAAAGGCCTTGCCGATTTCGGGATGAGCCTCCACCAGCTCGGCATTACCCACCATCATTTCAAGAATGCCGGGGGCAAAAATTTGGACAAAGAAGGTGTCCTCGCCACTGTCGTTAACGAAGAATTTGCAAATGCCGATTTGTGCAAATTCCATTGCGATTTTGCGGGCTTCCTCTAAGGGTTTTCCCCATTTTTTTGCAAGCCAAGAAACGGTGCGCTCCTTACGAAGTCCGAATGCAAGAGCCAGCTCGGCCTGCTCGTCTGTAAGTGCGGCTGCCAGGGAATAGTACTCCGGTGCGTTTTCGTCAATCTTGTTTACAGCGCCGGCGATGCCGCCGATCATCTTTGCAAGCTTGACTATTGGCTGTCTCAATTGTGCCATATCTCTCTTCTCCTTTTATGCAGCTTGTCCTCTCATGAACAATATTTGCCGTATTATAGTGTAGAGCTAAGTAAAACAACTGTTTTCAAGGTCATTTTATCATGAAAGCTCCAGAGGTTCAATACTCAAAGCTGCCCCTTTGATACAAAATATCGTAAATTTGTCAAAAAGCGGAGCTTTTTATTCTTGCACCTTTGTACAATATACTGTAGAATGTTGTCGGGCTCGAAGGCGTTTTTAGAGAGAGGAAGGCCGAGAGCTGTGCGCAAGCGCGCAAAAGTATTATATGGGGGAAGAAAAATGGAAGGAAAGAAAATTGAGGAATTCCCGGCAAGACCAAGAACAGAAATTTGCTACAAGCTTTTGATGTTCACCGCAGCCATTACCGGAATGGCGCTGCTGTCATCGTTTTACCCTGTTTGGGGCAACGTGCCTCTTATAGTAATCCCGTCCCTGCTTACACTTTTCTTTGCAAAGCCCGTGTTTTTTGAAAAGATGAAGCTGACTACGCTTGTGGTGATGCGGGTGCTGGTGGTTTTAGCCGCTTTTCGCCTTTTCAATCCCCAGGTGTATGTTGACCTTATCCTACTGGCGCTTATTATAAACATTTTGGAAGCAACGTTTACCGACTTTTTCCGCTACAAAAAGATATGGAACGGTATTTCCGGCATAGCTTTGGCCGCCGGCGTTATTGCCCTTAAGGGTGTGTGGCTTCCGGAGGGACAGCTTCCATTTGGTATGGACTACTACCTCGTGGGCGGCCCGGGACTTGTTACCATTTTCTACATAATTGCATACACGATTTGGAACTGGATTTTCGTTACAGACGAGTTTTCGCCCTCCGTTGCACTTATGCATGTGGGCTTTCTTACCGCTCCTATTATCGGCTGCATCTGCACTCTTGGTATGGGCTCCCTCGGCGGCTTCCAAATGTGGCTGCTTCTTCGTGCCTGCACGCTGTCCATCGGCGGCTGGCTGCAAATAGGCATAAAGGGCTGGTTTGAAAGGGAGTTTTACGACGAGAAGTTTGCAAAATTTGTGGACTGGGTTCACACCACCCCGGTTCAGGTCGTTTGCATGATTATAAATGTGGGCCTTATGGTGGCCGCCATCATAATTGCCTATCAGGCAGGTGCTATCGGCTTTGAGCTAAAGCCGTTGTTTCTTGGCTAAAATGTAAAGTGCCCCCTTGGGGTCACCGAAATAATAAAAAGGGCATCACCGTTTAAAAATGCGGTGATGCCTTTTTAGCTTACGGCTATCCAATTTTGCGGTTATCTTTTGAAAATGCTTATACCGTCCTTTATAGTTTCAAGAACCGAGATTTTCGAGATTTCATCATGAGGAACGGATAAGGGATTGCGGTCTAAAATTACAAAGTCGGCATGTTTACCTGCTTTTAGTGAGCCTTTTTCATTTTCCTCAAAATACTGATATGCGGCGTTGATTGTAACAGCTTTTATGGCGTCCAGTGGGCTTATTTTCTCGTCCTCACCCAGCACAACTCCGCTTTTTGTGGTGCGGCACACCGCACATTGTATGGTTTCCAGCATGTCCGGCTCAATAACCGGAGCGTCCTGATGAAAGGTAAAGGTAATGCCTTTGTCAAGGGCGCTTTTTGCAGGGCTTATTTGAGAAGCTCGCTGAAAGCCAAAATTCTCAATGTGGGCGTCGCCCCAATGCTTAACGTGGGCCACAAAGAAGGAGGGAATAATTCCAAGACGCTTTACATCAGCAAGCTGGTCCCGTCCTAAAAGCTGACCGTGGATAAGAACGGGGCGCAGGGCGCTTATACGGGGATCTTGGGACACAGCATTTATAAACTGCTGCGCCGCAGCGTCGCCGTTGCAGTGGGCAAGAAGCTGAAGAGAATTTTCTGCCGCAAATTTTACAGCCGTTGCCACCTCGCTGTCACTCATTACGCCATAGCCGCAGTCAGTGCTTCCGGCGTAGGGGGTGCGCATCCAGGCTGTTCGGCTTTGAGGAGAGCCGTCAAGAAAAATTTTAATGCCACCCAGCTTTAGATTTTTGCTGTATTTCCCCACGCTATCCGGGAAGGCGGACTTATACTTTTCAATTCCCGTCATATCCGGATAAGCTACCAAATCCAAGGTGAAAAGACCATTCTCGTGAAGATACTCAAATAGGGGTAAAAGCTCCGAAACGGCCATACCCTCTTGCACGGTGCTTATACCGAAGCGGGCGTAATTATCCTGTGCAGTTTTATAGGCATTTGTCAGTGCGGCGGCGTCGGGCATGGGCACACGCTTCACGCTTTCAACAAATGCCGTTTCCTCCATAAAGCCGGTTTCAAAATTCAGCATATTGCCATACTTTTCCCGAGCCGTTTCGTCAATACCCAGCATTTCCAGAGCCTTGGAGTTAAAGACCCCGCTGTGGCCGGACTTGTGCTGAATTACCAAGGGATTGTCGGGGCAGACCGAATCCAAAAGAGCCTTGTCGATATGCCGCTTCTCTTCAAGAACGCCGGGGTCGTAGCCTCTTGCGATAATCCATTGTCCGGGGGTGAGATTATGGTCTTTCTTGTAATCCATCACTCTGCGGGTAATATCCGAAAAGGATACCGCCTCTTCCAGGGAGACCTGCAGAAGGGCATTGGCGTATCCGGATAAATGACTGTGGGGATCAATGAAAGCGGGCATAAGACAGTGCCCCCCAAGGTCAATTTTTTCTGCTTCGGGGGCAAGGGAGGAAAGCTCTTTAAAGCTGCCCACAGCGAGAATAAGACCATCCTCGCTTAAAATGGTGTCGGCATAGTTTTCACCTTCGAGGGTGAGAATCTCCCCGCCGTAGTAGATTTTTTTCATGGCAACCGCCTTTCATTTAAGAAAATAAACAAAAATTTCGACACAAAAATATATTTTGCACTTTAAGTCTTGTTATCCATGAATATTATAGGGCAAAGCCGGAAAAATGTAAACGAGCGGAAAAACCGCAACAACATTGTATTCGGAGGTCCCAAAATATGGCAGAGCTCAGACATTTTGTAGACACAAACGATTTTACAAAAAGGGAGCTGCTTGACATTATCGAGCTGTCCCTGAAAATCAAAAAATGTATTAAAGCCGGATATTATCCGCCCCTTATGGAGCACAAAACACTTGGCATGATTTTTCAGCAGTCCTCCACCCGCACCCGTGTTTCCTTTGAAACCGCCATGGAGCAGCTTGGCGGACACGCCCAGTACCTCGGACCGGGCATGATTCAGCTTGGCGGACACGAGACAATTGGAGACACAGGACGGGTGCTTTCCCAGCTTGTGGATCTTATCATGGCCCGTGTTATTGAGCACAAAAGCGTTGTGGAGCTGGCACAGGTTTGCACCATCCCCGTTATTAACGCCATGAGTGACTATAACCACCCCACCCAGGAAATTGCGGACGTTATAACCATGATTGAAAACATGCCTCAGGGCAAGGAATTAGAGGATTTGAAGGTTGTCTTTGTGGGTGATGCAACCCAGGTTTGCTTCTCCTTGGGAAGCATTTGCACCAACCTTGGCATGCACTTTGTCCACTACGGCCCCAAGGGCTATCAGCTTAACGAAAAGCATCAGGAAATTCTTGAGCGCAACTGCAAAAAGTCCGGCGGAACCTATCTTGTCACCGATGACGAAACGGCAGCCCTGACGGGTGCAGATTTTATCTACACCGACGTGTGGTACGGACTTTACGAAAGCGAGCTTTCCCCCGAGGAACGCAACAGAATCTTTATGCCCAAGTATCAGGTAAGCAAGGAGCTTATGGCAAAGTGCAATTTGGGCGCAAAATTCCTTCATTGCCTGCCCGCCACAAGGGGCGAGGAGGTTACTGACGAGGTTTTGGACAGCAACATTTCCATTGCCTTTGACCAGGCAGGAAACCGCCTTACCGCCATGAGAGGGCTTGTGGTTTATTTTACCCGGTATCAGGATGAGGGCAGCGAAAGCCTGCAGCAGGCCGTTTTTGAAGAGCTTGAGGAGTTCATGTGCTCCCGTGGGCTCATGTAACGCAATAAAGCCCTTAGGAAGAAAAGAAATGCTCCCACCGAAATTTGGTGGGAGCATTTCTTCCTGTGGTATGAATTTAAAATTCATAGCGATAAAAGCTTAAATATTCAGCCTATACACATTGTCAACGCCTTAAATCCCCAAAATAGCTGCTGCAAATCTGAAGTAAAGAAGAAGGGACAGCGCATCCACTATGGTGGTTATAAAGGGGCTTGCCATAACGGCGGGGTCAAAGCCGATTTTCTTTGCAAAAAGGGGCATGGTGCAGCCCACAAGCTTTGCCACCACAACCGTGGAGGCAAGGGTGATGCAGACCACTGCCGCAACCGCAAAGCTTACATGGTCAAAAAGCATAAGCTTTGCAAAGTTGCACACCGCAAGGGTAAGCCCGCAGAGTATTGAAACACGAAATTCCTTCCACACGATTTTAAATATGTCCGAAAAGGTCAGCTCGTTAAGGGATAGCCCTCGAATAATTGTTACAGAAGCCTGACTTCCGGAGTTGCCGCCGGTGTCCATGAGCATGGGAATGTACGCCGTGAGTGCCACATAAGCTGCAAGGGCACCTTCAAACCTTGTTATAATCATGCCGGTGAAGGTGGCGGAAATCATTAGGAGCAAGAGCCAGGGAATTCTGCTTTTCCAAATTTCAAAGGCGGACATTTTAAGATACGGCCTGTCCGACGGGGTAATAGCGGCCATTTTTTCAATGTCCTCGGTGGCTTCGGCGGTGATAACGTCAATAGCATCGTCAACCGTTACGATACCCACCATGCGGTTTTCACGGTCAACCACGGGAAGCACGGTGAAGTTATACTTGGCAAGCTTTCCGGCGGTGTCCTCTTTATCCTCTGTGGTATAAACGGATATGGGGTTGCCGTTCATAATATCCGAAATAAGCTCGCCGCTTTGGGCTAGGATTATGGTGCGGATGGACACTGCACCCAAAAGATGCCGTCCGGCATCGATTACATAGCAGGTGTTGATGGTTTCGCTGTCCACACCGGTATTTCGTATGCGCTCGATAGCATCAGTGACCGTCATATCAGGGCGGAGCGTAACAAACTCCATGGTCATTATGCTGCCGGCGCTGTCGTCAGGATACTGCAAAATTTCGTTTATGGCTTTTCTGGTTTCGCTGTCTGCCTGCTTTAAAATGCGGCGAACCACGTTGGCGGGCATTTCGTCGATAAGGTCGGCGGCATCGTCCACTGCCAGCTCCTCGATAACGCTGCGAAGCTCAAAGTCGGAAAAGCCCCGAATAAGCAGCTCCTGAGAGTCACTGTCCATTTCCACAAAGGTATCTGCGGCAAGGGCCTTTGGCAAAAGCCGAAACAGCACTGCAATGTGCTCGGGCATGCTCTCTAAAAGGGCGGCAATGTCTGAAGGGTTTATGGTAATTAGGATTTCCTTCAAGACGGAATACTTTTTCTCCTCCGCAAGGCGAAGAAGTGTTTTTTCGATGGATATAATTCTTTCTGCCATTTGTCTAACCTCCGTTTCTCTGCAAATGCAGGTTTAGACAGAGTAGACACAATTAAGGCCGAAGCGACGGTCAGTGAAGATGAGACGCTTCAGCAGAAATATACTTTGTACTTCGGCCTTTGTCTGTGCCGCTACTACTGCCTGCGTCCATTTGGTTCACCTCCGTAAAAAAATAATCGTGCCCGGTAAACGTGGCACGACAAAACAATATTGCGCAACGTACAAGCTTTAGCTTTGCAGGGCGGTGAAGTTGCGTTATGCTATGCCTTATGCTTCGACATAGCCTGTTCAAACCCTCTCATAGTGTCTCCACTATTTCGCGGCAGCAACCCATATCCCTACAGTAGCCTTACCTACCGAACATATTAAGTATAAGCTGTTTGCTCCCATATGTCAACACAGCCGGATAAAAAGAATACTGGCCGGCGAGGAAGGCCGGCCAGTTCGCAAAGGGTCAAATACTGGAGACTTGCGCAAAGGAGACAGAATTATGGTTTAGCTGCCGAGATTAGCGGCAACATTACCTTTAATTATTTTGGTAAGCCAATCTACAAAGCCCTTTTCCTTATCATAGGCGGGAACGGTAACCCTGATGTTCTCGTCGGTGTCTACCACAACAACGGAGATCGTGCCGTCCTTATGGAGCTTTACCTGAACATCGGTGGAGTCAAATACGTCCTCGTCGGTGACATTTACGGCAAGACCTGTGGCGGGGTCATAGACCACGCTTACCTCGGTGGAATCAATGCTGAGATTTCCACTTTTGACATACACGGTTTTCGGTCCACTTCCGTCGTCGGAGAACATTTCAAGAAGCTCGCCGGATACCGCATCCACATTTCCTCCGACTATGGTGACGCCGTTTATTTCAACGCTTACGTCGTATACAACGGCGCTTCCTTGCGGTCTTATGCCCCCGTGGGCATTTTCAACTCTGTCCTTCTCGGTCAGTTTTATGGAAGATAAAAGCGTTTTTACCGCAGCCTCGACCCCCACGAAGGAAGAGGAATCGGGAGTACCCTGTACTCTTGTGTCCGGAAGCTTTTGAAGAAGATTTCCGGCAAGAACTGCCAAGGTGTTAAGATCAAAATTTGCAAGCTCGTCAAACTCGTCAATGCCGCTTTCGGAGGCCGCCTTCATTAAACCCGCCATGAAGCTCTCCTTGCCGGGGGAGATTCCGTTCTTGGCAGCGGCTTTTTCAAGCTCACCGTTAGTTGATAGCACCTGAGCGATGTAAGTGCCGCTGTTAGTGCCCGTGTCGCAGGAGGCTGCGGTCATAAGCCTGCTCAGAAGCGCCTGAAAATCCAGCGTCTGGGTACCGGCTTCGGGGATAAGCGTCAGTAAGAAGGTGTCTGCCGGCTTGCGGGCACTATGAAGGGCGCCTGCAGCCATGTTCATGGCCTCGTCCGCGGGCTTACCAATAAGGGAGTCGGTTGCAAGCTGGGTAAAAGCTTTGGTGTTTTCTGACGATTGGACGGCACCCGGCTCAATAACGGGATTTTTCGGGGACGGCGATATTAGCTCCGCCGAGCTAACCAAGCCATCTGCGCCGATTTGCATCAGAACCCCCTGACCACTGCTGTTTTCAAGAATAGCGGAGTAGCCGGCAGCAGAAGCCGGAGTATCAAGGGGAGTCCCCTTCAGGGAAACACAGCCGATTATGATTGCCACTGCTGCGGCGGTGACCAAGGCCTTCACCCACAGCCTGCCGCGGCTTTTGCGGGGTGTATTAAAATCTATGATCCTTCCTTTTTGCGGTTTACACTCGGAGAGGACTTTGTCGAGCACATCGGGAACACAGTCCGATACGGCTTTGTTCAATTTTGCTTCGACGTCATTGTTCTTTTTCGTAGCTTTCCCCTCCTTTACATGAGCTTTGGGAAATTATTTAAAATGTTATGCTAAATCAGGATAAGTCTATTTTACAAAGGACGGGAGTTTGTCGACGACCTTCCCGAAAACACCGGAGAAAACGCCGGAAAGCTTTTCGTTGAGACTTTTTGTGACCTCGGGCTTGATTTTGCCGATTACATTTATGGGGAAGGAACCTGTTGCACCGTCAGCGGCGGCCTGACCGATTTTATCCGAGTCAGTGGCATCCTTTTTAAGCTCGTCAACTATGCTCCCCACGTCTTTAAGGTTGTCAAAGTTGCCCTTGTCGTGCCCATTTCCAATGTCCTCAAAACGATCGCCGGCATTCTCGCCGATTTTTTCATAGTAGTCGCCAATTCCCTCGCCGGCGCCTTCAACGGCGTTGCCCGCTGCCCAAAATACCAGTTTAAGTCCGATTTTGGCAAGCAGGGGATGCTCTTTTGCAAACTCAAGAAGCTTTCCCATGTCAATGGAGCTGCCTGCTCCGGAGCTTCCGTCTGCGGCAAAAGCGGCAGGGGCGGTAAAGGCCATGCAGCTAAATACCATTGCAAGGGTTAAAACTGTTGCCATAGTTTTGGTAAGCTTTTTTTTCATTGAAATACCCTCTCCTTTAAATTGTCCTGAAGTTTCTTCTTCGCCCTATTGTACTTGGAAAGCACGGTGGATAACGGAAGTGACAGAAGCTTGGAGATCTCAATGTGCTTGAGCCCGGAAACGGCGTGAAGCATGATGATTTGCTGCTCTTCATCCGATAGAAGATTCATAGCAGTTTCAAGAACAATGCGGTTTTCTGTGGTGACGGCAGGCCCTTCGGCAACGAACATTTTTTCGGCGTCCTCCTCGGAAATATCCGCAGTTTTACTGCGCTCGCGAAGGATATTGGTGGATAAATTGCGAGTTATGGTCAGTATCCAGGCCATGGGTTTTCCCAAAGGCCGATATCCGCGGGCCGCCGACCATATTTTTATGAAGCAATCTTGAAGAACATCCTCGGCGTCGGCTTGGTTTTTAAGGATAGACAGCGCAAAGCCGTAAACCGATGCCTTGGTTTCCTGATACAGAGCCGAGAGAGCAGCCCTGTCTCCATTTGCAATTTTTAAAATATAATCCTCCTGCCGCAGAGAACTGCGTTGGACACTGTCGCCCTTCCCGGCTGATGTCGATACAAACAAACCGCATCCCTCGCCTTCTGTCAATTAACTAACGCAACCGAAGCTTGATTTATTGCACTAAAAATAGCTTTTTTTTAAAAGCTTTCGCCAAATTACACCTAATGCAGCAACACTGCAAAAACCTCGCTATTTGTAACCAATTTGGGGCGTTTTGCCGGGGTGGCAGGGGCAGAAAAAGTATAAGCTTTCATTTGCGGAGCGTAGCTGTTATAATGAAAAAAATAACATTTGAATTACCCAAAAACCACGTTTTCCCGCCCTGATGGGTGGAGCAAAAATAAGGCAAATTACAAATGCTGCTCTCAACATAGATTTTTTTATGGAGGGGCAGGAGCGGGATAGAAAAAGCAATTTACACAGCATAGCTAAAGCATATCACCAAAAGGTTACAAAAGGGTTGTCATTGAGAAAATTTATAAATATTTTTGGAGGGATGAAAGTGGCTGGAAGAAAACTAATTATCAAGCTGGCGAACAAGATTGCAGGACCCACGAAAATGCTTTTCAAAATCGATGAAAACGCCCCGGAGTATAAGGTGCTCCACTGTGTAGTTACCGATGAAATGGCTGAGGTTGGGCTTGCCTTGGAGCTTCGTAAAACCCAGACAGTGGCGCAAATCGCAAAAAAGTGCGGTAAGCCTGTGGACAAAACCCGGGAGCTGTGCTATGCACTGGCACAGGTGGGAGCGTGCATTTTCCACGAGGAAAACGGGGAGGACGTGTTTGAGCTTACCGTTTTTGTTCCCGGTGTTATGGAAAAGGCCGTTGAAAACAAGGAGCTTGCTGAAAAGTATCCGGATATTCCGGCAGCCTTTGAGGAGTACGCAAGGCTCAGGGGCGGATTTTTGGCGCCAAACATGCCCATCGGTGTTGGACCAATGCGTGTTATTCCCGTGGAAGCCGCCATTGACGGCGACAGTCACAAGGTAGGTTTTGAGGAGATCTCTGCAATTCTCGAGAGCGCAAGCCTAATCGCCGTTGCGGATTGTACCTGCCGCCGTTCCCGGAGACTTTTGGGGCAGGGCTGCGGACATCTTGAGCAGGACATGTGCATCCAGCTTGACACCGGAGCGGAGTATTACATAAAGACGGGGCGTGCCCGTGAAATCACCAAGGAAGAGGCCTATGCCATCATAAAAAAGGCTGAGGACAACGGCCTAATGCACGAAATTCCCAATATTGACGGGGGCAAAACCCACGCTATCTGCAATTGCTGCGGCTGCGGCTGCTACTCCATGCGCAATGCCGCCATGTTTAAAGCGCCGGATATGATTCGCTCAAACTATGTTGCGGAGGTCAATCGGGACAACTGTGTTGCCTGCGGCCAGTGCGTTGAAAACTGCCCCATGAACGCCGTTAAGCTGGGGCAAAAGCTATGCACGGAAAAGCCAATTGTGATACCTGACGAAAAAACTACCCATGACCACGGAAAAAAGCTTTTTGACCCCGACTATCGGGAAAACCGTGTAAACGTGGTGGAAACGGGTACGGCTCCCTGCAAGGTGGCCTGTCCCGCCCATATCTCCGTTCAGGGCTATATTAAGCTGGCGGCGGAGGGACGCTACCTTGAAGCGTTGGAGCTTATAAAAAAGGATAACCCCCTGCCTGCGGTCTGCGGACGAATCTGCCCCCACAACTGTGAAAACGAGTGCACGAGGGGCAGCCTTGACGCACCCATTGCCATTGACGAAATTAAGAAATTTATTGCCGACAGGGAGCTTTGCGCCGACAGCCGCTTTGTACCGGAGAAGCGCTATTCCTACGATAAGAAAATGGCGGTAATCGGTGCAGGCCCGGGAGGTCTTGCCTGCGCTTACTACCTTGCTGTGGACGGCTACAAGGTGACGGTTTTTGAAAAGCAGCAGCGCCCCGGCGGCATGCTGAGCCTGGGGATACCCGCCTTCCGCCTTGAAAAGGACGTGGTTGATGCTGAAATTGAGGTTCTTCGCCAGCTTGGTGTGGAGTTCAAATGCGGCGTTGAAGTGGGAGCCGACATCACCTTAAATGAACTTCGCAATGAGGGCTACGAGGCATTTTATCTTGCAATTGGCGCTCAAAAGGGCAGAACCCTGGGCATTGAAGGCGAGGACGCTCAGGGGGTCATGTCCGGTGTGGACTTCCTTCGTGAGGTAAATCTGGGCAAGGATGTTAAGCTTTCCGGCAGAGTTGTTGTAATCGGCGGCGGAAACGTGGCAATTGACGTTGCCCGCAGCGCTGTTCGCACCGGCGGCGAATTTATGAATATGTACTGCCTTGAGTCAGAGGGCGAAATGCCTGCACTTCCGGAAGAAATTGAGGAGGCCAGGGCCGAGAATATTGACATCAACAACGGCTGGGGTCCAAAGCGCATTATTGTGGAGGACGGCAAGGTCAAGGGTGTGGAATTCAAGCGCTGCATAAGCGTTTTTAAGTACGGAAAATTCGCCCCCGAATATGACGAAGCCCAGCTTATCACCGTTGAAGCGGATTATGTTCTTTTGTCTGTTGGTCAAAGCATTGACTGGGGCAAACTTTTAGAGGGCAGCGCCGTGGAGCTTGGACGGGGGAGCACCGCCCAGGCAGACAGCTTCACCTATCAAACGGCACAGCCGGACATCTTTGTGGGCGGAGACGCATATACAGGCCCGAGGTTTGCAATAGACGCCATTGCCGCAGGAAAACAGGCCGCCATCTCCATGCACCGCTTTGTGTGGGAGGGTCAAAGCCTCACCGCCGGACGGCCCAAAAATGGCTTCAGCGTGGCGCTGGATAAGGACAATTTGGACAAAAGCGCCCTTACAAGCGGCTACGACAACACTCCCCGTCAAAGACCGGTGCATAAAGAGGGAAACGAAAAAACCTTCAGCGATACCCGCATGACCTTTACGGAGGAGCAGATGAAGCGGGAAACAGCACGCTGTTTGGGCTGCGGTGCTGTCCACGTTGACCAGACTATGTGCGTGGGATGCGGACAGTGCACCACTAAGTGCAAGTTTGACGCAATACATCTTGTGAGAAAGTACAGCAGGTACGCCACGACCTATGAAAAGCTTCCCCTGCAGATGGGGCCGAACATGGTGATTCGTGCGGCAAAGGTCGCAGCCACCGCCGTGAAGGAAGCAGTTTCGGGGGACAAATAAAGATTTATGCATAGCGAAAAAGGGAAGCCCCGGGGGCTTCCCTTTTTATTTGGTTTAAAACACCCTTCGAGCATGCCGAAGGATTAAATTATCAGCAGGGGATAGTCGCATATACTCTACTGACAAACTTGTTTAAGATAAAATATTGTGCTATTATTCCAAATGACAGACTTATCCTTGGAGGAGATTGTGTTGGAAGTTTTTAAGGGCAGACCACAAAGCGATGAGGGCAGAACACCGAGGGAAATGCGCTGCTATGACCTTTTGGACAGCTTAGGTATAGAATATTTGCGTACCGAGCATCCCCCGGCGGAGACGATGGACGTTTGCAACCAGCGTGCCGCCGTGCTAAACACAAGGATTTGCAAAAATCTTTTTCTTTGCAACAGGCAGGAAACACAATTTTACCTTCTTGCAATGCCGGCGGACAAGCAGTTTAAAACCAGTATTGTTTCAAAGCAGCTTGGTGTGGCAAGACTTCACTTTGCAGACGAAAAATATATGGAGCAGTTTCTTGACATTTATCCCGGCAGTGTGTCCATCATGGGACTTGCCAATGATAAGGGTGGGCAGGTTCAGCTTCTTATGGACGAGGATATTCTTAAGCAGGAGTTCTTCGCCTGTCACCCCTGCATGAACACCGTAAGCTTGAAGTTTAAGACAACAGAGCTTACCCAAAAGCTTATTCCGGCAATGGGGCATGAGCCAATTCTGCTTAAGCTACCGGAGGGTACGGAGAATGAGTAAAAAGCGCAAAGGGCGGCTTTTAATATGGACTATAGCAGCGGTGCTTCTTGCAATCTTTGCATTTAGCCCGCTGTACCCCTATGTCCGCAGCTTAGGGGTCATGAGCATATACAGCCGCATTTGCGAAAAAGACAGCATTATGGAAAAAGAGAACATCAGACTATTTATCCCCTACGGAGAGGGCTGGTATCCCTTTACCATGTGCTATTGTGCTGACGATAGCTTTGCAGGATACATTGGCAAGGATGAGGCAAAGTTGAGCATACTATATAATTTTCCCGCCTTTACCAAAAAGGGCTGCAGTGCACTTTACGACGAGACATCGCCCTATTACAGCAGCTTTTACGGGGCGTATCTTGTGCAGCTTCCCGAGAGAGAGCCCTATGGCTTTGGGAAAGATGGAGGGCTTGAGCCGGACACCGTAGCAAAGGTGGCGGCCTTTGACTTTTTTTGGCTTGTGCTTGGAGACTTTGGAATAAAGCCGGAGGATAAAATCTTTTCCTATGAGCTGCAAAGTCTGGAGAGTGCAAAAAGCTTTTTGGGCTATGAGGGCTGGACACGGGTGCAGGCCGCTATGAAGGTTAATGGCGTAAACCATAAAAAGGACGGCTTTGTGCAGTCATATCTTCAGTACGGAAGCCCGAGGTATCCTTGCCAAAGACCCTTTGCGCCGGTGGAAATGAACTGCACTCTAATCGGCAGGTATTTTGAGGAGTGGAACACGTCGGTATTTTTCTACGTTATGAGTCCCAGTGCGGAGGTCTGCCGAGAATGCGAAGATGAAATTCTTTCCCGAGGGTTACTGGAATAAAAATTGGCCGATTTAGATAAGAAAAAAAGAGGTTATCGTACACAAACGATAACGTCTTTTTATTTCTGAGCGGGCGAAAGTCTTTTTATTTTTTCGGCTCGGCAGAGAGCCAAAGGGGAAGTCCCAAAAGGACTGCGCCGCCGAGAATATTGCCAAGTGTCACCCAAAGAAGATTTCTGAGCATGGCAAGTATATCGGGGCTTGGCAGAAGAAAGGCGGCAAGGGAGAAGGTTGCCATATTTGCAATGCTGTGCTCAAGGCCGGCAAGGATGAAGGTTGAAATGACAAAGATAATAACGATTGCCTTACCGCACTCTGATTTAAGCTTGAAGCCGGAGTATACCCCTGTGCAGACAAGGAAATTGCAAAGAGCACCCTTTAAAATAAGTCCGTACCAGGGAGCACCCAGCTTTCCCGGCAGGCAAGCGGCGATTTGTCCCGCTAAAAGCTCCGAATTTGCGCCGGAGGCGGCAATTATCCCGCAAACAAACGCAATCCCCAAAAAATTTCCTATGTAGCAAAGAAGCCAAATCTTTAAAACGCCCAGAGGGCTCACACTTTTTTCATAAAGGGAGACACCCATAACAAAGTTTGCGCCGGTGAAAAGCTCGCCCCCTAAAAGGACGATAAGAACAAGTGCGGCAGAAAAGCTGAGTGCGGACAAAAGCTTTGCCGCTGCTGCACTTTCCGGGGCGCACCATGCCCCGCAAAAGCTTGAAATCAGCGTTCCAACAACAATGAAAAACCCGGCAATTACGGCACGGCAAAGATATCTTCCCATGTGCTGTCCGGCAAAGGCAAGCTTAGCCTTGCCGGCAAGGGCAATTGTTTCAACAGATTCTCTTGTCATTATATACTCCCTTGAAAGGTTTTATTTTTCGAGTATAAGATACCCGGCAGATGTTCGTCAAGCATAAATGCGATGCCAGGCGGGATTATCTGCGCATGTGGGGAAATAAAGCAGCGCACCGCAATAAAATTTCGGTGCGCTGTAATTTATGAGGGGATGATTATTCCTCGTACATTGCCAATCTGGACTTTACTGCAAATTCCTTGCAGGTGGGGCGGAAGCTCTGGAAAAGCTCGGTTTCGGAGTGGGCTTGAAGATCCTCCATGGTTTCCCACTTTTCAATGAGCATCATTTTCTTGGAATCCTCGGCGTTGATGTAAAAGTCATAGCCCTGGTTGCCGTGGTCAGCGCGGGAGCCGGAAACCAGTCCCCTGTCCACAAGAACCTTGAAGAAGTCGTGCATATCGGTAGTCTCGCTGATAAAGCTGCAGTTAATAACGATCATGGTGTATTCTCCTCCATACTTTTTTGCCCGATGGCTTACGAAGTCCATGATAGCACCGATAATTAAGCATTTCAATGCAAATCAAAAAAATAACAAAGAACAAAGGGATAAAACCGCCAAAAAAGACAATTTTTCGAATTTGTTTCTATATTTTCTCGCAGATTGCCTGTCCCATTTCCTGGCAGCCTAAAAGCGTCATGCCGTCACTCATGGCGTCACCGGTGCGGAAGCCTTCGTCAAGAACGGTCTGAACGGCTCTCTCAATAGCCTCCGCCTCCGTCGTCATGTCGAAGGAATAGCGCAGCATCATGGCAACCGAGAGTATCATGCCGATGGGATTTGCGATATTTTTGCCTGCAATATCCGGTGCGCTGCCGTGGATGGGCTCGTAAAGCCCACGGGTGTCGCTGCCGAGGCTGGAGGAGGGAATCATGCCGATGGAGCCGGTTATCTCGCTTGCCTCATCGGACAAAATGTCCCCAAAAAGATTTTCCGTTACTATAACATCAAACTGGGAGGGATCCTTCACAAGCTGCATTGCGCAGTTGTCCACATACATGTGGGAAAGCTCCACCTGGGGGTAATTCTTGGCAATGCGTGTTAAGGTTTTCCGCCAAAGCTTGGAGCTGTCCAAAACATTCGCTTTGTCAACGCTGCAAACTTTCTTTTGCCGCTTCATAGCGGTTTCAAAGGCGACTTTGGCAATGCGCTCTATTTCATGCACTGAGTAGCCCATAAGGTCACTGGCGTATTCCTCGCCGTTTTTGTACTCGGTTTTGTGCTCACCGAAATATGCTCCGCCGATAAGCTCACGCACCACCACAAAGTCAATACCCCGGTCAACGATTTCCGGCTTTAGGGGGCTTGCGTCACGAAGCTGAGGAAAAATTTTTGCGGGACGAAGGTTAGAATAAAGTCCCATGCCTGCCCGAAGGCGCAAAAGCCCACGCTCGGGGCGCTTGTCCTTGGGCACGCCGTCCCATTTCGGTCCCCCCACTGCGGACAAGAGTGTGCTGTCGGCAGAAAGGCAGGTTTCAAGACTGGACTGGGGCAGGGGGTCGCCGAATTTATCAAAGGCGTTTCCGCCCATAGGGGCGTCAATGCATGTGAAGCAGTGGCCGAATTTTTCTGCCACAGTGCCCAAAACATTAAGCGCCTGTGCCATGATTTCAGGGCCGATACCGTCGCCGTTGATAATTGCAATTGTTTTGTTCATTTGGAGTTCTCCTTAATGGAGGCCATAAGGCCGCCTTTTGCAATCATTTCCTTAATAAAATCCGGAAAGGGCTGAGCTTGATACTCCTCACCCTTTGTAAGATTTTGGATTAAACCGGTGTCAAAGTCAACAGAAATCTCATTACCCTCGGCTATTGCCTCTGAAGCGGCGGGGCACTCCAAAATGGCAAGGCCGATGTTAATGGCATTGCGGTAGAAAATCCGGGCAAAGCTTTTGGCAATTACGCAGGAAATTCCGCTGGCTTTTATAGCAATGGGGGCGTGCTCACGGCTGGAGCCGCAGCCAAAGTTTACGCCTGCAACCAAAATGTCTCCGGTTTTTACTCTTTTAACAAAGCTTTGGTCAATGTCCTCCATGCAGTGGGCGGCAAGCTCCCCTGCGTCCTGTGTTGCAAGATAACGGGCGGGAATAATAACGTCCGTGTCAATGTGGTCGCCATATTTTATAGCTGCTCCCTTTGCATTCATTCGCCCATTACCTCCTTAGGATGTGAAATATGACCCGTTACGGCGCTGGCGGCTGCAACCACGGGCGAGGCAAGGTAAACCTCGCTTTTAACGTGACCCATGCGCCCCACAAAATTGCGGTTTGTTGTTGAGCAGCAGCGTTCACCCTCGGCAAGAATGCCCATGTAGCCGCCAAGGCACGGTCCGCAGGTGGGAGTTGAAACAATGCAGCCTGCGTCCATGAAAATCTTTATGTAACCACGCTCCATGCACTCCATATAAATTTTTGGTGTGGCGGGGATAACGATGCCCCGCAGTCCCTTTTTTATGTGCCTTCCACGAAGAATTTCGGCAGCGGCAGCCATATCCTCAATGTTTCCGTTGGTGCAGCTTCCTATGACCACCTGGTCAATTTCAATGTCACTGCCTTCCGTTGCCGGATGGGTGTTTTCCGGCAGATGAGGGTATGCAACGGTGCAGGGAACGGTGGAAAGGTCAATTTTGATTACTTTTTCGTAAAGAGCGTCGCTGTCCGGCTCATAGGCTGTAAAAGGGCGGTCACAGCGCCCGTCCATATAGGCACGGGTAATGTCGTCCACGGGGAAAATGCCGTTTTTTGCCCCCGCTTCAATTGCCATGTTGCAAATGGTGAGACGGTCACTCATCTGAAGGTCGCAAACACCTTCGCCGCAGAATTCCAAGCTTTGATACAGCGCCCCGTCCACGCCTATCATGCCGATAAGGTGAAGGATAACATCCTTGCCGGAGACGTATTTCTGCCGTTTTCCGGTGAGTACCACCTTGATGGCGGAGGGGACCTTGAACCAGGTTTCCCCTGCTGCCATGGCGGCAGCCATGTCCGTTGAGCCGACGCCGGTGGAAAAAGCGCCGAGAGCACCGTAGGTGCAGGTGTGGCTGTCGGCGCCGATGGCGGCCTCGCCGGGGGCGATTAGCCCCTTTTCGGGGATGAGGGCGTGCTCTATGCCCATTTCCCCCACATCATAAAAATGCTCAAGACCAAAGCGGCGGGCAAACATTCTGCATTTCTTGGTGTTCTCTGCGGACTTTATGTCCTTATTGGGCACAAAGTGATCCATAACAAGGGCAATGCGGGTGTCACAGTTTACCTTGCAAAGACCTGCCTTTTCAAATTCATTTATGGATACAGGGCCAGTAATATCGTTTGCCAGCACCAAATCAAGCTTTGCCTTGATGAGCTGTCCTGCCGTAACGGCGGGCAAGCCGGCGTGAGCGGCCAGTATCTTCTGGGTCATTGTCATTCCCATGGTTTTCTTCCTTTCAAAAGCGGTGTAAGCTGCTGGGGCAAAGCTCATCAGCAGCTTTTCCCCACAACAATTTTATTTATGCCGTTTACATAGGCAAGAATTGAGGCTTCAATAACGTCTGTTGAAAGTCCACGGCCGGTGTAAAGTCCGCCCCGATAGCGAAGCTTAACAACCGCCTCGCCCATAGCGTCCCCGCCGTCGGTAACAGCGTTAAGACCGAAGTCCTCCAAATCCACGTCAAGACCGGTTATCTTGTCAACCGCCTTGAAGGAGGCGTAAATTGGGCCGGAGCCTATGGCGACCTCCTCACGCTGGCTTTCGTCAAAGGCAAGCTTTATGCTGGCGATGTTTGTTGTGTCTTTTCCGGTGGTGACCACGTGGCTTACAAAGCGGAAGGTTTCGGGAATACTTCGGGTTTCAGAAAGTGCGAGAGCCTCAATATCGCCGTCGGTAAGGCTTTTTTTCTTGTCCGCAAGAGCCTTGAAGCGGACAAAAATGTCATCAAGCTCTTCCTTGCTGACCTCGTAGCCCAACTGGGAAAGGCGCTCCCGCAGGGCGTGCTTTCCGCTGTGCTTTCCAAGCACCATGGTGTTTTGGGGAATGCCCACGTCGGTGGACTTCATTATTTCGTAGGTCAGGGCGTTTGAAATTACCCCGTGCTGGTGAATGCCGCTCTCGTGGGCAAAGGCGTTTGCGCCCACAATGGACTTGTTGGGGGCAATGGGCACGCCGGTTATGTTTGAAAGAAGTTTTGAGGACTTGTAAATCTGGGTTGTGACAACGCCAGTTTCTGCCTGATAGTATTCATGGCGGGTCTTTAAGGCCATAACGACCTCCTCAAGACTTGCGTTGCCCGCACGCTCGCCAATGCCGTTCACAGTGCACTCCACCTGAGTCGCTCCTGCCCGAATGCAGGCAAGTGAATTTGCAACAGCCATGCCCAAATCGTCGTGGCAGTGACAGGAAATGTCAACATTTTCAATGTCCGGGGTGTTTTCCCGAAGATATGTAATAAGGTCGAACATTTCCATGGGGGTGGAATAGCCTACGGTGTCGGGAACGTTTAAAACAGTTGCGCCGGCTTTAATGGCCGCGTCGTAGCACTCGGACAAAAACTTCCACTCGCTGCGGGAGGCGTCCTCGGCAGAAAATTCAATGTCATTGCAGTAGCCCTTGGCGTAGGCAACGTGTTCCTTTATACTGGCGAGCACCTGCTCTCGAGTCATTTTAAGCTTATATTCCATGTGAATGTCGCTTGTTGCAAGAAACACATGAATGCGCGGGTACCTCGCACCTTTAACAGCGTTCCATGCGGCGTCAATATCACCCTTTGTGCAGCGGGCGAGGCTTGCCACCGTGCAATTTTGGACAGTCTTGGAAATGGCTTCAACACTTTTAAAATCCTCGGGAGAGGCTATGGCAAAGCCGGCTTCTATAACGTCAACACCCAAAGCGTCAAGCTGACGGGCCATTTCCAGCTTTTCCGACAGGTTCATGCTGCAGCCCGGAGATTGCTCGCCGTCCCGAAGGGTGGTGTCGAATACCTTGATTTTTTTCATATAATATGTTGACCTCCTTTTAAGTGGTGGATTTTGAAATGTGATGGTGCAAAATTGAAGGCGCCCCGAAGCAATAAAAAAAGCCCCGTCTCACATAAGAGACGAAGCATAAACTCCGCGGTACCACTCCAATTGACAAAAAATTGTCCGCTTTCAGCGTCCTTTAACACTGCCCCTTTGGTAACGGTGGGGAAACCCGTTCATACCTACGGCCTAAAAGGGCTTTCGGCTGACTGCTCGAGGGTGAGTTCGTCCTGACCTAACATACCGTTTCGCACCAAACAACGGCTCTCTGAATGTATCGGAAGGACTTTTTCCCTTTCAACGCATTTTACTTTGTTGCGCTAAAGTTAACACGCCGGGCAGGTCTTGTCAAGAATTTTTTTCCCTTAGGGCAAAAAAATCGGCACTGGGAGAAATTAGACGATAAATTAAATATAAATCGGGAAAAAGCCCAGTTAAATTTTAGCTACATGCACAATTGACAATTTCCTGAATTGTCATGTATCATGAATACAATCAAAAAATCTAAAATGCAATGAAGGGAACAAGTAATCCCGCAAACAGGCCAAAGAGAGCTGCCGTTTGGTGTGAGGCAGCGCCGTTGTTTAAGGATGAAATCATCCCGGAGCAGTTTGTAGAAAGGACGGATTTTCCGTTTAAGTATGCAACACCGGCAGGCGCCCGTTACAGCGCAGGACATTGATTGATGTCCATGAGTGGTTCGTGCCGAAGCAGTGCAGCGTTTCGGGATGGGCAATAAGAGTGGTACCGCAGAGGTTTTGTATATGCCTTTGTCTCTTGATTATGAGTAATAAGAGACAATGGCGTTTTTTTATATCCAAAAGGGACAAATAATTTCTCAATTACAATGAAATGAAAACAACAATTATTTATAATAGGAGGGAACAGGATTGAAACTGACAGGTGCGGAGATTATCGTAGAAGTCCTTATTGAACAGGGTGTCACCGATATTTTCGGTTATCCCGGCGGAGCAGCCATAAATATATATGATGCGCTCTATATGAAAAAGGACAAAATAAAGCACTATCTCACAGCCCATGAGCAGGGCGCCACCCACGCTGCCGACGGTTACGCAAGGGCTACGGGCAAAACCGGCGTTATGCTTGCCACCAGCGGCCCGGGAGCGACAAATACGGTTACGGGCATTGCAACCGCCTATCTTGACAGCGTGCCCATGGTGGTTATAACCGCAAACGTTGGAAGAGACTTAATCGGTAAGGACAGCTTTCAAGAGGTTTTTATCGCAGGAATCACCCAGCCCATAACCAAGCACAATTACGCCGTCAGGGATGTTGAGCTTCTTGCAAAGACCCTCCGTGATGCCTTCAAAATTGCGGGCAGCGGAAGAAAGGGACCGGTGCTTGTGGATGTTCCCAAGGATATAACCGGCGCCGTATGCGAGTTTACCCCCCAGCCCAAGTGGCAGGAGGAGAAAAGACCCTCAGCTCCCGAAAGCGAGCTTGCAGTTGTGGCAGGACTTATTAAAAAGTCTCTGCGCCCGGTAATTTGCTTCGGCGGCGGCGTAATTAGCGCCGATGCCGGTGGGGAAATGGCCGAATTTATTCAAAAAACCCGCATTCCCGCCTGCCGAACCATTATGGGTACCGGCGTAGTAGGCTTTGGTGACGAGCTGGATTTGGGGATTTTAGGCATGCATGGCAGCATGGCGGCAAACAAGGCTGTGGACGAGTGCGACCTGCTTATTACAATGGGAATGCGCTTTTCTGACCGTGTTGCACTAAACACCAAGGATTTTGCGCCCCATGCCACGGTGGTTCAGTTTGACATTGATGAAAGCGAAATAAGAAAGAACGTAACTGCGGATTACGCCATTGTGGGCGATGTAAGATCCGAGCTTTCGGCGCTTATTCCACTGGTGGAGGGGCGGGAGCGCCCCCAGTGGTTAAAGGCTTGCTCCCAGTGGCAGGAGCATGATAAAAGGGTTTACGAAAACGGCTTCGATGGCCTTCGCCCCATGGAGATTATGGAGGTCATTGGCGAGGTTTGCGGCGAGAATGCCGTTATCGCAACGGACGTTGGCCAGCACCAGATGTGGGCGGCGCAGTTTTGCAAGAAAACGAAGCCCCGGGGCTTTCTTACCAGCGGGGGACTAGGAACCATGGGCTTTGGATACGGTGCGGCAATCGGTGCACAGGTGGGCAGACCCGATGCCAAGGTAGTGCACGTTACCAGTGACGGAAGCTTCCATATGAATATGAACGAGGCCTGCACGGCAGTGTCCTATAATCTGCCCGTGGTCACCGTTATTTTGGATAACAAGGTTTTGGGCATGGTGCGCCAGTGGCAAAAAAGCTTTTACGGCGGACGCTATAGTGAAACCGATCCCCAGAGAAAAACAGACTACGTTAAGGTGGCACAGGGCTTCGGCGCAAGGGGCTACATGGCGCAGACCAAGGCGGACTTTGAAAAGGCACTTCAGGCGGCCTTTGCCGAAGAAGGCCCTGCGTGGATCGTGTGCCCAATAAATAAAGACGAGCGGGTTTTGCCCATGATTCCCGGGGGCGGAACGGTGCGCAGCGTAATATGCGAATAGGAGGGAGACGGCGTCATGAATAAAAAAGAAACCATAGCACTGCTTGTTGAAAACAACGCCAATGTTCTTAGCCGTGTATCCATGCTTTTCGGACGCAGAGGCTTCAACATTGACTCCCTTACTGTGTCAGAGACAAGCGACCCCAGCATTTCCCGAATAACGCTTACGGCCAAGGGCGATGAGCGCATAATCGAGCAGATTATGCTTCAAACAAGAAAGCTTGTGGAGGTAAAGGCAGTTCAGCTTGAAACCGAGGAAAACTCCATAATGCGGGAGCTTCTGCTGGTGAAAATAAGTGTTGACGAGGAGCAGCGTGGGGCGGTTCGTGACCTTTGTGAAATATATAAGGCCAGCATCGTGGACTATTCCACCTCCAGCATGGTGTGCGAGCTTACTGGCAAGCCCAGCAAGATAGACGGCTTTTTAGAGGTAGTGTCCGGCTACGGCATTTTGGAGCTGTGCCGAACCGGTGTTACGGCAATTGACCGTGGCAGCAAGGTTATGTCCTGTGAAAACAAGGATAACCACCGCTGCTGATGAATGATGACAACGCCCGAGGGCGCTATCTATAGTAGAAAGTAAAATCAGGTATAAAGTTAGAAAGGAAGTTTATAAAATGATCAATAAGTACTATGATACCGACTGCAATATGGAGCTTTTGGAGGGGCGTACCGTGGCAATTATCGGCTACGGCAGCCAGGGCCATGCCCATGCCCAGAACTTAAAGGAATCCGGTGTTAAGGTGATTGTTGGCCTTCGCTCCGATTCCAAGAGCTGCGAAAAGGCAAAGGCGGCAGGTCTTGAGGTAATGCCGGTTGCCGAGGCTGCCAAGGCTGCGGATATGGTCATGATGCTGGTGCCCGACGAGAAGGCAGCCGACATTTATGCCGCTGAGGTGGCTCCCAACCTTTCCGAGGGCAACGCCCTTATGTTTGCCCACGGCTTCAACATTCATTATAATCAAATTGTTCCTCCCGAGAATGTGGACGTTATCATGGTTGCTCCCAAGGGACCCGGCCACACTGTTCGCAGTCAGTATCAGGAGGGTAAGGGTGTTCCCAGCCTTATCGCCGTACATCAGGATTACACAGGCAAGGCAAAGGAGTACGCACTTGCATACGCCTCCGGCATCGGCGCAGGCCGTGCAGGCATTCTTGAAACCAGCTTCCGTGAGGAAACCGAGACTGACCTTTTCGGTGAGCAGGCTGTGCTTTGCGGCGGCGTTACCGAGCTTATGAAGGCTGGTTTTGAAACCCTTGTTGAAGCGGGCTATGAGCCGGAAATGGCCTATTTTGAGTGCATCCACGAAATGAAGCTTATAGTTGACCTTATCAACAGCGGCGGCTTCGGCATGATGCGCTACTCCATCTCCAACACCGCCGAATACGGCGATTACCGCACCGGCAAGCGTCTTATTACAGACGATACCCGCAAGGAGATGAAGAAGGTCCTTTCAGAGATTCAGGACGGCACCTTTGCCAGCGAGTTTATTCAGGAATTCAATGCCGGCAGGCAGGCAAGATTCCTTGCCACCCGCCGCAAGGAAGCGGAGCATCCCCTGGAGAAGGTGGGCGCCGAGCTTCGCAAGATGATGAGCTGGTTGAAGAAGTAAAAATTTTATTTGCCCACCGGACAAAAGTGAGGTATAGGGGCGATACCCCTATACCTCACTCTTGTTGTGGACAACACCGCCCCATTTCGGCAACGGCAGGTGGACAATATCTCCCACTCTATTTATAAGGAGTAAAGTGTAATGAAAAGTGACAATTGCAAGTCAGGTATACAGCAGGCTCCCCACAGAAGTCTTTTTTATGCCTTGGGCTTTACAAAGGAAGAACTGGAGCGCCCACTGGTGGGTATTGTCAGCTCCCATAATGAAATTGTTCCCGGACATATGAACCTTGACAAAATCTGCGACGCAGTGAAGCAGGGAGTTACCATGGCCGGGGGAACACCGGTGATGTTTCCCGCCATCGCTGTGTGTGACGGTATTGCAATGGGACACGAGGGTATGAAATACTCCCTTGCGACCCGTGACCTCATTGCTGACAGCACCGAGTGCATGGCGCTTGCTCATCAGTTCGACGCACTTGTGATGATTCCCAACTGCGACAAGAATGTCCCCGGCCTTCTGATGGCGGCGGCAAGGGTGAACGTGCCAACCATTTTTGTGTCCGGTGGCCCCATGCTTGCGGGAAATTTGAATGGTAAGCGCACCTGCCTTTCGTCCATGTTTGAAGTCGTGGGTGGCTATCACGCCGGCAAAAAGACCCTTGAGGAGGTCACAGAATACGAAAATCACGCCTGCCCTACCTGCGGAAGCTGCTCGGGGATGTATACCGCAAATTCCATGAATTGCGTTACCGAGGCACTGGGAATGGCGCTAAGCGGAAACGGGACCATACCCGCTGTTATGAGCGAGCGCATTCGCCTTGCAAAGCATGCGGGCATGAAGGTTATGGAGCTTCTTGAAAAGAACATAAGACCCCGTGATATTATGACGGCTGCGGCCTTCCACAACGCTGAAATTG
>CAZJYY010000017.1:0-43301 GCA_964550315.1 uncultured Oscillospiraceae bacterium | reverse complement strand
TTGATCCACTCATATCAGAATCATTCCTTTGTCATATGTATTATGGTGTTCGTGAACTGCTATCATTTTTGAGATAAGCTAATAAAGTATACATCAAAATATCCCTTGTTTCAAGTGGAATATATTTTAAATATCCCCGTAACCGGGATAAGTCCAATGAAGCCACACAAAAATCCACATCGATTTTGTTATTATCCTACATTAACGAAAATTAAATTAAAAGTTTTGATGAATTTATTGTAAATTTATTATTGACATCGGAATAAAAATGTGCATAACCCTGTTGAAAGTGTTCAAAACTGTCTCACATACTGACGCAAAAATGAAAATATGCTCGAAACGGCGAAGATTCTGCCTTAGCTTGTGTGTCACAAAAATTTATGATATAATATCCGCAAAGCGGATATTATACGCGCTTTGCGCGGTTGAACGATTATATATCATAACGCCGCTTGGCGGCTATGATATAATAACTGCAAAAGCAGTCATTATATTTGATTTTAGTCGTTTTTCTCGCCCCTTCGGGGCAACCGAAAAACACGACACATTATATCATTTCCGCTTTGCGGATATGATATAATAATTAAAAAGCAATTATTATAAGTTAAAATCAGGCCATGCCGCCAGAGACGGCGAAAAGATATTTTTATATAAATTCTAGGCTTTTAGTATGGATGGATACTGCAGCGCCATATAAGGAAGGGTTTTATGCAAAACAACACAAACGACATGAATAATTTGCGCCTTGCGGTGCTTATTGATGCGGACAATGCCCCAAGAGATTGTCTCAAAAGCGTTATGGAGGAAATAGCGATTTACGGCACTCCCACTATAAAACGCATATACGGTGACTGGACTTCGCCGAATATTGGCGGCTGGAAGGGCAGCCTTTTGGAGAATGCGGTTACGCCAGTGCAGCAGTACGGCTATACCACCGGAAAAAACTCCACGGACTCGGCAATGATAATTGATGCAATGGATATTTTATACAGCGGCAAGACAGACGGTTTTGTTATTGTGTCCAGCGATAGCGATTTTACACGCCTTGCCATCAGATTAAGGGAAGCAGGAATGAGGGTAATCGGAATCGGTGAGCATAAGACACCCAGCCCATTTATTGTCGCCTGCGACAAGTTTATCTATATCGAGGTGCTAAGGGACAGATACACAAAGGAGCAAAAGGCAGAGCAGGCCAAAACTGCGGTTAAGGTCAGCGGAAAGACCACAGCAAAAAAGACCGCAGCAGACAAAAACGCCGACAAGGCTTCAAAGCGTGTGCCGGATTCCGTTGTGCAGCTTATTGCCGACTCCGTGGCGGACCTTGCGGATGATGACGGTTTTTCCGATATGAGCAACCTTGGCAATCTTATCATAAAAAAGCAGCCGGACTTTGACCCCCGCAGCTTTGGGTTTTCAAAGCTTTCATATATGCTAAAAGCCCTCACCCGCTTCGAGGTGGAGGTTCGTCCCACTGCTGACCCCCATGTGAAGCCCATGTATATTCGAGACAAGGAAGCGTAAAGTGAAACCGAAAGAAACACCAAAAAAACATCACAGAATAAGAAATTCTCTTTTTATACTTATCGCTGTGCTGGCGGTACTGCTGCTGGACAGCCGATTTCGGCTTGTAACCACGGAATATGAGTTGAGCTACGATAATCTGCCCGCCGCCTTTGACGGATTTCGGATTGTGCAATTATCTGATTTGCATATGAGGGAATACGGTGAGGATAATTCCCGCCTTATTGAAAAGGTCAGTGAACTGCAGCCGGATATTATTGTCCTGACAGGGGACTTTGCCGACAAGCTTCACGGTAATTTAGGCAGCCAAAGTCAGGTGCTTGCGCCCACCTTTCAAGGGCTTGCGGAGATTGCCCCCTGCTATTTTGTCAGCGGAAACCACGAGTGGGCCAGCGGAGATATTGAAAATCTTCGCACCGTACTGAAGGACTGCGGAATAAAATATCTGCACAACGAATTTGTGCTTTTGGAGCGGGACGGGGACAGCATAATCCTTGCAGGGGTAGAGGATCCCAATGGGCCGGCGGACATGCTGAGACCCGAGGAGTTGGTTGACATAATAAACGACAACTATCCCGACAAGCTTAGCATATTATTGGCCCACCGCAACGATTATCTAAAAAGATATTCAGACATAGATGTTGACATAATAATATCCGGCCATGCCCATGGCGGCATAGTGCGGCTGCCTCTGCTAGGCGGAGTTCTGGGTACGGAGGGGGACTTTTTCCCCAAGTATGACAGTGGCCTTTACAATGAAGGCGGCTTTGACATGGTTTTGTCCCGGGGGCTTGGGGATAGCATTCCTCTGGTACGTTTTTTAAATAACCCCGAAATTGTTTCAATTGTTCTTCACACCAAATAGACTATTGAAATAAAATATGTTGAAAGGCATATGCAAAAATTTCTAAAAAATTTTAGTCATAATACAAGCCCCTGCGCATATAAATATACAGTACGCTAATTTTGCGTAATTGTATTTGGGGGAATGAAAATGGACGGGGACATAGACGACCTCATTTTCGGGGACACGGAGACGGTGCCGAGTGAGCGATGAAAAAAGGGGCTGTTGCAAAGAAAGTGTGCAACAGCCCCTAAATTATTTTGTTTTTTTAGCCGAGGGTGCTCATTACATAAGCAAAGTTATTTGCAATGGCTTCGGCAGCGTCCTCGGTGGACATTACAAGAAGAATGTACTTGCCCGAAGCGGTGTCACCCTTCATTACTCTGACCTTTTCGGCTTCAACGCAAATCCACTTGCGGGGGTTTGCGGAGGAATAAACCAAATCCACCATTTCGTCAAGATCGGCGTCGTCAGGAAGCTTCAAAAGCACAACGCTGTGAGCGATTGAGCCGATTGCAGCGTCGCTTGCAAGGGCGCTGGAGCCAGTGATATAGTCAATTCCAAGGTAGTTTTGATAAAGCTCCTCGGTTACAACGGTTTCCATCAGCATGGGTAAATCCTCAACGCCCGCAAGGCTGTTGGTAAGAATTTCACTCATTGACATGGAAACGGCCGGGGATTTATCCGAATCTTCTGAGTTTTCGGAGTCTTGGGGCTTTTCACTGGGGTCATTATCCGGCTTCTCAGAATTTTCCGGCTTCTGTGTTGCGGAGGGCTCGGAGCTTTCAGTGGGGTCGGGATCGGGCTTGTCATTTTTGCCGCCTGTGGTGCAGCCCACAAGGGCAAGCGCCATGCAGAGGACGAGAAGGATAGCGATAAACTTTTTCATTAAGTATCTCCTTTAGAAAATTATGTACGGAATATAAGACGATTCCCAATGAAAAAAGTTCCAGCATAGGGTCAAACAGGAAATCCCGGCCAAAAAGATTTTATCAAGGCGAAGATAACGGGAAATAAAATTGCGGGCAGGAGATTGCCCACCCTTATTTTTTTACCAAATATCATGTTGATGCCGATAGCAAAAATGAGTATGCTGCCCACGCAGGACATTTGGCCAATAAGTGCTTCGGAAAGATAGGGCTTTACAAGACCGGAGAGCAGGGTTATTCCCCCTTGGTAGACCGCAATAGGCAAAACGGACACTGCAACGCCGATTCCCATTGATGCTGCAAAAAGCACGGAGCTTATACCGTCCAGCACGGACTTTGCAAAAAGTATGGAGCAGTTGCCGTTAAGGCCGTCCTCCAATGAGCCGACGATTGCCATAGCACCAACGCAAAAAAGCATGGAGGCGGTGACAAAGCCATCCACAAAGCTGCTGGAGGTCCATTTTTCAGGAAGCTTTGACTTAATCCATTCGCCTAGATGATCAAGGCGCTTTTCAATGTCCAAAAGCTCGCCCAGTACCGCACCCAGTACCAGCGACAGCACCATAAGCATAGTGTATTGGGTGTCCAAAGCGCCATCGGAAATCACAATAAGTCCCGAAAGGGCACCGCCCAACCCGATGAACATCACCGCCAGACCAACGGCGGAAAAAATAGTGTTTTCAAAGCGCTTTGGAAGTCCGCCTTTAATTAGAAGGCCTATTATTGAGCCAAGAAGCACTGTGATGCAGTTTACAATCGTTCCAAGTCCGTGCATTAAAATTTGTCCTTTTCTATATATAAGGTGTTGGATAAGGGAGGCGCTTAGGTGTTTGGCGCCCAGCCCTCCAGAGGAAGGCGCTGGATTGCACCAAAAATTTTTGCCTTCAAGTCAGGATAGCTTTGCTCTAAAGAGGTGATAAGCTCTTTTATTTCCCGACGCTTGCTTTCCTTGTCCTCGGGACAGGAATTTTCCACAACAGGCAGCTCAAGGCGGGAGCAAACCGAAGCAATACGCTCCTCGCTTGCATAAATCATTGGTCGAATTTGCGTAACGTCCGCACGGCTCATGTAGGTAACGGGTTTAAAACAGCTTAGACGTCCTTCAAAGAACAGAGAAAGAAGGAAGGTTTCAACCACATCGTCTCCGTGGTGGCCAAGGGCCAGCTTTCCGATACCACGAGCCTTAATTGCGTCATTAAGAGCACCACGGCGCATTTTTGAGCAAAGAGAGCAGGGGTTAGCCTCCTTTCGAACGTCAAACACTATTTCACGGATATCGGTTTTAATTAAAATGTAGGGAACACCGATTTCCTCACACATTTTAGCAACAGGGCTAAAGTCCATGCCGGGAAAACCGAGGTCCAGAGTTATGGCAAAAAGTTCAAAGGGCTTGGGGTAATAGGTTTGAAGATGGGCAAGACTGCGAAGGAGAATAAGGCTGTCCTTCCCGCCGGATACGCCCACGGCAATCTTGTCGCCGGAGCTTATCATGTTGTATTCGTCCACGCCCTTGCGCACAATACTTGTAAAATCGTTAAGAATATTCAAAAAAGCACACTCCAAATTTGAAAAATGATATTGAGTAAAACGGAGCAAAACGGAGTAAAATAAAGAAAAACGAAGCTCGCTCCGCTGGAAATGAAAATTAATTAAATAAGGTGTTGACATGGGGTTTGCGCTGTGGTATAAAAATAAGGCGCATTGGGACAGCTATGCCTATTCTAAACGCGCACTTTATAATTGTCAAAGTTTTTTGCGGCTCTCTTTAAAAGCCGTAGCCGAATTAAATCGGCAATGGTCGGTTCCCCGTGCCGATGATAAAACACAAATTAAATTTGGAGGCAGAAATAATGTCCACCTACATGGCAAACGCGTCTACTGTAGAGCGCAAATGGTATATCTTGGACGCCGCCGGCAAGCCCCTTGGCAAGACAGCGGCTCTCGCTGCGGATATTCTTCGCGGCAAACTCAAGCCCACCTACACCCCCCATGTTGATTGCGGCGATTTCGTTATCGTCATCAACGCTGAGAAGGCAGTACTCACCGGCAAGAAGCTGGAGCAGAAGTACTACTACACTCACTCCGGCTATATCGGCGGCCTTAAGGCTACCCAGTACAGCCGTCTTATGGCAGAGAAGCCCGAACTGGCAATGAATCTTGCAGTGCGTGGCATGCTCCAGAAGAACAGCCTTGGCCGTGACCAGCTTACCCGTCTCAAAGTTTTCCGTGGTGAGCAGCATGTACACCAGGCTCAGAAGCCCGAAGTTTGGGATCGCTAAGGAGGAGAATGAACATGTATCAGAGCAAGAAGCCTTATATGTACGGCACCGGCCGTAGAAAGTCCTCCGTCGCCAGAGTACACCTTTTCCCCGGCGGCACAGGCAAGATCACCATCAACAGCCGTGAAATCGACGACTATTTCGGACTTGAAACCCTTAAGCTTATCGTCCGTCAGCCCCTTAACACGGTTAACCTTCTTGACAAGGTTGACATCGAAGCTACCGTTACCGGCGGCGGGGTTACCGGACAGGCCGGCGCTATCCGTCATGGTATCGCAAGAGCCCTTCTTCAGGTAGACGAAGCTTATCGTCCCGCCCTGAAGGCAGCAGGCTTCCTTACCCGCGACCCGCGCATGAAAGAGCGTAAGAAATACGGTCTCAAAGGCGCCCGCCGTGCACCCCAGTTCTCCAAGAGATAATGGAATTACGAAGAAGCACCGAGTATATCGGTGCTTCTTTTTTTGCTGCACGGACGGGCGGGATGACCCGTACGATGGGAATAAAGTAACCTTGCGGCTATTTGAATATTTTCCCTGCATAAAGTTTCGTAAAATGGCGATTATAAGACGAAGAGGTATATATTTGTTGACGTTGCTAAATTTTGGTTATATAATGTAACAGAGGAATTAAGTGGACAGTTCTGCTTTTACAAGTGACTAAAACAGTTACAAAAGCATTTTGTTGATGTCCGAGTGTGTTAATTTTTATGACGGGATAAGCAAGGGGCATCCGCTTGAAAAGCCGGAAAGGAATTGTTGTTTCGGACTGTGGCTTTTTAAATAATAATTAAAAAAGTGGCTCCGGGCGCAGCATTAAGCTTATGGAAGAAATAGATATCTGTATCGGCTACTCCGGTATGTTTAACTAATAGAAAGGCAAAGTCTCACTAAGTGTTGTGAGGAGATTTACTCTCCGACCGCTTGGGGGCTTTGTCTTTAGCGCGTTTATAGCCAATTTTAGAAGGAGGGTTGAATAATGGGCGATCAGCTCCGTACTATTTTAATAGTAGACGACACCAAATTAAATAGATCCATACTCTGCCGTATTTTGGACGGTGATTACATAACGGTTGAGGCTGAAAACGGACAGGTGGCACTGGACATTTTGAAAGAACATCCGGGGGAGTTTTCGGCAGTGCTTTTGGACCTTGTAATGCCCGTTATGGACGGTTATACCTTCCTTTCGGAGCTTAAGAGTACTGCGGATTTCGGGATCCCTGTTATTGTAACCACAGGGAACAGTGCAACGGAAAATGAGCGCAAGGCGTTTAACCTGGGTGCATGGGATTTCGTTTCAAAGCCCTATGACCCTCAGATATTGAAATACCGGCTTAACAGTGCAATTGCCAGAAGCGAGGGCGCAGCGTTTGAAAAAATGAAGTACATGTCCGAGCATGATGCACTGACCGGACTTTATAACAGAAGCAAATTTTTCGAGGAAACCCAGGCTCTTTTGCATGCCTGGCCGGAGGAGCAGTTTGCCTTTGTCCGCCTTGATGTGGACAGGTTTTCCCTCATAAATACATTTTTCGGCATTTCTGAGGGGGATAGACTGTTAAGGTATATTGCAACTCATCTTGAGCAGTTTTGCAGTATGGTGGAGCATTATACATACGGAAGAATTGAGGCCGATGAATTTGCCATTTGCTGTTCCTACAGTAGCCTTGACGCCCTTAATGAGGCTATGGAAAAGTCAAGTAGTGATTTTAAGCAATACCCCCTGGAATTTGAAATAATACTGACCTTCGGCGTTTATATTATTACGGACCGAAAGCTATCAGTGCAGCAAATGCTGGACAATGCCAATCTTGCGGCAAAGCAGGTGAAGGGGCATTATAGTAATACGGTTGCGTTTTATGATGAAAAGATAGGGCAGCAGCTTATTGCGGAGCAGGCCATTATAAACGACATGATTCAGGCACTGGAGCAAAAGCAATTCTGCGTGTATATGCAGCCCAAATATGATCTTCACACCAACCTTCCGGCAGGTGCTGAAGCGTTGGTGCGGTGGAATCATCCGGAAAGGGGCATGATTTTCCCCGGAGAGTTCATACCTATATTTGAGAAAAACGGCTTTATTGCAAAGCTGGACTACTATATTTGGGAAGCGGTCTGCTGCCAGCTTGAAGAGTGGCTGGATAAGGGCATGACCTGCTTTCCGGTGTCGGTGAATGTTTCCCGTGTGCATCTTTATAATCCCCAGCTTACGGACATACTCTGCGACATGGCAGACAAGCACCATGTGCCCCACGAGCTTTTAAATCTTGAACTGACAGAGAGCATTTACACAGAAAACCCCACGGTTATTCAAGACAGCATATCAAAGCTTCACAGCAAGGGTTTTGTTGTGATGATGGATGATTTCGGAAGCGGCTATTCCTCACTGAATGTTCTTAAGGATGTAGAATTTGACGTTCTTAAAATTGACATGAAATTCTTTGATCATTCTGCAATCAAGGGACGTGGAGAGGACATAATTGCGTCAATAATCCGCATGGCAAAGTGGCTTGGTCTTCCAACAATTGCCGAAGGCGTTGAAAAAGAGGAACAGGTGGCGTTTTTGAGGGACATGGGCTGCGAATATGTGCAGGGGTACTTTTTTGCAAAGCCAATGCCGGTTCAGCAGTATGAAGAGCTTATTTCGGCTATTGAGCCTGTAATCACCGAGAAGAATCAGACGCTGTCGATGAATGAGCTGTGGAACGACAATGCGCAGATTGAAAATCTGTTTACAACGGTTTCCCAACCCATAGTGCTTTACGAGTTTGCTGACGATAAGCTGGAGCTTATTAGGGTCAACAAGGCTTTTTACGATATGTTTGGCTATAATGACCGGGCGGTAAATGCCCGAAATCCGGAGCGCGTTCTTGCTGATGGATATTATAACATTGTGTGGGCGGCGTTCCATGACACTGTTAGCAGCAAGGAGAGCGGAAGATGTGACTATATGCGCAAATGCGCCGATGGTCGCCAGCGCTGGATACACCTGGATTTAAAGTATGTAAATCAGATTGGACAGCGGCACATTATTTTGGGCACCCTTTGGGATGTGACAGCACGAAAAACCATCAATGAGGAGCTGGCACAGTATAAAACCAGTCATTTTCAGGACACCTCCCGCCGGGAAAAGATGCTGATAGTAGACGATTTGGAAATAAATCGGGAAATACTTGAAGAAATGTTCGTATCACGGTTTGATGTGATTTTTGCGGACAACGGGCAAAGTGCGTTGGAGATGCTTGAGAAGGAGCAGTATGAGGTGGACATCATATTGCTTGACCTTATTATGCCGGTGATGGATGGAGTGACATTTTTAGAGCATAAAAATGCAAATCCTCTAATGAGGGATATTCCGGTGGTTATCATCACGGCAGACAATGCGCCATCACGGCAAATTAATATGCTGGCGCTGGGGGCAAATGACTATGTCACAAAGCCATTTGTTAACGAAGTGGCTATTAAGCGCGTAAACAATGTTTTGGAATCCTCTGTGCGCTTTAGAGAGATCGTAAAGGAATATAACCAGGTTTTGGAGCTTTCAAAAATCGACGGCTTGACAGGGGTATATAACCGTACTGCCACAGAGGCACTTTCAAACCACCTTTTGAATGTACGTCCGGACATAAGCTACGGATTTATGATGCTGGACGTAGACGATTTTAAGAACATAAACGATACATACGGGCACATTATCGGCGATGAGGTGCTTAAGGGCGTTGCCAATAGGCTGCAGCGATTTTTCCGCACAGGCGATATTATAGGTCGCTTGGGCGGGGACGAATTTGTTGTATTCATGTCAGGCATGAACAGCGAAGAATTATTACAGAGGAAGGCAACAGAGCTGCGAAATCTTATAAAGGAGAGCGCTCTTACGGACTTGCATCTTAAGGTTGAAGTTTCTATAGGCGTTTGCATGTCCCGAAGGGGAAGCAGCTTCATGGAACTGTATAGCGAGGCGGATAAAGTGCTGTATGAGACCAAGGACATACAAAAGATGCGAGAAAAGTCATGTCAGAGTGAATAAAGGGGAGACTGCGGGATGAACCAGTTTAACATAGAACAAATTAAAGGGGCTTACGACTGCAGTCCATTTGCCTTTAGTGTAATAAAGGTTACTTTGGATGAGAACAGCGGCGAACCCCAAAATATCATATTCGAATATGTAAATGATGCGCTGTCCCAGTTGGAAGGCTGTAAAAAGGAAGAAATGCTGGGAAAGAGCTTCTATACCGTGTTTGAAAATGCGGACAAAAAGTGGCTGAAGCTATACGGCCGTGTTGCTTGGGGCGGAAGTCCTGCCACCATGGTTGAATACAGTCCGGAAATTTGCAAGCACCTTAAAGTACAGTGCTATCAGATTGCCGAAGGGTACTGTGGCTGCCTTATCTCGGACATGACGGCGGAGCTGATGACGGAAAAGGCACTCAACGAGGAGCAGGAAAAATATCAGCAGCTTTTGTCGGCGGTACCAGGCGGAATTGCGGTTTATCGAAGCTACTCCGAGGAGCATGCCGAGCTTGAATATTTCAACGACGAGCTTTGCACCATAACTGGCTACACCCGGGAGGAAATTGTCCAGGGCGGGTCAAAAAATGTATGCAGGGCGGTTCCCGAGGACTTCCCCGTTGTAAACGAGGTTCTAAGAAATGCGTCAGCCCATGGAAGAACTGCAAATACGATTTATCGAACTATTACAAAAACTGGAGAAATGAAGTATATCCAACTGTGCGCAAGCCTGGTGGAGGAATCGGGACACATTCAGACCGTATATGTTGTTTACACCGACGTTACCGAGCAGCAAAAGCAGCAGCGGGCCGTGCAGGCGCAAAACAAGGAGATAAGCCAGATATATAACGCAATTCCCGGTGGAGTGTTCAGATGTAAAAATGAGCCCGGCTGGCCTGTGGTTTTTGCAAATGCCTCATTTTACAACTTTATAGGTTACACCCGAGAGGAATTTAGGCGGTTTTTTGACAACAAAATGCTGGGCGTAATTTATCCCGACGACGTGGATGAAATTACAAATGTGGTGGAGCGGCAGCTCAGGTGCGGCAATAAAATTAAAAATAACAACAGACTGGTTTGCAAGGATGGAACCATAAAATGGATTGACATTCATGCGGAGAGAAATATTGACAGCGAGGGAGAACAGTCCCTTTACTGCGTTTTTGTTGACATAACGGAGCAAAAGCGCTCTGCTATTGCAGCTCGAGAACTTGCGGTTACCTTCTCCCTTGTAGCGGATAAAACAGACCTTAACATCTGGCAGTACGATATTCCGTCGGATACCTTGTTCCAAACCACGAATTCAAAGCGTGCCCATGGTATAGAAAAAGACGTTATTGAGAATTTCACCAAGGACGTTATTGACGAAGGCCATGTTCGAAGTGACAGCATTCCTGCTTTTTTAAGACTGCACGAAAGGCTTAAACAGGGGGCGAACACTGCCGAGGAGACCATATGGTACAAAACTCCGGACAACAGCAGCTGGTGGTGCGAGCATGTGTCCTATTACACAATATTTGACGAGAATAACATGCCGGTGCGTGCCGTTGGTATCGGACGCAATGTAACGAAGGAAATACAGGAAAGTGCTGAGCGGAAAAAGCTTGACATTGCGCTTAAAAGTTCAAATCTATTTCTTTGGGAATATGACATATTGGGCAAGCGGTATATCCAGCAGTCCAATGCCATTAACGGATTTCAAGCGAAAAAAGCAATTTCTGATGCGCCGGAAGTACTTATTAGAAGCGGATTTGTCCATAAAGACAGTGTTGAGGATTTCATAGCGCTGCATGAAGCTGTCGCCCGGGGCGATAAAAGCGCAACAAGGGACATATGCGTTGTTAATCCCAGCGGTGAACTGATTTGGAAAAGCTGCACATATACAACAATTTTCGCCGATGGAAAGCCCGTCAGTGCCATTGGCTGTGCGGTGGATATAAATGCCTCAAAGGCCATGGAGCGAAAATTCCGTGAAGAGGCAAGGTATTTGGAGGCGGTGCAAAGTGAGAGCCTCCTTGTAAAGGTGCGGGCAAATTTAACAAAAAATATTGTGGAGAGCTACACCGGCAAGAAAAATGTTGAATTAAACTGCAAAAATGCAAGTTACGATGAAGTAGCGGAGGCCCTTGCGCAAACCGGCTTAACCGCCGCTCAGAGTAAGGAAATCCGACGGATGCTGAAGCGTGACAGGGTAATAAGGGCCATGGAAAGCGGAGAGCCTCACAGATCCTACAATTACCAGCGCATCACCAACGATGGCAGCGTGATCTGGGTAAATCTAAGCTCCAAAACATACTGCGACCCCGATACCGGTGACGTTATGTCATTTATGTATACTCACGATATCGATAAAGAACGCACCATGCAGACTATAGTGGACAGGATTACAGATATCGGCTATGAGTTTTTGGGTTTAATCTTCCTCGAAACAAGAAAGCTGCACTATGTCAGAGCCTCATCTCTGGAAGCGGGCTGTTTGACAGATGTGGATGAGATGTATGATCAGAGAATTGAAGAATTTACAAATCTCTATGCAGAGCAATCTATTCGGTGTGAGGCTCGGGAGCGCATAAGCATTGAGCGCATATGCAAAGAGCTTGAGAACAACTTGGTGTATACCTGCGCCCTGCCCTTAAATATAAAGGGCAAGATATACCGGAAAAAATGGGAATTTGCATATTTGGACGAAAACAAATCCTCCATTATGATGACTCGTTCGGACGTGACGGAGCTATTTTTGCAGCAGGAGCAGCAGCGTGAAAACCTGAGAAATGCACTTGCCCAGGCTGAGCAGGCAAACCGCGCAAAAAGCGAGTTTCTTTCCCGCATGAGCCATGAAATCCGCACACCCATGAACGCAATTATCGGCATGTCTACCCTTGCTGCCCAGTGTATAAACGACCCCAAGGAGGTTTCAGACTGCATTGCAAAGGTGGGACTGTCTGCCCGGTTTTTGCTGTCTCTCATAAACGACATTCTGGACATGTCCCGCATTGAAAGCGGAAAGGTGACGGTAAAGAACGAGAAGTTCCCCTTCGAGGAATTTGTTAACGGCATAAACACAATGATTTACGAGCAGGCGCATGCTAAGGGCATTGACTATGACTGCGTTGTGACAAGCTTCACAGAGCCGTTTTATTACGGGGATGCCATGAAGCTTCAGCAGGTGCTGGTTAATCTTTTGGGCAATGCGGTTAAATTTACCCCTGCCGGTGGGAAGGTGCAGTTTATTATCCATCAGGACAAGGTGCAAAACGGGTACGCTACCCTTCGCTTCACAGTAAATGATACAGGCGTGGGTATAAAGGAAGAATTTTTGCCCCACCTGTTTGAACCCTTTGAGCAGGGAGATGCAGGCGTTACAAGTGTGTACGGAGGGACTGGCCTGGGGCTTGCCATATCCAAAAACCTTGTTGATATGATGCACGGGCATATTGGGGTAACCAGTATTGAAAATGTGGGTACGGAGTTCACGGTAACCTTGGATTTGGGCCTTTGCCAGGAGCAAAGCACGCCGGGGGCAAATGTGCAGACGGTGCTTTTAAACAAGCTCTCCGCTCTGGTTGTGGACGACGATGTTGCCATATGCGAGAACACAAAGCGCATTCTTGTGGATATGGGCATTAAGGCCGAGTGGGCGGACAGCGGAAGAAAGGCCATTGAGCTTATTAAAAATGAGCTTTCACGAAATGTGTATTTTGACGTGGTTCTGCTGGACTGGAAGATGCCGGAGCTGGACGGAATAGCAACCGCAAGGGAAATAAGAAAGCTTGTTGGCCCTGATGTCACCATTATTATAATGACGGCCTATGATTGGTCCATGATTGAGCAGGAGGCCATGGCGGCAGGTGTAAATATGCTTATATCCAAGCCGCTGTTCAAGTCCTCCTTAAGCTCGGCCTTTACCAAGATTTACAGTCAAAGAGAGCAGGAAAAGATTGCTTCGAAGGACCGGGAATTCGACTTTACAGGAAGGCGAATCCTTCTGGTAGAGGACCATCTTCTCAATGTGGAGGTGGCACGGCGCCTTCTTGCGGCAAAGGGCTGCCAGGTGCAGGTCGCCCCAAACGGGCTTATGGCCATAGAAGCCTTTACCACAACGCCTGTGGGATATTTTGACGCCATATTGATGGATATCCGGATGCCGGTGATGGATGGCCTTACAGCGGCAAGGTCCATTCGGCATCTCAGCAAGGCCACGGCCAAAACAATTCCTATAATTGCCATGAGCGCCAATGCCTTTGATGAGGATGTGGAAAAGTCTAAATCCGCTGGAATGAGTGCCCATTTGGCAAAGCCGATAGAGCCGCAGCTTCTTTATTCAACCCTGGAAAAACTGATGGACAGGGACGATATGCAGGATTAAATAAGGAGTGGAAAGGCATATGCCCATTAGTCGTGCCGAGAAAAAATAAGTAAAGGAAGTACCCAGTATGGATAAAACAATTTTATTGTTTGCCGGCATCAATTATCAAAGTGGGATTGCCCGCTTCAGCGGACAAGAGCAGCTTTACGAAAAGTACCTGAAAAAATTCATTACTGACCGTGAATTTGCGGGTTTGTGCACCGCCATGGAAGCAAAAGACTATGAGGCTGCGTTTAATAGCGCCCATACCCTAAAAGGCATGATAGGCAATCTGAGCATAGACGGGCTTTCGGAGATTCTTGCGCCATTGGTGGAAATGCTGCGGGGGAAAAGCGACCTTAACGGTGCTCAAAAGCAGTTTTTGCTGCTTAAAACAGAGTATGAAGCGGTGATTGAGAGCTTGGAACGCTATTTTAAATAGCAGCAGAAAATGCGGCGAGGCTTTTTCACAGAACCCCAATAAAAGCGTAGTACTTTATTCGGGCGGGGCTTAATTCATGGAGGTATGATATGACAGCACAAAAGAAAATTCTTAAGAAGGCAAGACGGGCTATTTGCGCACTGGCCTCGCTTCTTATGATAATTCCCCTTATCCTGCCCTGTTTTGCGTTAGCTGTGGAGGAAAATTCCACAACTCTGAAAGTCGGCTACATTGGCTATGAAGGGTTTATGGCACCAAATGAAAAGGGCGAGATGGAAGGATATGGCGTTGAATACCTTAACGAGATAGGCAAGTACGCCAATCTCTCCTATGAATATGTTTACTGCACCTGGGCTGAGAGCCTTGAAATGCTGAAGAACAAAGAGATTGACCTGGTGTGCACCGCAAAATACACCAGCGAAAGGGCCGAGGTATACGATTACTCCGCTCTTAATTTTGGACGTGTACAGGGCGTTCTTTATACATATCCTGGCAATGAGGAACTTTATTTTGAGGATTATAAGAATCTAAGCGGAAAAAATATCGGATTTTTAAAGGAAAGCCTTAACATCAGTATTTTTCAGCAATTTGCAAAATACAGGGGCTTTACCTACAGAGCAAAAACATATGATAGCGACGCCGAGATGGCGGCGGCATTGATGGCCGGAGAGGTGGACGCCATTGCCACAGAGCAAATGGCAATTCATGATGAACTGTCGCTGGTGGCACATTTTTCAACCAATTTATATTACCTTATGTCATACCAGGGCAACGACTTTATGGGTAAAATCGATGATGCCATGAATCTGATAAACAGCGAACAATACGATTATGAAAACAAGCTTTACGCCAAGCATTATGGGGAAACCAGCATAAATAAAGATGCAAATTTTACCAGAGAAGAGATTGAATTCATAAACTCCTGCCCCACTCTGAAGGTGGCGGTAAATACAGCCACAAAGCCCATGGCGTACATTGATGGAAGCGGGAATATTGCCGGAATCGATGTGGAAATACTACAGCAGGTAGCAAAAATAAGCGGACTGAACTTTACATTTTTTTCCCTTCCCGGTGTTGGCAAGGCCTATGATTATGAGTATTTTCGAGATAATGATGTGGATCTCATCGGTGGCATAGAGGTAAATAAATTTAACGAAAACATAGATACACTTACCCTTACAGATGCGTTTTTCCATACTCAAAAGAGCCTTGCGGTGGTGCAGGGAAAGTATGTTGACAAAAACTCAAAGCTAAAAATTGCCATTGTGGGCGGCAGCGGCACTCTTCACTATGTGATTGAGGAGGCCTTCCCACAAGCGGAGATCCTGACCTTGGAAAGTCTGGAGGAGTGTTTGGATGCTGTAATAAGCGGCAAGGCAGACGCAACACTATATAACCAGTATGTTTTGGAGCGAAACTTAAATCGTCCACAATACGAGGATTTGAGGATAGTTCCCAACGTTGTTATTGATGAAAAGCTGTGCTTGTCCCCAGTGGACTATTCCCAGGAAGACCCGCAAAAGGCGGAGATATCCGGAAATCCCCTTCTAATTAGCGTGTTGAATAAGGCGATACGGGCAGTACCCTCTGAGGAGGTGGCTCATATTGTCATTAACAATACCATTGCCCAAAAGCAAAGCCTTGCATGGGGGGACTTTGTATATAAATTCCGTGTTCCCATAATAATCGTTGGCACCATGCTTGTAATTTGTCTTGCGCTGATGCTGTTTATTGTTTTTGACCGTCAGCACCATCTGAAGGCCATGACCATTCAAAGAAATCAACTGGCGGAGGCGGTGCAGCAGGCAAAGCGGGCGAATGAGGCAAAAAGCACCTTCCTTGCCCGTATGAGCCACGAAATACGCACTCCAATGAATGCCATTGTGGGCATAACCACTATTGCAAGACAGCATGAGAGCGATGTTACAAGGATTGACGATTACCTTAATAAGATTGAGTCTTCCTCCAAGGTGCTGCTTAATATCATAAACGACGTTCTTGATATGTCCGCCATTGAAAGCGACAAGCTGAAAATAGCCAAGGAGCAGTTTGACATGAAGTCAGTGTTAAACGGTATATCAAGCATTTACTATGCCCAGTGCAAGCAAAAGGATATTCGCTTTAATATGATGACCGACATATCAGACGAAATGCTTTTGGGCGATGCCCTTAGGTTGAATCAGATTCTTTTTAATCTTGTGTCAAACGCCTTTAAATTTACGGAGAACGGCGGAAAAATCAGCGTAACCGCAGAGCAGACGAATAAAAATAACAGCAAGGTTTTCTTCCGTTTCATAGTATCGGATACGGGCTGCGGCATGTCCCAAAATATGATGGATCGTCTTTTCCAACCCTTTGAACAGGAATGTGCCTCTACCGCACAAAAGCACGGCGGAAGCGGACTGGGACTTTCCATTACGAAAAATCTAGTGGAAATGATGAACGGCGCCATAAGCGCACAATCTGAGCTTGGAAAAGGCACCACCTTTACGGTAGACATTCCCTTTGAGCTTACGGGTTACTCCAGCAATATGAATTCGGAGAAGCTCAAAAATGTGCACGCCCTAGTGGTAGATGATGATGGTCATGCACGGGAGTATACCTCCATTGTGCTGGATAGAATCGGTGTGAACTATGACGTGGCGGAGGATGGGCAAACCGCAATAGATATGGCCGTTGCAGCCCACCAATGCGGAAAAGACTATAATATTTGCTTTATCGACTGGAAAATGCCGGGTATGAGCGGCGTTGAAGTTACCAGAAGAATGAGGGAACTGTTTGACAAGGATACCATCATAATAATTGTATCGGCCTACGATTTGTCCGAGGTGGAGGATGAAGCGCGGGCGGCAGGCGCAAATATGTTTGTGCCGAAGCCGATTTTCCAATCCACGGTATTCAACGTGCTGATGCAGCTTTCCGGAGAAAGCTATGCAAAGGAAACTGCCAGTGCAGGCGACTTTGATTTCTCCGGACACAAGGTGCTGCTTGCCGAGGATAACGAATTGAACACGGAAATCGCCACGGAGCTTTTGGACATGGTAAATATGGCAGTGGACTGTGCGTCCAACGGTAAGGCGGCTGTAGAAATGCTGGAAAGCTCTCCGGCGGGAACGTACAGCGCTATTTTGATGGACATTCAAATGCCTGTTATGGATGGGTATGAGGCAGCAAAGGCTATTCGCTCAGGAAATCATCCACAGGCAAAAACAATACCAATTTATGCCATGACAGCCAATGCCTTCACTCAAGATGTGAGTGCGGCACTCTCGGCGGGGATGAACGGGCATATTGCAAAGCCAATAGACACAAAATCGCTTTATGCAAAGCTGCGGGAAGCCATAAATATGGAAAATCGTTAGGTCTGCGGACTGTCCCCGCTCTGGCGGGGACAGTTTTTTGCCTTTTATGGGGTTTTTGAGCGGGAAAACATGTTTTTGGCTTCGGTACTTTGTGCATAGCTGCGGCAACAGCAGTTGACACGGCCTTCAATTTTGAATATAATTCAATGTAAGCTGCCGCAGGGGTGAAGGGGACCGCCCACTTTGTCCTTTACGTTAGGATGGGAGAAAAAGTGGATTACTTTTTGTTTTTTTACAATATAATAACTATGGCGGTGTACATATTTAACTGTGTATGCTTTTTTATTCTGTACAACAGATACAAGGATAAGTGCCAGCTTTGGATAGCGTTGATGTTTTTGCTTTTCACCATAGATAACTTGAACCTTTACATGCTGGAATTTCTTCCGGACTTCGGCGAATTTTATCAAACGGTCTTTATGGTTGCAAGCCATCTTCAGGGTATACTGAACGGGCTTATCGTTTTTTCCTATTACATGGTGTTTCAAAGCTATCTGCAGCGGAAAATCAGCCGGGAAATGAGAATTTTTTGGGTTGTTGCAATTGCTCTTAGGGTGGTGGTTTCAGATATACCCTTTGACGCCGAGTACAAGCAGGCGCTGAATATTGTAACCTTTGTTGTTGATATATGGGTTTTTGCAAATGCGGTTTATATCACAGTAAAGCAGCGAAAGGGCGAGCTTCCAATGCCGAAGGAGCGCTTCGGCGTGCCGAGATTTTCGCTGCCGTTTTTGATAATCTGCCTTGTCCTTTACTCCGGAGCGAAGCTGGAAATAACAGCCTTCATGTACGGTGCAGGGAGCATTTTGGGACTGCGCTTCTTATTTATCGAGGTTTTTGCCGCTATGGTGTCCGTATGCTCGGTATACTTTATAGTAAGCAAGGTGTTTTCACGGTTTAATTCACCCCAGTCTCAACGAGGCGGCGGAATGGTTCTTCAAAGGAAAGAGGAGCTTTTGGACGAGTTTTTTGATGCCTGCGGACTTTCCAAAAGAGAAAAGGAAGTGGGAAGCCTCATGCTTAACGGCCTTAGTAATGGTGAAATCGGGGAAAAACTCTTTATTTCCGAGGGCACAGTGAAAATGCATGTCCACAAAATACTTTTAAAGACAGGTATTGACTCCCGGGTAAAGCTTGGCTCAAAGCTTGAAGAATTTTATGCCTCAAAAAGCCGTAAAATGTGAAAAGAAGAAAATCAAGGCATTATCTATCGCAAAAAGCGTATCGAAGCTAGCTTCGATACGCTTTTTGTTGTATATGCATAAAAAGAACACGTGCCGGATAGATAATTTGCGAATAGACTTTGGATATATAATCAATATTTAGGCTTTATATATCCACTGGGAAATTGTCCGAAAGGTAAAAGGGCTATAAACTTTGGGTAAAGCTTCGCTCGGCGAATATGCGGAGGAGAAGATAAAAGAAGAAAGAGGTAGAACAATGAAAAATCACACCAAATTGCTTTCAATGCTGATCGCTGTTTGCATGATGGTTGGTCTGTTTGCAGCGTGCTCCAACGGGAAAGACCCCGTAGAGCCCAGCCAGCAGCCCGAGCAGCCTGAGGCCGGCGACAAGGCGACTGTGGTCATGCGCGGCGGCGTCATCCAGACCATGGATGCGCAGCGCAGCACCGCAACCGCAGTTGCAGTAAAGGATGACAAAATCGTTTATGTAGGCGACGACGCCGGCGTTGAGGAGTACATCGGCGATAGTACCGAGGTTATCGAGCTTGACGGACAGATGGTACTTCCGGGCTTTGTTGACAGCCACATCCACGGCGCATCCGGCTGGATTGCAGACATGTACCAGTGCAACCTGGCTCTTGTCGATCCCACTGAAGAGGCATATCTTGCAGCCGTTAAGGAATTTGCAGATGCAAACCCCGATTTGGAAGTAATTATCGGACAGAGCTTCCAGGTTAACGCCTTCGGCGACAACGGCCCCACCAAGGAAGCCCTCGACAGCGTTGTTTCCGATCGTCCCATCGTTATCAGCGACACCTCTCAACACTCCACCTGGGCCAACAGCAAGGCAATTGAGATGGCCGGTGTTACTGCCGCCACTCCCGATCCTGACGGCGGAAAAATTTATCGCAATGCTTCAGGCGAACCCAGCGGATATTTTGCAGACTGCTTCCTTTTTGACGACATTTATGCTATGGGCGCCACCACCCTTGAGCAGTACGAAGCTGCATGGATGAACTGGCAGGCAGAAGCTAACTCCTTCGGCATTACCGCTTTCTCTGACGGCGGCATGCTTAACGGTATTGACTTTGCTCCCGAAGAGCGTTGGGAAATGGTTGACCGTCTTGAGGACGAGGGTACCCTTACCCTTCGTGCAAACATGTCCATCATTCCCACCCCCAACGATGCTTCCGACGAAGCTATTGCAGACATTATCAAGCTTTATGACGACTGCCAGAAGTATGCTTCCGACTATCAGGTTATCCGCACAGTCAAGGCATTTATCGATGGCGTTGTTGAAGGACGCACCGGCGTTCTCCTTGAGCCCTATGACGCAGCAGCCGGCACAGAGGCTGACTATAAGGGAATTCCCATCTGGTCCCAGGAGAACATTGACAAGATGGTTGCAGCAGTTGACGCAGCAGGCTACAAGATGCATCTTCACTGCATTGCCGATGGCAGCACCAGAATGGGAATCGACGCCGTTGAAAAGGCTCTGAAGGCAAACGGCACAACCGAATCCCGCCACGTCATCACCCACATCACTCTCATTGACCCCACCGATATTCCCCGTATGGCAGACAACGGCATTATTGCCGCAATGCAGCCCACGTGGTTCTATCGTGACCCCTGGTTCTCTCAGCTTGAAGAGCAGATGCTGGGCGCAGAGCGCTTCTCCCGCATGTATGTGATCAAGGACATGCTGGATGCAGGCATCACCATGACAGGCTCCGCTGACTATAACGTACTTCCCGACTATCGTCCTCTTACCGGAATTGAAGCCGGCACAACTCAGTGCAGCCCCTATGAGGGTCAGGACACCGATCCTGCATACATCCGCAACGCCGATCAGGCAGCTACCCTTATGCAGATGGTAGAGGCTTATACCATCAACGGCGCATACCAGATGGGCATGGAGGACAAAATCGGTTCTATCGAAGTTGGAAAGCTTGCTGACATGGTTATTCTGAAGAACGACATTTTTGCAGGCGAGCTTAAGGATATTGCCGAGACCCCCATCATAAGAACCATTCTTGGCGGCAAAACCGTTTACACGGCATAATTTATTAGGGCGGGTTTGACCTGCCAAAAAGTGAATCAGCTCCGGACGTTCCAAAGGACCTCCGGAGCTGATTTTTTGCTGCAAAGAAGAAAATTTACTCGGCACATGGGCGGGCTAACTCATCTTCTTGGTGTCTTGAAGTATCTTGCTTATTGCCACGCCGTGCTCACGACATATACGCTTAAGACCAAAAAGGCTTTGGGGATCTCCGGTAACGGTGCTAACGCCGTAGTCACAGGTTAGGCTGGATTTAAAACCGAGATTTTTAATTATTGCTTCTGATTCCGGAGTGTATTTTCCATAAGGATAGTTAAAGGTGTTCGGCGTTACGCCAACAATATCGGTAAGCTTTTTTTGAAGTTTTACGATGTCCTCGGTAAGGACTGTTTCATACTGCTGGTTTGACTCGTTGCCCACCTTAAGACAGCCCAGGCGGGATTTTAGCTTATGAAGGTCATAGGTGTGGTTTTGAAGCTCCACAAGACCGGAGTCCTCCATTTCAGCAATCTGATCCCAGGTGGCGTGGGAGTAGTCCATGTTGTCGCTGGGGTACTCGGAAAAATCGTCACAGGCCTTTCCAATAATTGACAGGACAATTTTTGTGTTATACTTTTTTAAAAGCGGGTAAACGTAATGGTAGTTGTTATAATACCCATCATCAAAGGTAAGAATAATCGGGTTTTCCGGTAGGGGCGTGCCTTGGTATGAAAAAGCAATAAGCTCAGTCATTGTTATGGGTGAATAACCGCTGCCTACAAGGAATTTTAAGTCACTTTCAAATTCCTGGGGGCTTATTATGTCCTTGCTGAGTCCGGTGGGCTTTACCTGATGATACATGATTATGGGTATTTTAATAGAGCGGGGCTCATCTTGCGTATCGGCAAGGACAGTGCCCGTTGCCAGCAGATTAAGTGAAATGATTATGGTTAAAAAAAGCAAAAGATTTCTTTTAAAAAAGCGCATATGTCCAAGCATAAAAATCACCCTAAATAACTAATTTGCCGCCCCTTGAAAGCTTTTTGCTGTGGCCGCTGTGCATATTGTTTGCCCGCATGGACGGAATATTAAAGGATAAAAAAGTATAAAAAATGAGAGCACGAAAAATTGTACCAATAAAAAACTTGGCCCTCCCAAAAGCAGGGAAAGCCAAGATAAAAATATTATGTTAACTAAGCATATATCAGAAGAAGGCCGAGGATTATTCCAACCATGGCGGCCACCGCAGGAAGCTTTGAGCGCCACATAAGGATGGATTCCGGCAAAAGTTCACCGAATACCACGTAAAGCATTGCGCCGCTGGCGAAGCCCAAGGCGATGGAATTCATGAGAGGACCCATGGAACCCAGCCAAAAGCCCAAAATTGCACCGATTACGGTTGGAAGCCCGCATAAGGCGGTTATTATAATTGCCCGTCCCCGTGCCATGCCGCCGGCGATAAGAGGAACGGCGATGGCCATACCCTCGGGAATGTTGTGAAATCCCAGTATAACTGCCATAATGAAGCCGCTGCCGGACCAAAGCTCAGCAGCCTCGTCGCCGGCGTAGGCTGCGCCGATTACCATGCCCTCGGGCAGATTGTGCAGCGCAATGGCACAGGCCATAATGAGTCCGGCGGCAAAAAGATTGGTTTTTTCACCCAAGTGCTTCTGAAGATGGTCGCTGTGAATAAGCTCGTCCAAATCATCTGCTGTTTTGGGGTGGGAGGCGTCTATGTGCTCCATTTCGGGGTTGGTGTGCTTGTCAATGGCGTAGTTTAAAAGCGCAACAACGGCGAAACCCAGGGTGATGCCTGAAATGGTTATTAAAAGCGGGTTTGGGAGGCTGCCCTCGGTGGGGAAAAGAGCGTCCGATATTAAATCAAAGCATACCACCGCAAGCATGACGCCGCCGGCAAAGCTGAGAAGCAGACTGACAATTTTTGTAGAATCACGTTTGATTCCGGCGCTGACTATACCCCCAAGACCGGTACCGCCGGCACCGGCAATCAAGGTAATAAGTACAATCCACAAAAGCATGTTGTCCATATATTAGAAACCTCCGAAAAGAGTAAAAAAATCGGTTAAAGGCGGTTAACTGCGAAACCCTTCATAGACTATAATAATTGCGGATAAAAATCAAGGGGCAAAATAAATATTATGTTGATTTTAGGGATGTAGAGAAAAAATTTGGCGAAAAAATACGCAGAGCTTCCAGCCAAAGGGGAGAAAGCTCTGCAAAATTTGAATTATGTAAACTAAAAAATGTATTGGTATATTATTATAAGAACCACGCCGGGAAGACCCAGTACGCCGGCGATGATGGCGGTGAGCCAGCTTATCGTAAGCTCCAACCCGAAAAATCCGCCGATAAGATTAACAAGCCAAAGGGTAATAAACCCTGAAAGGGCGTTAATAAGAAGCTTTATTACAAGCTTCAGTGGCTTTTTGAGTATCTTGAGAACAAGGGTAAACAATAGCAGCACCAGCACTGCCATAACAATTGCGATAATTTCAAGGGGCACGGTAAAATCTCCTTTCCGCTGCCCTTAATAATAACGTTCACGATAGTGCTTCAGGGCAGTATTATACCTTGCACGAAGGGCGCTAATTTCAAAAATGCAAGCGTCCAGCGCATCGGGGTCGGTGGTGGTGTTAAAATGAGCGTAAGCTTCGTCCAGACTGTTGCGGATTGAACGAATCTCTTCCTCATAGGCACTAAGCTCACGGCTTCTGCGGAGCTTATCCTTCTTTTGTTCCCTCATTGAACCTTCACTCCTTAGCTTTTTGCATATTGTTGCCATTAGGAGCAAAAATTAAACATGTGGGGGTGCTTTGGCAAAAGGCGCAGACGGCGCTTATCGCTTGATTTTTCCATCCATATATTGTATACTAAATAAGTTAAAGAGAAATATTAAATCCACAACATATTGTGAATGAGGAGCACTTGCATTTATGAAAAAAAGCACCGCCCCGGAATACGGAAACACAAGCATATCACAGCTAAAGGGTGCAGACCGTGTAAGAAAGCGTCCGGCCGTTATCTTCGGCTCGGACGGTCTTGAGGGCTGCCAGCATGCTGTTTTTGAAATATTATCCAATGCCATTGATGAGGCTAGAGAAGGGCATGGCAACATTATAACAGTTACCCGCTACGAAGACAAGTCTATTGAGGTGGAGGATTTCGGGCGTGGCTGTCCTGTGGACTGGAACGAGAAGGAACAGCGCTTCAACTGGGAACTGGTTTTCTGTGAGCTTTACGCCGGCGGAAAATACCGCAATGACGAGGGCGAAAACTATGAGTATTCCCTGGGACTAAACGGGCTTGGTTCCTGCGCCACCCAGTACGCCAGTGAGATTTTTGACGCTACAATTTATAGAGATGGTTTTAAATATACCCTCCACTTTGAAAAGGGTGAAAATAAGGGCGGCCTGGGCAAGGAGCCCTCGGACAGGAAAAAGACCGGCTCCTGCTTCCGCTGGAAGCCGGACAATCAGGTTTTTACGGACATAAATATACCGCTGGAGTTTTATCGTGAAACCTTGCGCCGTCAGGCAGTTGTAAACGCTGGAGTGACCTTTCGCTTCCGCAATGAGACGGGGGGCAAATTCGAGACGGAGGAATTCAGATACGAAAACGGAATTCTGGATTATGTAAACGAAATTGCCGGGGAGGATGTGCTCTCCGCCCCCATATTTATTGAGACTGCGCGCCGTGGACGTGACCGTGCGGACAAGCCGGAATATAAGGTCAAGCTTACGGCGGCACTTTGCTTTTCCAACAAGGTTACGGATATCGAGTATTACCACAACTCCTCCTGGCTGGAGCACGGCGGCTCACCGGACAAGGCGGCACGAAGCGCCTTCACCTCAGCGGTGGATGCGTATATCAAAAAAATCAACAAGTATCAAAAAAATGAAAGTAAAATAAGCTTTCAGGACGTGGCGGACTGTCTTGTACTGGTGACAAACTGTTTTTCCACCCAAACCTCCTATGAAAATCAGACCAAGAAGGCTATAAACAACAAGTTCATTCAAGAGGCCATGACGGACTTTTTCCGCACCCAGCTTGAGGTATATTTTATTGAGCACAAGGCGGAGGCAGACCGCATAGCCGAGCAGGTGCTTATAAACAAGCGCAGCCGTGAGCACGCCGAGCAGACCCGTCTGAACATAAAGAAAAAGCTTACCGGCAGCATGGACATTGCAAACCGTGTGCAGAAATTTGTGGACTGCCGCTCCAAGGACGTGGACAAGCGTGAAATTTACATTGTAGAGGGCGACTCTGCGTTAGGTGCCTGCAAGCTTTCCAGGGATGCTGAATTTCAGGGCATAATGCCGGTCAGGGGTAAAATTTTAAACTGCCTTAAGGCCGACTATGTGCGGATTTTTAAAAGCGAAATCATTACGGATCTTATCAAGGTTCTGGGCTGTGGTGTTGAGGTTGAAAAGGGCAGGGGCAAGGAACTTTCAAACTTTGATCTTGACAATCTCCGCTGGAACAAAATAATAATCTGCACCGACGCCGACGTGGACGGCTTTCAGATTCGCACGCTTATTTTGACCATGCTTTACCGACTGATGCCCACCTTGATTGAGAAGGGCTATGTATATATTGCCGAGTCGCCGCTGTATGAAATAAGCTGCGGTGAAAAAACCTATTTTGCGTATTCCGACAGGGAAAAGGCAGATATAGTGGACAAGCTTGAGGGCAAAAAGTGTGCCATCAACCGCAGCAAGGGACTTGGTGAAAACGACCCCGAAATGATGTGGCTTACCACCATGAGCCCCAACACAAGAAGGCTTATAAAGGTAATGCCGGAGGAGGCTGCCCGCACGGCGGAAAGCTTTGAAATGCTGCTTGGCGATAATTTGGCCGGCCGCAAGGAGCATATAGCAGAGAACGGTTATAAATTTTTGGATCTGGCAGATATCTCTTGATGGGTTTTAGCTGCCGCATTGCAGCAGCGGGGATTTCCTATAGGGCATCCCACATGGGGCACATGTGCCTGCAGAAAAAAGCCATCACTTACTGTCCTTCGAGACAGGATAAAACGGCAAACATGAAAGGAATTCATATATGGCAAAAAAGAGCAAGCCACAAGTGAATAAAAAGGGCGAGAACCCCAATGTTGAGGGGCTTCACGCAGAGGTGCTTGAGCAGCCCATCACTGAAACTCTTGAAACAAACTACATGCCCTATGCCATGAGCGTGATAGTATCCCGTGCAATACCGGAAATAGATGGCTTCAAGCCCTCCCACAGAAAGCTTCTTTACACCATGTACAAGATGAACCTTCTTTCCGGGGCACGCACCAAAAGTGCCAACATTGTGGGCCAGACCATGCGCCTGAACCCCCATGGAGACGCAGCAATATACGAAACGATGGTTCGGCTTTCCAAGGGCTGCGACGCTCTTTTAATGCCGTTTGTTGATTCAAAGGGAAACTTCGGAAAAATTTATTCCAGGGATATGTCCTATGCTGCTTCCAGGTATACCGAGGCAAAGCTTGCTTCTGTGTGCACGGAGCTTTTCCGTGACATCGATAAGGACACGGTGGACTTTGCCGACAACTATGACGGCAGCGTTAAGGAACCTACGCTTCTGCCCACAACCTTTCCAAACGTGCTGGTTTCCGCCAACACGGGTATTGCCGTTGGTATGGCAAGCCAGATTTGCGGATTTAATCTTCAGGAGGTCTGTGAAACCACCATCAACTATCTGAATGACCCAGAGTGCGACATTATGTCAACCTTGCTTGCGCCGGATTTCTCCACAGGCGGAGAATTGATTTATGACGCTGCAGAAATGGCTGAAATTTATCGCACTGGACGGGGCGGCTTCAAGGTTCGGGCTAAGTGGCGGTATATTAAGGAAGAAAACATAATCGAAATATATGAAATTCCATATTCCACAACCGTTGAAGCCATAATGGATAAGGTAACAGAGCTGGTTAAAAGTGGAAAAGTCCGTGAAATCAGCGATATGCGTGACGAGACGGACCTGGGTGGATTAAAGCTTGCAATTGACCTGAAGCGTGGAACAGATCCGGATAAGCTTATGCAAAAGCTTATGAAAATGACCCCCCTTTGCGACACATACTCCTGCAACTTTAACATACTCATAGCGGGTAATCCTCGTGTTCTGGGCGTTCGGGAGATTTTAGACGAGTGGACTGCCTGGCGCACGGAGTGTGTGCGCAGAAGGGTGTTTTTTGACTTATCAAAGAAGAAGGACAAGCTTCATCTTTTGCTTGGCCTTAAAAAGATTCTTCTTGATATCGACAAGGCTATATCCATCATTCGCAACACGGAGCTGGAGGCGGAGGTTGTTCCGAACCTTATGATCGGCTTCGGCATTGACCGCATACAGGCGGAGTATGTTGCGGAAATAAAGCTGCGCAATATTAACCGTGAATATATCCTAAAGCGGGTGGACGAGGTTGACCAGCTTGAGAAAGACATTGCCGATTTAGAGGACATTTTAAAATCCCACCGCAGAGTTAAGAAAATAATTACAGACGAGCTTAAAGAGGTCATAAAAAAATATCCCTCACCCAGAAGAACCTCCATTATCTACTCCCACGAGGTGGAGGAGATAAGCGAGGAGGAAGCAGTGGAGGATTACCCGGTTACGCTGTTCCTTTCAAAAGAGGGGTATTTCAAAAAAATCACGCCGCTGTCTCTGCGTATGAGCAGTGAGCAAAAGTATAAGGACAACGACGGTCCGATGCAGCAGTTTGAGGCAACGAATCGGGACGAGCTTCTTATCTTCACCGACAAGCAGCAGGTTTATAAGGTCAAGGTGTCCGACTTTGATGATTCAAAGGCCTCGGTCCTGGGTGTGTACCTGCCGTCTCACCTGAGCATGGACGAGGGCGAAAATGTGTTTTGCATGGTCAAGCCCGGGGACTACAGCGCCCATATCCTGCTGTTTTACGCTGGTGGAAAGGTTGCAAGGATAGAGCTTTCAGGATATGCAACCAAAACTAACAGAAAGCGTCTAACCGGGGCATACTCTGATAAGAGCCCCCTTGTAAGCCTTCTTTTGTTAGAGGGCGAGAGAGAAATTGTGGTTACTTCTACCGAGGGAAGGGCGCTTGTATTTTCCAGCTCACTTTTAACGCCTAAAAGCTCACGTACCACCATCGGAGTGGGGCTTATGAATCTTAAACCGAAATACACTGTGGCTGAAGCAAAGTTTATTGAGGACAGCAATATAAAAAATATAGCAAGATACAGGGCCCGCAGCATACCGGTGGCAGGCTCGATCCTTAAGGATGAGGACAGGGAAGAACAGCAGATGAGTTTGATAAACTAAATTAAATTCAAACCGATTGCTACGAAAGGTAGTGCTTTAATGAATAACGGCAGAAAAAGAGTTCTTGAAACGGCGCTGCGGGTTTTTAAGGTGGTTCTCGGGGCAAGCATATATGCCATGGGAATACAGTGGTTTTTCGCTCCCGTGCAGATGGTTTCCGGCGGACTGACCGGCGTCTCCATGATTATAAATCTGCTTACCAACTTGCCGGTCGGTGTTATGGTGTTTGTGCTGAACATCCCCATATTCATTGTGGCGCTGAAAAAATTTGGCTTTAGGTTCATGCTTTTTTCTCTTATAGGTATGATAGCAAGCTCCATTGCACTGGATTTGGTGTCCCTCCTCAACGTCCATGTCACTGACGACCCTTTTCTTGCCGCCATATATGGGGGCGTTATTACCGGCCTTGGCTGCGGCATAATCTACTCAGCGGATGCCACCTCCGGCGGAACAGATGTTATTGCAAAGCTCATTCGGGGACGCTATCCCTATGTGAACTTCGGCACCTTTATCCTTTTGCTGGATGCTGTGGTTGTAACTGTATACGCCTTGATTTTCAAAAAGTTTGAAAATGCAATGTACACGGTAATTGCGGTTTTTATTGCGGCGAAGGTTATTGATATGGTGCTCTACGGCGCTTCCCAGTCCAAGCTGTGCCACATTATTTCCGAGTACAGCGACGAGATAAAGGATGCGATCGTTGCAACACTGCACAGGGGCGTTACCCTTTTGCAGGGAAAGGGCGCTTACTCCGGTCAGGACAAGCAGATCCTTCTTTGCGTGGTAAAGCGTCAGCAAATCGTTGAAATCAAGAAAATTGTGAAGAATATCGACAAAAAGGCCTTTGTTATAGTAACGGATACCCGTGACGTGTTTGGCGAGGGCTTCGGCGATATAACGGTTGACAAATAGGAGGTGCCAATATGGATATTAAAAAGGCAATTAAGAATCTTGAAGGGCGGGGCTTTAAGGTCCGCTTTTTCGAAACCAAGGAGGAGGCTGCCGATTATCTTGCCGATACCATAAAGGACACAAGTGTGGGCATCGGCGGCAGCGTTACAGTGGAGCAAATGGGGCTTTACCCCCGACTTACGGAGCACAACAAGGTTTATTGGCACTGGAGCCGGGGCGGCAATGCGCCGGATGAAATGGAGCAGGCCATGAACGCCCGTGTTTATTTAAGCAGTGCAAACGCCCTTTCAGAGGATGGCGAAATAGTAAATATCGACGGGCGGGGCAACCGGGTTGCAGCCTGTCTGCACGGCAAAGAAAAGGTTTACATAATTGCGGGAGTGAACAAGCTCTGCCCCAATCTTAACGCCGCAATTGACAGGGCAAGAAACGTTGCCGCACCCAAAAACGCCCAGCGTCTGGGGAAAAACACTCCCTGCGCAGCAAAGGCCGACAAGTGCTATGACTGCCGCTCCAAGGATCGCATCTGCAACGGCATGATCATTCACATGGGTAAAATGACCGGCGTGGGTGAAACGGAAGTTGTACTTGTAAACGAGGAATTGGGATTTTAGTTTACATAATTATAGGAGGGCGTCTATGCCGAAAAGGGTAACAGCGTGCTTGCTCATCATGACTTTAATCTTGAGCTTAAGTGGATGCGTTTCCATTTACTCCAAGGAGTATTTAGCCGTTGACGAGGTAAAAGACGAAAATGTTGGAGAAGGCGGCGGCACATACACGGAAATTTCCAATTATGACGAGCTGAAAAAAGCTGTAGTATCAATGATTAACAGCTTGCAGGAGGAAAAACGCTTTAAATTCCCCAATTACGTCGGCGACAGTGACGAGCTTCAAAGTGACATAGCTCAAGCCTTTTGGGAAGCCAAAACCGAAACCGCCCTTGGGGGATATGCCGTTGACTATACCTCCCACGATTTCGGAAAAATTATGACCTATTACGAGGCGACGGTTTACATAAAATACAAGAGAACCCCCGAGGAAATAAGAGAACTTCGCTATGTCTCCGGCATCGAAGGGCTGGAGTCTGCCATTTCGGCGGGACTTGGAGAGCTGAAAACCGACATGGCCGTGAAAATGTCCAGCGACAGCATAAGTGCCGACGAGGTTGCACTGGCTGCGCAAAGGGCATTTGAAGCAGATCCGCTGACCTGTGTGCTTTATCCCCAGGTAAAGGTGAGTGTTTTCCCCAACGAGGGCATACAGCGCATTATTCAAGTGGAGATAAGCTACAAAAGAAACAAGGCTGTTCTTACCAAAATGAGGACAGAGCTTTCCGACGCTGTGGAGAAGCTTACCCAAAATACCTCCAAGGATGATTTGGCCTACTATGCGCTTCAAGTCTGCAATTCACTTTATAGCGCCAGCAAGTACGTGAGCCAAGAGGCCACGGGTGAGGATGAAACAGACGAGCTTATTTCCTCCGCTTACGGTGCACTGGTGAACGGGGAGGCGGACAGTCGGGGCTTTGCCCTTGCCTACAGTGCTCTTTGCCGGGAGGCAGGCATAAAATCCATTGTGGTCAGTGGAACCTTGGATAAGGCGGCCCACCACTGGAACATCATTGAGTTGGACGGCGCTTATTACCATGTTGACGTGTCGGCAGGTGTTGCCTCGGGTACTCCGGCGGTGTTTATGAGCAGTGATGAGCAAATGCACGGTCGCTACTGGTGGAACATTGAAAGCTACCCGGAGTGCGGGAAGGAAACCGGCTGAACTTAAGAGATGAAAATATAAATTTGTATATTTGCTTGCAAGAACTATTGACAGGCAGGGGCTTCAACAGTAAAATGGTTTTGAAAACCGTATCATGCGTGTTTGAAAATTAAGAGGCAAAGAGGGCGTTACTATGAACGAATTTGTACTTACCTGTTGTTCCACGGCTGACATGCCCAAGGAATTTCTTGACAACAATAATATTCCATACGCTATGTTCCACTATACGATGGACGGAAAAGAGTACCCGGACGATTTGGGACAGACCATGAGCTTTCCCGAATTTTACAAAAGAGTGGCGGGTGGCGCACAGCCTACCACGAGCCAGGTGAATGTTGACGCCTATGAGAAAATGTGGGAGCCGTATATTTTGCAGGGGAAGGACATTCTGCATATCACTCTTTCCGGCGGAATTTCCGGTTCTGTTAATTCTGCAAGGATAGCCCAGAGCAATATGAATGAAAAATATCCCGATAGGAAGATTGTTGTTATCGACAGTCTCGGTGCTTCCAGCGGCTACGGGCTTTTGGTTACCCGCGCCTGCGAGCTTAGGGATCAGGGTGTCTCTGTTAACGATGCGGCAAAGTGGGTTGAGGAAAATAAGCTAAAACTTCATCACTGGTTTTTCTCCACTGACCTTACAAGCTATGTCCGTGGCGGCAGAATATCCAAGATGGCGGGAGTTTTCGGAACAGTGCTGAAAATTTGCCCTCTTCTCAACATGAATACCATGGGCGAGCTTATCCCACGGGAAAAAATCCGTACTAAGAAAAAGGTTATAAACACAATTGTTGAGCGTATGGAGCAGCACGCACAGGGCGGTTTGGACTACAGCGGAAAATGCTACATAAGTAATTCCGACTGCTATGAGGACGCAAGGGCAGTGGCAGATTTGGTGGAACAGCGCTTCCCGAAGCTGGACGGAAAGGTAATGATTAACAGCGTCGGCACAGTTATCGGCGCACACACCGGGCCGGGGACAGTGGCACTTTTCTTCTTCGGTGACGACAGAGTTCCTTAAAAAAGCAATATTTCTTACACCCCGTTTGCAAAGCAAACGGGGTGTAAGTTTAGAAAGAAGCCTCCTTTGGCAGGCTTCTTTCTAAAAAGCTCTCGGTCTTTGGGTCTGAAAGAGTAGGCTTGTGATGTATATATTTCCATAATCCTTGTAATTTAGCGATTTTTGCACGGAGAAGTCAGGGCAAATTTGCATTTTTCAGTGCAATCGATAGAAACATACAATAGGACTGGCACTTGCGCACAATGTGCAAAAGTGCTACAATACCAAGGAAAACATTGTACGATTTTACTGCTGTAGGAGGTTATAGTATGAGAGGTGTACATACATTTGTTGATGATATAAGGCGGAATGTGTTCACTGAGGTTGCACGGCTTGCCTATGAAGGAGGGGACTATTCACGCATAAAGGCCCTTCCTTATAAAATAATCCCCGGTGAGGTGGCTCGCCACAGAGAAAATATTTTCCTTGAAAGAGCCATTGTTGCCGAGCGGCTGCGCCTTGCCATTGGCCTTCCCCTGCGACCGGTGGAGGAGCATGCTCCGGTGGACTTCGGCATTGAGGAGTCTGCAATTGCGGAAAAGTATTTTGACCCCCCGCTTATAAATATCATTCCCTATGCCTGCAACGCCTGCCCCACAAAAAGAGTTGTGGTTACGGAGCTTTGTCAGGGCTGTCTTGCCCATCCCTGTCGGGAGGTTTGCCCAAGAGACGCCATAAACGTTGTTCGTGGAAACAAAAGTGAAATAGACCCGGACAAGTGCATAAATTGCGGCAAGTGCCTTGAGCAGTGCCCATATAACGCTATTATTAAAATTGAACGTCCCTGCGCTGCAGCCTGCGGCATGGATGCCATTGAGTCGGACGAGCTGGGCAGGGCAAGGATAAACTATGACAAGTGCGTTTCCTGCGGAATGTGCCTTGTTAACTGCCCCTTCTCCGCAATCGTGGACAAAAGCCAGATATTCCAGCTTATCCATTCAATAAAAAACGGGGATGAGGTAATTGCCGAGCTTGCCCCTGCCTTTGTGGGACAGTTCGGAGCGGACGCAACGCCGGCTCGGATAAAAAATGCGCTAAAGCAGCTTGGCTTTGCCCATGTTACGGAGGTGGCCATCGGGGCGGACCTGTGCACCATTGAGGAAGCCAACGACTTTATTGAAAATGTTCCGGAGAATCAGCCCTTTATGGCAACCTCCTGCTGCCCGTCCTGGAGCGTAATGGCAAAAAAGACCTTCCCAACGCTTGCAGGCAATATATCCATGGCGCTTACGCCTATGGTGCTTACTGCTCGTCTTATAAAAAAAGAGCACCCCAACGCAAAGGTCGTTTTCATCGGGCCCTGTGCTGCAAAAAAGCTTGAGGCCTCCCGAAGCTCCGTACGCTCGGATGTGGATTTTGTCCTTACCTTCGAGGAGCTTGCCGGAATGTTTGATGCAAAGGGCATTGACTTTTCTCAGATTCCCGACTCGCCGGAGGAGGACTTTGATGAAGGCACCGGAGCAGGACGCGGCTTTGCCGTTTCAAAGGGCGTTGCCGGCGCTGTGGTGGAGGCGATTAAGCGTATTGACCCCCAGCGTGAGGTGCTTACGGACTACGCCGACGGTCTGCGGGAGTGCAAAAAAATGCTTCTTCTTGCAAGAGCGGGAAAAAGAGACGGCTATCTTTTGGAGGGCATGGCCTGCCCCGGCGGCTGCATTGCAGGAGCGGGAACAATTGCGCCTGTAATTAAAAGCAGTGTGGCCGTTAAAAACTACAGCAAGGATGCACACGAGCAAAATTCTATGGACAGCCGCTACGCCCATAAGCTTCACGAGCTTGAGGAGTAGACCATGGCAAAAGAAGTATCCAAGAGAACAGCTTTTCTTACCCGCACGGCATTGGGACTTGCCCTTGTGCTGCTTGCCCAGCTACTTGGGAAGATGATTCCCGCCATGGCTGTGATTTTCGGCCCGTTTTCACTTTCTCAACTCATAACCGGCACAATAATCAACTGTGTGCTCATAGTTTTCACGGCACGAACAGGTTTCTGGTCAGGGGCGCTTATTGGAGTTTTATCCTCGGTGCTGGCAACCATGCTGGGCATGGGGCCGATTTTTCCGCTGATAACCCCGGCTATAGCCGTTGGAAACGTACTGCTGGTTTTATCATTTTGGCTTTTGGGAAGACGTGGGAAGGGCGGCGCAATAGCAGCAGTCATCCTTGGTGCAGGGATAAAATGTGCATTTTTATGGGTTTGCGTGCCGACGCTTCTCAAGTTGATCCCGGAGGCGCTTCCCGCCCAGATAAAAGTATTGACAATAATGTTTTCGTGGCCCCAGGGCATTACGGCTCTTTGCGGGGGATTCACCGCACTTGTTGTCTTGTCCCGACTTGGAAAAGCATCTAAAAATTAAATATTAACCCACGCCCCCCTTGGTTTTCGCTTTATATGAAACCAAGGGGGGCGTACTCTTTGCGAAAGCGACAAGTTTCACGAAAAAAATGTTGCATATTTCACATAATTTTCCTTATGCTTGTATAGGGAATTGTGAAGTGTTATAATTGAAAAAAATAAGAATTTTGGCATATTTTGGCGTAAGCTATATTTCTTTTTGTAATAAGCGCCAAATGCACCCAAAACAAAGGAAATATTAAAACAAATTGCATGACTGGCAGCGGTCGTGCAAAAAAATAGCAAAAGTAGGGAGTAAAACTCACTACTTATCACAATGTCTGTAACAAGTGAACGGTGGGGGCAGTCTCCTGCCGGAAAGGGTTTAGCATGAAATCTGGCGAAGCAAAGAATCTTTTGAAAATTAGCGAGGTGGCAAGTTTATCCGACACAAACCTTACCACAGTGAAATATTACGTTAAGGAAGGACTTGTGGACATTGCCTGCAAAACCGGCAGGAACATGGCCTGGTATGCTCCGGAAAGCGTGGAGCGGGTAAAGCTTATCCGTATACTGCAAAGCGAAAAATACTACCCGCTTTCGGTTATAAAGCGCATACTTCGGGACGGAGCGGATGCCGACGAGGTGAAGCTTTTAGATGTGATAAACAAGGCGGACGAGAGTGACTATTATGAAACGCTGCCCTTTGGAGACGCGGCGCAGGAAGCGGGGCTAAAGCTTCGTGAAGCGGAGATTTTGGTGACTGCCGGACTTATAAAGCCCACACGGGGGGGCAGAGTGCGGCTTTGCACCCGGGGAGAGCTTCGCATGATGAAGCTTGCAAAACGCCGTTTGGACGCAGGAATACCACTTTCCCAAACGGTGAAGGTATTTGAATTGTATGAAAAGCAGCTTCAGGACAGTACCCGCTGCGATATTGAAAGTCTTATTTCGGACTGCATGCTGAAAAAAACCCTCAGCACAGAGGATATCGTAAAAATAATAACAGTATCCGACGAGACTTTGGATGACTATATCGGTATGCGTCGCTACGCTCTTAATGCGTCCATGGGTGCAGATTTTATAGCAAAAACCGAGCTTATGTTTACAAGACTGAAAGGCTTTGCTCAAGGACTTTACCGTGTGCTTGAAGGGGAAAACCGCAAAAGCGGCGCTGCCCTCGTTAAAAGTATGCTGGAGGGGAAAAAAACCGGAGAGGCGGCTGTGGACTGCTACGGCGAGCTTCTTTCACTCACCGGGCAAGGTATTGCAAGGGCGCTTTCCGTGCTGCACAGGGCCGGAGTCTGCCTGTCCCAAGCCCCCGCCTTCGACGGGGAAGAGCGTGATTTCGTGAAAGGGGCGCTTCGCCTTGGCTGGCAAAGCTTTGCTCCAAAGGAGCTGGGGATAAATCCGGAAAGCGCTGCGGATGAGTTTACATCCGCTTTCGGAAATAGCGATATTGTAAAAACCGTTCTGCGGCTTCGTGATGAGCTGCAAAGCGAAGAAATTATAAAGGAGGACTGAGCGTGAAGGATCAAAAGGCATTGGCGTATATCAATATGTTTGCCGTATTGAAGGACCTTGATATGCTGTGCGAGCTGGACGAGGAGGCAAAAAAGCTTGCAACACCTGAAAGTCCCGTGTCCATCGGCATCAACGTAGGTGGGGACGGACCCAAGGCTGTGCTTGAATTTGCCGGCGGCAAGTGCACCATGACCGAGGGCAAGGGCGGAAAAATTAAGCTTTGGCTTAATAGTCCGGAGGCACTGAACCAAATGGTGGATGGCGAAAAGACTCCGCTGCCCTATGGAGGCTTTTTCAAGCTTTCATTCCTGCTTAAAAACTTTATGCAGCTTACGGATTTACTGAACAAGTATCTTCGTGCAGATGAAAAGGCGCTGGAGGACAGGGCGTTCTTTGAAAAGTCCACAACCATGATGTTCTACTTGGTGGCAAATGCCCTTTCCGCAATCGGGAACTACGATGAGATTGGACAGTTAAGCGCAAAAAAGATTCCTGACGGAAGCATTGCCATGGAAATTGCAGGTGGCCCCTGTGCCGAGCTTATTATCAAGGGCGGACACATGCAAACCTTTAACCGCAAGGCGCAAAAACCCCGTGCCTGCATGATTTTTGACAGCTTTGATACTGCCCGTGGCCTTTTTGACGGTACGGTGGAATCCATGAGCGCATTGGCAGCGGGGAAAATCGTTATGAAGGGCTATATCCCCATGATTGACAACCTTAACAGGCTTCTCTCACGAGTTGCGGTTTATCTGGCATAGGAGGAAGAAATATGAATACTTATACATATCAAAAAAGTGACGAGCTCCTGCAGAAGGCCGCAAAGATAATTCCCGGCGGAATATATGGACACCAAGGCCCTGCGGAAGGCTGCTTCATCCCCATTTCCGCATATCCTAAGTTCTGTGACCATGCCAAGGGCAGCTATTTCTGGGATTTGGACGGCAACAGGTTTTTGGACTACATGTGCGCATACGGCCCCAACATTCTTGGCTACTGTGACGAGGACGTGAACGCCGCAGCCAAGGCGCAGATGGATCTGGGCGACTGCACCACCGCCCCCTCTTACAAAATGTACGAGTTTGCGGAAGTCATAACCGACACCGTGGCCATGGCCGACTGGGCGTTTTTCGCCAAAAACGGCGGCGACGTTACTACCCTTGCCATGCTTACCGCCCGTGCGGCAACAGGAAAGAAAAAGATAATTTTTGTTGAGGGCTACTACCACGGCGTTCACCAGTGGACACAGAACAAGACCGCTCCTTGGGTGCTTCCCGGTGAGGTGGAAAATAACCTTATGGTCAAGTTTAACGACATTGAGGGACTAAAAAAGCTTATTGAGGAGAACAAGGACGATATCGCCTGCTTCATCTCCACCCCCTATATGCACGGAAACTTTGTTGACAACGTTCTTCCCCAGGATGGCTACTGGCAAGCGGTGCGCAAGCTTTGCACAGACAACGGAATCGTGCTTATCATCGACGACGTGCGCTGCGGCTTCCGTCTTGACGTTGGGGGAAGCGATAAGTATTACGGCTTTGAAGCAGACCTTCTTTGCCTTTGCAAGGGCATTGCCAACGGCTACAACGTGTCCTGCCTGTGCGGCAAAGACTTTTTGAAGCCCGTGGTTTCCGGCATTACATATACAGGAAGCTATTGGATGAGCGCTGTTCCCTTTGCCGCCGGCATTGCCTGCATTGAAAAAATGAAGCGACTGGGTGGCGGCGCAAGGCATCTTGAGTTGGGACGAAAGCTCTGCGCAGGGCTTCAAAAAGCGGCGGATGAAAATGGTGTTAAGCTGGCTATATCCGGTGAACCCAGCCTTTTCTACCTTATTATTAAGGACGACGACAGCCTCATGCTCCATCAGGAGTGGATTGCGGAAATGCAAAAGAGGGGTGTTTATCTTACCAATCACCACAACCATTTCACCAATCTTTCCCTTACAGACGAGGATATCAACTTCACATCTGAGGTTGCAGACGAGGCCTTCAAGGTACTTGTTAAAAATCACCCAGAGGTTTATGGAAAATAGGAGGAAAACGTTATGGCACTTAGCAAATCCGAATGGATTGACCTTGAGAAAAAGGCGGCAAAGGTGCGCCAGAACACACTGGACACCTGCAACTGGGCGGGCAGCGCCCATATGGGTGGAAGCCTCAGCTCCATCGACTTTCTGACCCTTTTATATTATAAGTACCTGAACTTTGACCCAAAAGATTATGAAAACCCCGATCGTGACCGCTGCATAGTCAGCAAGGGTCACATCGGCGTTGCAATTGCCGCTCTTTTTGCGGAGCTGGGTCTTATAGACTATGAGGAACTTAAAACCTTCAACCTTACCGGCTCAAAGCTGGGTATTCACCTTGACTATCACAAGGTGCACGGGCTTGAAGCCTCCACCGGCTCTTTGGGACACGGCAGCGCCCTTGCCCTGGGCAGCGCTCTTGCCGCAACGGTTCTTGGCAAGAGCTATAAAACATGGGTGCTTCTTGGCGACGGCGAGTGTGACGAGGGCAGCGTTTGGGAGGCCGCAATGGCCACCGCAAGCTATAAAGCCACAAATCTTATCACCGTTGTTGACCGCAACAAAGCCATGATTGACGGCCTTACCGAGGACGTTATGAAGTTGGAGCCCTTTGCTGATAAGTGGCGTGCCTTTGGCTTTGAGGTTATGGAGGTGGACGGCCACAATATGAACGCCATGAGCGAGGTTATGGAAAAGGCCATGACCGCCACCGAAAAGCCGGTTTGCATCATTCTTGACACCGTTAAGGGCGAAGGCATAAGCTTTATGGCCGGCGACTACAAATGGCACTACGGAGCTATGGACACCGAAAAATATGCGCTTGCCTGCAAGGATTTGAAGGACTACGAAGCAAAGCGTATTGAGCGTGCCGAGAAGGAGGGTAAATAAGTATGGGCGGAATGAACTATACGGCTGTTGAAAGCACCAAAATGGCAACAGCGGAGATTTACGGAAAAACTCTTGTTGAGCTGGGCGAAAAAGATTCCAGAGTTGTGGCCCTTACGGCGGATCTTGCAAAATCCACAAAAATCGGCGACTTCATGCAAAAATTCCCCGAACGCTTTTTTAACGTGGGTATTGCCGAGCAAAACCTTTTCGGCATAGCCGCAGGCATGGCGAAAAACGGGCTTATCCCCTTTGCCAGCACCTTTAGTGTGTTTGCATCAATGCGTGCAACAGACCAGCTTCACACGGATATTTGCTATCAGAATTTGAATGTTAAAATAATCGGCACCCACAGCGGCACCTCCTTTGGTCAGGCGGGCAGCACCCACCACGCCATTGAGGACATTGCTATGGTGCGCTCCCTTGCAAACCTTAAAGTCATTGTTCCGGCGGACGGCTATGAAACCGCAAACGCCATACGTGCGGCCTACGCCATGGACGGCCCTGTGTACATACGCATTAACCGCGGCTTTGACATGACCGTTTATAAGGATGAAAACTACGGCTTTGAATTTGGCAAGGGCGTTCAGATGACCGAGGGCGACGATATTACCATCATTGCCAACGGCTCCTGCGTGTTCCAAGCGCTGCAGGCTGCAAAAATCCTCGAAAACGACTATAAAATTGGCGCAAGGGTAATAAACCTGCACACCATTAAGCCCATCGACAAGGACATTATCCTTAAGGCTGTGGGGGACACTAAGCGTATTCTCACCGTGGAGGATCACACGGTTATCGGCGGCCTTGGCACTGCTGTTGGTGAAGTGGTTCTTGAAAACGGCAAGGCCTGCGCCTTCCGCAAGCTGGGCATACAAGACCACTTCTCCGAGCTTGGCTTCCATGAGGATATCATGCACCTTAACGGTATTGACACTGACAGTATTGTCACCAACGCCGTGGACATGATGAAGCACGCACACGTTGTTGAAATTACAGCCGACGGAAAGTCTACAAAGGCACTCAAGTTCGACGACCGTGACTTTGAGGCGGAAATCGACTGGACTGACGAGGTGTGACATGAAGGAAAATGTCGCAATCACTCAGGATGACCTTTACGCTGCACGGATATTTTTCAATTCCGCACTGCCGCTTTTGAAGGTTGTCATCGAAAACAGACCCAAGCTTAAAAAGAAGTTTGAGTCAAAAAGTCTGGTGTTTCAGGTAAGCGCCCTTTACGACAAGGCACAGGGAGGCAAAATGTCCACCCACATCGTTTTTGACAAGGGCACGATTACCTGCAAGGTGTCGGAAATCCATCCAAATCCGGACATTGAGTTTATTTTCCCCAATCTTAAAAACTTCATTATTTTTTTCTCAGGCAAGGGAATGCCCCTTCCGAAAATGAAGGGAATAATGAAGAACTTCGGCAGCTTCGTCGCCATAATGCAGGGACTTTTGGGCATGGCGGGACTTCTTCAGGCGGAGGACGCTCCCAAAAAGGAAGAGGACAGGATTCTTCTTACAAAGCTATATTTCTATCTCCTTCCCAACGGTATAAGCCAGCTTAATAAGGCGGGCCATCCCGCAGTCCATGAATGGGCGCTGAAGTCTCCTGACCGCTGTTTTGCCTATGCTGTGAACGGTTATCCTGAGCTTCAAAGCTACATAAGAGTAAAAGAAGGAAATTCTAAGGCAGGACGGGGAGAGTACCCCCGCTGCAAACCTTTCCTTACCCTTCGCTTTGACACGGTGGAGCACGCCCTGGACATTCTCATGAGCAAGGGCGACATGATTGACTACATTGCCAGCGGCTTCCTTGTCGTTGAAGGAGCGCCGGAATTTGCCGGAATTATCGGTGAATTTATGTTCGTGGTGGGCGATTTTGCAAAGGGCGTTTACATGGACGCGCAGTAAGAAATAATAAGCGAAAAGACCTCTTGACCATGGCTTAAATGGGCAAGAGGTCTTTTTCGTGTATGGAGCCCCATTTCCCCTTTAACGAAAGAAGGAGCCCTGTGAAAGTGCAGGACTCCTTCCCCGGGAAAAGGAGATGTATGAGTTATAGTTTTACCACGTTTTCAAGGTATTCCTTAATAGCGCTTTGAATTTCCTCGGGGCCCTTGTAGCGTCCGTCGATGCAGTCAACGTCCAGCGCAAGGGTGGGAATGCCCCAGTTTTCATAGATGTAGTCGGCAAGGATTTTTTGGGAAGCCCAGGTATGCTTGCAGCCCACATGGCCCATGAAGAAGGAAACATTGATGTTGAAATTATCCATAAGGTATTTAATGCGGTCAAGATAGTATTGAACGGGGCCGGCGGCACCGTGAATCATGGGGAAGTCAGCCATTTTCTTTGCCAGCACACGGAAGCAGGCCTCACGGTCGTCCAAATCCTCGTAGAAATTGCCCCAGAAGTGACCAAGAACGTCCATTATGCAGATTGCGCCCATTTCACGCTCCAGCCAGGTGTAGGTTTTGGCGTGTATCCATAGCATGTTTTGATGGAACAGCATACGGTACTTTTCGCCGTTTTGACAGGCGCCCATGCCCATGTCGATTATCATTTGCCCTGTTTCCAGTTCTTTTTCAAGGAACTTGACAAGCTCCGGGTCGGCGGCCTGACCGCTCATGCAGGCGTTTGTGATGCAAAGTGCGCCGGGCAGAGGGCAGGGGGTGTGCATGCGAAGATTTGCACACTGAACCAAAAGCTCGTTTGTGCGGTTGGAAACACGGAAGGATTCCTTTGCCTTTTCCCAATCCAGCTTGGTTCCGGTAAATTCCTCCATAAACTCGATAAACTGCTTGGTTTGATCCACAAGATACTGCACACCCTTTTCATCACGGCGGAAGGGGGTGTCAATCTTGAAGGTGGGCACATCCCAAATCTTTTCCATGTTGGGGTATGCAATGCGGGAGGAATCGCAGGGGACAGTGGAGTAAACAAAGGCGTCAGGCTTCACGCCGTACTGGTCGGCAAGAAGAACTCCCAATTCAATCTTATCAAGAGCGCACATGCTTTGATTGGTGACATTTTCGCACAGGTCTATAAATTTTGCAGCGGCATTGGTGGTGGGGGCGAGAGCCAAAGGAAGCTGATCAAGGTAGTAGGGCTGGCAGCCGAAGGCATAGATAAGATCCACCGGCACAGGTCCGCCGAAGGCGACAAGCTTTTTACCGTTTTTGTGAGCGTCACGAATTTGGCACCACTGGGCCACCTGAATGTCGTATATCCATCTGGTGTCGGGGTTCAATTCCAAGGAACGTGCCAGTTTGCTTTCGGCGGTTTCTGCAATAAAGTCTAAGGTGCTCATTTCGCCGCTGACTACCCTTGGCGTGTTGTCAATATATCCGGCCATATCTTAGTCCTCCTTCTCTACCATTTCAATAAATGCTTCGGCACGAATCTCAAGCTGACCCATGTTGGCTAGCTTTTGTTCACGCTCCAGGTTTAGCTCCGGCAGTCCCAAAGCCTTCAGCTCCTTCTCCAGCATTACGTTTTCGCCGCCCCAGCACTCGCAGTTTTGCATCTTTTGATAGATAACGCCGTCGGCTTTATACTCCTTGGCTCGGTTTAGTATAAATTCGTGAAGCTCATTACGATTGTCAATCATTCTGGGACAGATAAGACGCTTCATGTAATAATCGGACACGGAGCCTAAAATGTCGTCCCCAAGAACAATATCCCGTTCAAAGGGCATGGTGCCATAGCAAAGAGCGTCGGCAACCACAAGACCGCCCTTTTTTTCAATGGCGCTTATGTAGTCGGGGGTGTCAAGAGAGGAACCAATCATCAGTATGCGGGCACGGTAGTCGGTGAGCGGCTCACGCTTTTTTGCGTCCTCAAGATAGGCGCTGAGCATGGCGTTGAAATCCTCCACATCGTTGTCGGTGGCGTTAAGAAGGATGGTTAGAACCTCAGCGCCGGTTACAACGGGCTTATCCGCCTTTTGCAAGGACAAAAGCTCACGAACAAGCCGGCGCTGCTCGTTAAAAATCGCAACGGAGGCTTTAAGCTTTTCATCGGTAAGCTTATTACCGGAGAGCTTTTCAAGACCTTCAATAAGCTCCTCAAGGTCATTTTTAAAGAATTTCAGGGTGGTGTCGGTTCTCATGCGTGGTACACCCAATTCAAAGATAAACTGGTCGCTGCGTCCGGACTTTTCGCAAATCCACTTCCAGTTATCGTAAATTCTGACTGCCTGCATGCAGCCGTCGGTAACGACAATGCCGTCCAAATCGTAGGTTTTGTCCAGAAGATGCTGGAGGATGGATTTTGCGAAGCTGCAGCTAAAGCTGGACATCCAAACCTCGGCATCGCTGTAATCGTCACAGCCGGTGGCACGAAGGCGTACAGGCATGATGTCCAGCGCATGCAAAATTTCCAGCGGAACAAAGGCACACACTATACCAAGCGCCTTCTTTCCGCTTTCCCTCCATGCTGCGATTGACTCCCGGGAAATCTTTGCGTCTAATAGCTTTTCGTAATTCACATGGTTGTCCTCCTTTTGTTTTTTCA
>CAZJYY010000016.1:0-45008 GCA_964550315.1 uncultured Oscillospiraceae bacterium | reverse complement strand
CCCGCTATCAGAAGGATGGCACAGAGGCTCAGAAGGCTGCTGTTAAGGAGCAGCTCGAACTGTTCATGGCTGAGCGTGGCATCCAGTAATTAAGTAACTTGTTTCTCTCCTTTCCATAATCCTTTCCACCCCCAAGGGGCACGGCATGCTGCCGTGTCCCTTGGGCAGGAAGAGAAAAGACCATAACCAAAAAGGAAACTAATCATATGTCAAAAATAGTAATCGCCCTGGGCGGCAATGCCCTTGGCAACACCGCAGAGGAGCAGCTAGCGCTGGTCACAGAAACCGCAAAATCCATAGTAGACCTGGTAGAAGCCGGAAACGATGTTGTTATCGCCCACGGCAACGGCCCCCAGGTCGGTATGATAAACCTTGGCATGTCCACCGCAGCAGAGGCCGGCGCAATCAAAGCCGCCATGCCCTTCCCCGAGTGCGGCGCAATGAGCCAGGGATATATCGGATATCACCTTCAAAACAGCATTCAGAACGAGCTGAAGGCAAGAAATATCGCAAAGTCCGCTGTCACCGTGGTAACACAGGTGCTGGTTGACGAGAACGATCAGGCTTTTGCCAAGCCCTCCAAGCCCATCGGAGCCTTCTACACCAAGGAGCAGGCGGACAAGATTGCCGCCGAAAAGGGCTACACCATGGTTGAGGATGCAGGTCGTGGCTACCGTCAGGTAGTTCCCTCCCCCAAGCCCGTGGACGTTGTTGAAAAGGACGCTGTCGCTGCTCTTATTGCAGCCGGACAGATTGTCATTACCGTTGGCGGCGGCGGAATCCCCGTCATCAACAAGGGCGGAAAGCTTGTTGGCACACCCGCAGTTATTGACAAGGACTTTGCCAGCGCAAAGCTTGCAGAGCTTGTAAAGGCAGATATGCTCATAATTCTCACGGCGGTGGATAGAGTAGCCATAAACTTCGGAAAGCCCGACCAGAAGCTTCTTGAGAAGATGAACCTTGACGAGGCACAAAGATATATTGACGAGGGTCACTTCGCACCCGGCAGCATGCTGCCCAAGGTGCAGGCGGCCATGGGCTTTGCAAAAGCCGGCGGCAAGGCAATCATCGCAAGCCTTGAAAACGCTGGTAAGGCCATCACCGGCGAAAGCGGCACGGTCATTATAAAGTAAAAGTCAGGGACTATTTTAGTCCCTGCAAAATAAATGGGAGGAATAAATATGGAAGAAAAGAAAGTAAGTCTATGGAAGAGTATCCTGTTCACAATCTGCAGCATCCTCGTCCTTGACACCTTCGTAGCCCCTGCAATCATTGGTGTTTCATCCATTACCCTTTGGATAATCACCGCAATCGTATTCTTTATGCCCTACGGTCTGCTCAGTGCTGAGCTCGGAAGTACATACCCCGACGACGGCGGTATATATAGCTGGGTAAAGAGAGCCTTCGGTGAAAAAACCGCAGTTATGACCGGTTGGTACTACTGGGTAAACGTAGCATTCTGGATGCCCGCAGTGTTCATCGCATTCGCATACTGGATCAGCTACACCTTCATTCCTGACGCTTCTCCCTGGCTTTTGTGCGGCATCGCCGTTGCCATGTGCTGGGTAATCGTCTACATCGGCGTCAGAGGTGTTGAGCTTAGTGTTACCGTTTCCAACATTGCAGCAATCTGCAAAGTTGCTGTTCTTCTTATCTTCGGCTTCCTTGGTATTGCCTATGCCGTTAAGTTCGGTGTAAAGAACGACTTCTCCCTCCAGGCATTTATCCCCACCTTTGATAACACTACCCAATACATATCCGCAATTGCTTATAACCTTCTGGGCTTCGAGCTTATCGGTGCTATAGGCAGTAAGATTAAGGATCCCGGCAAGACCATTCCCAAGATGACTATTTTTGCCGGTATCATTATCACCGCACTTTATGTGTTCGGTACCTTCGGTGTACTTGCTGCACTCCCCGCTGATGGCATTGACTCTGCTGACGGCTTTTTCTATGCACTTGAAGAGCTTTGCTCCGTATTCGGGCCTGCTGCACGTCCTGTATTTGTTGTAATCATCGTTGTTGCTGCTCTTACCCTTGTTTCCAACATGGTTTCCTGGACCTTGGGCGCAAACGAAGTTCTTGCTGCTTCCGATTTGGATAAGCGTTCCAAACTCCTTGGTCACCGCAACAAGAAGTACGACACCCCCGATGGACTTTACATCATCATGGGCATCATCTCCACCCTTCTTCTCGTTCTTAACTTCAGCCTTTCTGAAGATGCAAATGAGATTTTCTGGGTAATCCTTTCCTTCAGCTTTGTAATATTCATGCTGCCCTACATGTTCATGTTCCCCGCGGCTGTTAAGCTTAGACTGACCGACAAGGAAACTGAGCGTCCTTACAAGGTTCCCGGCGGAAACTGGGGTCTTATCGTTTGCGCAGTTCTCTGCGAAATCTGCGTTGGCGCTTCCATCGTGTTCCTGTTCAAGGATTCCGGCGGCGGACTTGGCCTTTGGACTCTCATAATCGGAACTGCTATCACCACCTTCTTTGGCTACCTGCTTATTAAAGCCGGAAACAAGAACGCTGAGTAATCAGTAGTTTGGTTCGTAAAACAAAATAATCTTAAAAGGCACCGGAAGGCTTATGTCCTCCGGTGCCTTAGTATTTAATTATAAAATCAAATCTGCTCCGAAATTTCACGAAGCAATTGAGTGCGGCTGCTTACGGAAAACTTCGCAAAAATTGAATTGTTGTGCTTTTTTACCGTGCTTTCGGAAATACAAAGCTTATCCGCAATTTCACGATTTGTAAGGCCGTCGCAGATAAAGCCAATTATCTCCCTTTCCCTGTTGGTTATAAGATGTTTTTTAAGCTGCTCATCGTCATATTTGAATCGGCGGCCGTCAGCAATGCCGTTGGGGAACATAAGCTTAAGTCTTGCCGTAAGAAACTCGGAAAGAAGCCGCAGCACGTAAACGTCCTCATCCGAGAAGTCTGCCTCCTCCTCCCTAAAGGCGGTAATAGAACCATAGAGCCTTCCGTCGCAGAAAAGGGTACTGCCTATACTGTAATATACCCCCATGGGCTTTAGCCACTGCTTATAAAATGGCGAGCGTTCCCGCAGCTCCTTGGATATTATTGTGGAATCCCGATAATACACAGCCTCATCCTCGGGAAGAAGCCAGGCGATATAATCGGCACTTTGGTAGCTGTCATAATATTCGCTTAGCTCATTGTCGCTCATATTTAGGGAGAAAGGATCAAAAAAGCTGGCCTGACCGTTTTTAATGTATCCCATGTCAAAAAATGATTTTTTGTGGGGAATAAGCTCGTTAAGCCCCTGCATAAAGCATGCCTGCAACTCCTGCAAATCCCCGGCTTTCAAAAGCTGGAGATCGAGCTCGTTTATCTTTTTCCATTTTGCATTTGTAAGTGATGTTTCCGAACGCTTGATGCCAACTAATTTCAAGAAGCTCACCTCTTGCAAAAATTTTTATTACATAATTACTTTAGCACAAAACGCCAATTTGTGCAACACTCAAATAGTACTTTAGTTCTATTTGAGTACATTCGGGTGTATTTTATAGAACTGTGGTTCATTTTTATATAAATCCTTCCAAGGGACAATGGTATAACTTTGCTTATTTTGCTATTATTTAAACATAAGAGATTAACACTTCATAGACCTAAATATAAAAACAAGGAAGGAAATAATCATGGCTAAAAGAATTCTTAACAGCACTCCCAAAAAGGACGGCTTCCGTATGCCCGGCGAGTTTGAGCCTCACAAGCAAATTTGGATGCTCTGGCCGGAACGCCCCGACAACTGGCGCGACGGCGCAAAGCCTGCACAAAAGACCTACACCAACATCGCAAAGGCCATAAGCCAGTTTGAGCCCCTTACCATGTGCGTCTCCCCTGCTCAGTACCAGAACTGCCGCAACATGCTCCCTTCAGAGATTCGTGTTGTTGAAATGACCAGCAACGACTCATGGATTCGTGACTGCGGTCCCTGCTTCCTTACAAACGACAAGGGCGAAACCCGCGCAAATGACTGGGATTTTAACTCCTGGGGCGGCCTTTATGACGGTCTTTACTTCCCTTGGGATCAGGATGATCTCGTACCCCAGAAGGTATGTGAAATCGAAGGCATTGACACCTATCGCACTCCCGGCTTCGTTCTTGAGGGCGGCAGCTTCCACGTTGACGGTGAGGGTACATTGGTGACCACCGAAATGTGCCTCCTTAGCCCGGGACGCAACCCCCACATGACCAAGGCGCAGATTGAAGAGCAGCTTAAGGAATACCTCAATCTTGAAAAGATTATCTGGATAAAGGACGGCATCGACCCTGACGAGACTAACGGCCACGTTGACGATGTTGCTTGCTTTGCAAGACCCGGTGAAGCTATCTGCATTTGGACTGATGATAAGAGTAACCCCTATTATCAGGCATGCCAGGACGCTTATAAGACCCTCACCGAGACTACCGACGCCAAGGGACGCAAGCTTAAGGTTCACAAGCTCTGCATGCCCAAGAACGATGTCACTCTCCGTGGTGACTTCGCAATTGACAGCGTTGAGGGCACTCTCCCCCGTGAGGACGGCGACGTTGTTGTTGCTTCCTACCTCAACTTCCTTATCGTCAACGGCGGTGTAATCGTGCCCCAGTTCGGCGATGAGCACGACGCTCTTGCTCTTGAGCAGCTTCAGGCAATCTTCCCCGAGCGTAAGGTTGTTGGCGTTCAGACAATCGAGGTTCTTTACGGCGGCGGCAACATTCACTGCATCACCCAGCAGCAGTGCAAATAAGATAATACCACTTTCTTTCCAATTCAACTGTATCCCTTACCGTATTTCGGTAAGGGATACGACCTTATTGGCGCATATAAAAAATCGGCTTCGGAAGTTTTCCGAAGCCGATTTTTTCAATTAGCAATTGCCCCTATTCTTGGGGGACATCCTTCTTCTTTATGAAGAAAAGCCCAATAAGCATAACAACTGCGAAAATGATAAGGTAGTAGAACACTGCCTTACCGTGGGCAACATATGCCGCATAAACCATGAACAGACAGCCGCAAACCGCCAGAATAGGCATTACAAAGCGCTTAAAGCCGCCTAATGTCTTTTCCTTTATCATCATGGTGATGAAGATAGGAATGTAAAGCGCATAGATGGTGACTATTGGCAGCTCAGAGCTGTCAAAGGAGAAATTGCCGAACCAGGAAGCAAAGGGCTCCGCATTGGGGGCAATGGGGATAGTGACAATAACTGCGCCATAGAAGTAAAGAAGCCACAATGCTGCCACAAGCAAGCCAAAAATTGCTGAGCTTGAGGGCATGTTGGTAACCTTGTCGACCTGCTTGAAGGTATGGGGCTTGGGTCCCTGGTTTCTTACAGCCAGTGCGTACATTCCGCGGGTGCAGCCCAGCATAAGTCCGTTTAGTGTACCCAGGCAGGAAATTACTATAAATACAAACAGCAGTGTTCCGCCAAACTTGGAGAAGATGGTTTCAAAGGCAATACGGGCACCGGATTCGCCACCCGCCATAAGCTCAGAACTGCTAACGCCGCCGGCAAGACCTATGTAATAAAGGATATAGGTTACAACAATGATGGCTGTACCAAGCACCAGAGCCTTCGGAAGGTTTCTTTTGGAATCCTTAAGCTCAGCATTGATGCTTGTTGCAATTATCCAGCCCTCATAAGCAAAGGCGGTTGCAACAACGGCTGTGAGAAGGGCGCCGGCCTTGCTGTTTACAGGGTTTACGACTGTTGTGAAGTTTTCAACTGTCATACCGTTTGAAAGACCAACAATGGTTCCCACAATCGCCATAAGGAACAACGGAACAAGCTTAATGATCGTTGTGCTGACCTGGAACTTTCCTGCAATGACAGGCGACAGGGCGTTCACCGCATAGCTTGCGCAAAGGTAAAATGCGGAAATCGCAAGACACTCTGCTCCAACGATGCTGAAGCCGAAAAGAACGCAGGTGTAACGGGCGCTGACCCAAGCGAGCACGCTTGTAAGAGTCGGGTAATAGATTGTCGTCATGAACCAGCCTACCATATAGGCATACTTATTGCCGCAGGTTACTTCTGCATAGTCCACAAGTCCGTTCACATAGCTGTAGCGAGTGGCCATAATTGCAAAGGTATAGGCGCAAACCACCATGATAACGCCGCCAATAAGCCATGCAAGTATTCCCAATGGCTGATTGCCGCCGGTGGCAGTAAGTACCTTCTCTGCCTTGAAAAATACTCCGCTGCCGATTACTATGCCGACTACCATAGCAATTGCGGTCAAAAGGCCGTATTTTTCCTTTAGGTTGTTGTTTTCCATTCTCTCATCCCTCTTTCCAGGGCCAAAGCCCGGATATTTACCTGCCTATAATATCAAATTATAAGCACAAAACAAAGAAAAAAATGGAAAATAACTTCAAATTGTAAATAGCATACACTATTTGCCAATTTAATTAGTCAAAGTACACAATTTAAACAAATTCGCTAATTTTTTGCTTATTGAGAGCATAAAAAAAGCAGGCAGCTTTTATAAGACTGCCTGCTTTTTAATGCAAATTTCACTTATTAGTTGCCGGAGAGCATCTTTACAAGAGCGTTCTTGTAGCCAAAGATAGCGATGACGAACAGAAGTGCGCCAACTGCTTCAGCGGCATGTGCTGCAACAATAAGGGTGTTGCCGGTGTAGCCATTCATGAAGGCATACACATTGGCAGCGATGGCAAGCACCAAAGCGAGAACGCCAAGGATGATGCCGCCCTTGATTTTGTTGATGCTGGGCATTTTTGCTGCGCCTGCACCCATGATGGCTGCGATAACGCCGAAAATTGCGACCAGTGCAACAGCAAGAAGAACGATTGCTCTGCCGATGATTTCAGCAGTGGTTTCAGCGGTGGCTTCGGAAAGTGCCTCACGACCAGCAGCTATGTATTCCATTCCGCCGTCAACCTTTGCCTTAACGTCCTCATTCTCCATGAGGGTTGCAATGCCTTCGTCAACCTGAGCTTCGCCTGCTTCAAACTCTGCAAGCTGAGCAGAACCGGCTTCGAGCTGTTCCTTTGCTGAACCAAGCTTTTCCTCGCCTGCTGCCAAAAGCTTCTCAGCTTCGGCAAGCTTTGCTGCGCCTGCTTCATACTCGGCTATCTGAGCCATACCGGCTTCGTACTCTCTGATCTGAGCAACGCCGGCTTCATACTGAGCAATAAGGGCCATGCCGTCTTCATACTGCTTTATGGCAGCCATAACGGTTGCATAAGGAAGAAGCTGTGCCTTTGCTGCATCAAGAGCCGCCTTGTTTTTGTCAAGCTCTACCTTTCCGGCGTCAAGCTGAGTTTTTGCCGCGTCAAGCTTGGTTTTTACTGCGGCAAGCTCTGCCTTCTTGGCTGCAAGTGCATCACCGGTGAGGATTCCTGCTGCCTCAGCCTGCTCAAGCTTTGTTTTGTTGGCTTCATAAGCGGCTACACCTGCATTATACTCGGCTAATTTAGCCTCATAGCCTGCAAGGGCTGCATTGTACTGAGCAAGACCGGCTTCGTACTTGGCTGTGCCTGCTGCAAGAACCTTCTCGTAGGCTTCCTGGCCGTTTGCTGTGGCGGCCTTGCCTGCTTCATAGGTTGACTTCATGGCGGCAAGAGTCTTTTTACCCTCTTGATACTGAGTTGTCATAGCCGCAATCTGCTTTTTACCGGCTTCATAAGCGGCCTTCTTTTCAGCCAAGGTAGCCTTACCAGCTTCGTAAGCGGCGGTTTTAGATTCGAGAGTAGCCTTACCTATCTGGTACTCAGCGGTTTTTGATTCAAGTTCCTTTTGACCTGCTTCAAATTCCTCAAGACCAGCATCATAAGTCTTTTTTCCCTCTTCATAGGTAGGACGGAGTTCTTCAAGCTTAGCCATTCCGGCTTCAAGGGTATCTAAGCTTTCTTTGGTTGCTTTGCCTTCTGCTTCCTTGTCTGACTTGTAGTCGAGAAGCTCAACTGTGCCGAGCCCCACGCTGACAAGCGCAAACAAGCTCACCAGTATCAGCAATATACTGATGATTTTGAGAAACTTTGAACCTTTCAAATCCATTTACATCTTTCCTCCCAATATTCTTTTTTGATTGTTAAAACTCTCACCCTATCTTAGTGTAATATATAACAGATTATCCCAATCCGCAAGCTGTAATATTTATTTTTTTAGTTATAATAGTCAGTTTTACATATCCTACAAACTGTCATGCCAAATTCTTACATTTCCACAAGAAAACTCGCCTCCAAAACAGGAAGCGAGTTAATTTTTGTAACTTATTTATCTGAAATTTCTATATATTCGGGGTCGGAATCTTCTTTATACACCATAAGTCCCGTCTGTGGAAGTCCCATATTGGAAAGCCTTTCCGGAGTTGCTTTAAAGTATACTCCCGTTGCCGTGGCCGCAATCTCACCGCTTTCAAGAACCACCTCTCCGGATGCGAAAAACACCTTTTCCTTGTTTTCCGTTATGCGTGACAAAACAGTAATTTGCTTGTCATAGGGAACGGTTTTAATATATTTAATGTTTAGTTCCAAAGTTATACCCCAAATATCAGGCTCAACAGGCAAAAGCGCCCTGCCCAGCGTTTCGTCCAGCAGCGCCGCCGTTACTCCTCCGTGTACTGTGCTGGGATAGCTCATATGCTCCGGACGGCAGGTGACAAGAGCTGCAATAGTCCCATCCTCCAGCTCGTAAAAGCTTGCCTTTGGGCTTGCTGGATTTTCCCTTCCGCACACAAAGCAACTGGTGGAGTTTGTCTGCTTATCGACAACCTTCTTGCGCATAATCCTACTTCCTTTCTATCTCTTATCATTCATTTATAGCATGATGCAATCATGTTATAATATACTACAAAACCATAAGCAGCGCAGGGGCTGCCTGCGCTGCTTTAATTACATTTTCTTTTGGGGTTATCGGCTGCTGTCTGCGGCCTTTTCCAGAGCGCTGTCAATCAGCATCAGCATTTCGTAAACGCTGCGGAAGGATTCCTCCCTCGCCCCGTCCAGCCAGGAGATTATCCCCTGCCAGCTTGCATTTTGTCTGAAAATAACCTTGACCTTAAAGGTTGCAAGTGCACCCGATTCAACTTCTTTAACCTCAGCCGCAGCTTCGCAGTCAAATAATTTTATGCTGCCGTCAGAGAAAACTTTAAGCCTTGTATACTCTTCGGGGAAGCACATATTGTCCATGGATGCCTCCATCAAAAACAACATCTGCATCGCATTATTAAATTTTCTTTCTGTTCCAACGGCTTGAAGGTACAGACGACCGCAAAGAAGCTTTTCCCTGTACGAATCAACGCAGATAATAGCGCTTTTCATTGCATCAGGGACTAAATTGATTTTCTTGTTCATCATATTTTAAACTCCAAAATTTGTTGTCGTTCTTTTATATCAGGTTCAACCACGATTAGTGTAACACTCCACAATTACGACAAGGTTACATTTTGGGGTTTTAATACAAAATATTGCAACAAATATGAAAGCCCGTCCCATATGTCCACAACATATTGTCTAATTCCACCTTAAAAGACACAAGAATTAAGTCGATATTATGTAAATCTCCAAATCAGGATTTGCCGGAGCTGCTCTTTTGTATCACTTCCGGCATATCTGTAAATGGAACAATTCTCTTCATATACGCAATTTTAGAGGAGGTGGAATCGTCTCCACCAAAGCTAATTTTCCCGCTGACGCCCTCGTATGTACATGTGCTTATATATGCACCAATCGACTTGGAATCCTTGGATTGGGTTTGAGTAATTGCTTCTGATATTATCATATAGGCATCGTAGCCCAGTGCACTAAAGGGAGATGCGTATGAGGAATTGCCGTTTTGCGTCTTTCTTTCGTTTGAGGAAAGAACCCAGGATTTATATTTTGCTCCAAACTCCGCAGAGGTCTTAATATCACTGTCCGTCCCGTCAAAGGCGGAGGCAAAAAACACCTTATCAATTCCATAAAGCTCTTCAATAAGGGTAACAGTATCCCAAGAGCCGCCGCCGAAAATGGGAAGCTCCAAGCCCTTTGCACGAGCCTGTTTAACAAAAATACCCGCAAATTCGGCATTTCCGCTCATAAATACCATATCCGCATCGCTGTACATTATCTTTTGGGACAGATTTTCAAAGTTTTTCATGGCCGTATTATAGCTGAACTCCGTAACCCTGCCACCAAGCCGCTGAAACTCCGTTGTAAAACCATCGGCAAGTTTCCTTGAATATGCGTCGCCTACAAGCACAACAACAGCAGCGTCATCATAGCCCTTACCGTAGGCGTAGTTTGCCGCGGTGCTGCTTTGAAAATCCTCGGTTTGGCAGGTAGAATAAACATTGGCTGTGCCGGAAAGCGCAAGAGCCCTTGTGCCGTATGCCCCCAGTGCCACAATGCCCGCTGAGCTAAGCTGCCCGGCAGTCTCGCTGTTAAATTCTGCACCGTCAGCCACCAAAACCGCACTGATTGTCCTGTTATTTATCACAAGCTTTGCCGAGCTTGTGGTGGTTTCCGGAGTTATCATATCCGGTGTAATGCTGTCTATTTCTATGAAGCGAAGGGTATACTCCTTCTCATCCAGGGTAACTGTAGGCTTAACTGAATTGGCATAATAATAGCCCAGGGTTTCCTGGTTGCCTGCCGCGGATACCTTTTCATCATCGTTTTTTAAAATAGCAATATATATTGAGCTTTTAATCTCATTTTCATCCTTGGGGGACAAGTCATCTCCGCTGAGCGAGCCACCGGCAAAAATAAATGCGACTATGATTGCAAGGCCGACAACGCAGGTAATTATAATTTTTTTCATATCTGCTCCAGTGGAAAAAGAGTATATTTATCAAGTATAATACAATATCAGCGCAAAAAAAGCAAGGGCGGCGAAAATAAGGGCTAAAGCATCACGGGACTTGTGCGCCAGTCTGAGCAGCCTCTGCGCATGGAACGCATTGCATAGCCCAGAACATAAAGGTCGTGGGCCGAACTTCCAAGCTCAAAAATTTTCTTGCAGTCGCCCCCAAGGGAGTTTATTTCCGCCGGCTTAGTTATTACGGGTATTGAGCTTCGTCCTGATATAAGCTTAAGAGCCTGCCTGCCCTTTTCATTAGCTGCCAACACCCTTGCGTAAGGCGGAATACCTTCAGCATCGTCTGCCTCAAGCCCAAGAGCTGCACACATGCACATGCGTCTTATGCGGGAAAGCGCATAGCGCTTTGACTTCGCCGCAGAGTAGATGGCATCCAAGGTGGGCTCCTCCTTTGCCGCATGGTAAATGCAGTTGCCAAGCCCCTCAGCGGCGTCAGGAACGGCTGAAAAGTCATCGGCATCAAGCATACGCAGGCGTGAAATAATCATTGGCTCCAGCATTTCTGAGGTTAAAAAATCCCTGCCTCTTTCCTGTTCACGTTTATATATCGCCTTAACCTCCTTGGGCATATGCTCGGAATAACGCTTCCCTGCCCGCATCATTTGCCTTATATCCGAAGCCGAGCCTCCCGGCTCGTCATGGCCGGCACCGCTTCTTTGCACAGTAATAGGTTCAAGGCGCAGGTGCTGCTCGCAAATCGCCTTAAGATATTCCACAGCAAGAATATTATTGGGCGAGGCAAGATAGTCCGCCATGCTGCCCAAATCCCGTGTTAGAGCATTTTGCCTTGCAGCGGCATAGGAAACGCCCTTTTCAAGCTCTTCCCTTATGGCAATGTCAATCCGAGGGTCAAGAAGTCCGTTTGCCAAAGCGTTTAAGATATTCATATCCCCGCACTCACTGCCGAAGCTCAAATAATTCACGCAGCCAAGCTGACCCAAAAGCCCCACGGCTCCCCTTGCAAAGCCCTCAGCAGAGGACAGCGACCAAGGCAGCGGAAGCTCAAAAACCAAATCCGCCCCGCCCATAACGGCGGCCTCGGCACGTATGTGCTTGGGATATATGGCCGGCTCTCCCCTCTGAACAAAGTCTCCGGACATAACGCACACCACCGCCGTATCGGAGGACACGGCAGCACGGCTTTCATGAATATGGAATTTATGACCATTATGAAAGGGATTATACTCTGCAACAATACCAATTATCTTCATTTTGACCTCCATTGGCGGAAATTGGGCATAAAAACACGAAAACGTCTTGATTTTTATATGTCAGTTGTATTAGAATGGATAATTGTTGATAAGGCGGCTTTACTGTCATATTTTACATTCATTTAGCTGCGATTACAATAAGAAAGGGAATACATTATGAAAATTCTGGTTATAAACGCAGGCAGCTCTTCTCTCAAGTATCAGCTTTTCGACATGGACGACGAGAGCGTCCTTGCAAAGGGTCTTTGCGAGAGGATCGGCATTGACGGTCACATCAAGCACACACCTTTGGTTGGCGGCAAGCCCGTTTACGAAGCTGACCTGCCCATGCCTACCCACTCTGAAGCCATTGAAGCTGTTCTTGAAAAGCTTGTCTGTCCGGAATACGGCGTTGTAACCTCCATGAGTGAGATTGCCGCTGTTGGCCACCGTGTACTTCACGGCGGAATCGAATTTGCAAAATCCGTTTACATTGACCAGGCCTGCATGGACGCTATCCATCGCTGCATCCCCCTTGGCCCGCTTCACAATCCTGCCAACATCATGGGCATCGAAGCCTGCAAGAAGGTCATGGGCGAGGATGTGCCCATGGTCGCCGTTTTCGATACGGCCTTCCATATGACAATGCCCCCAAAGGCATACACATATGCAATTCCCTCGGAATTTACCGAAAAAGATCATCTGCGCCGCTATGGTTTCCACGGCACCAGCCACAGATATGTTTCTGAGCGTGCCCGTGATATGATGGGCGTTCTGGACGACGACAACAGCAAAATCGTTGTTTGTCACCTTGGCAACGGCTCATCCCTTTCCGCTGTAAAGGGTGGAAAGTGCGTTGACACCTCCATGGGTCTTTCCCCTCTGGTAGGACTTCCCATGGGTACCCGCTGCGGAACCATCGACCCTACCATAATTCAATATATAATGAACAAATACGACATGAGCATTGACGAGGTCATGAACATGATGAACAAGAAGTCCGGCGTTCTGGGTGTTTCCGGCGTCTCCAGCGACTTCCGTGATCTTGGTAAGGCTGCAGATGAAGGCAACGAGCATGCTCAGCTTGCCCTTGATATGTTCCATTACTGGGTTGCCAAGGTTGTCGGCTCCTATGCCGCAGCAATGAACGGCGTTGACGGCATTGCCTTCACCGGTGGTATTGGCGAAAACGGTTGCGAGACCCGTCAGGCAATTTGCGATTACCTCAGCTATCTGGGCGTTGAAATCGACCCGGAGGCCAACAAGGTTCGTGGCAAGGAAACCTTTATTAACACCCCCTCAAGCAAGGTTAAGGTAATGGTAATTCCCACCAATGAGGAGCTTGTTATCGCCCGTGATACCAAGGAAATCACAAGCAAGTAATAGCGTGTTTTAACTTAACCACCGCCACATGCGGCAGAATATAACGCCCCCTGATGCGCACAGTTTGCATCAGGGGGCGTTTTTTATGTACAACACCTTTTAAGCAAGTCCTCAAACAGCTTTATGTGATGCTCCTCATCCTTTATAATTCTCTCCAGGCACTTTTGAGCACATTTATCGTTGATTTGGCTTATTCGTTTCGTGTAATTATCAATTGTCAATCTTTCCGACGAAATGTTGGACTTCAGATAGTTTGCCGCAGTGCATTCATAGCTCACAAAGCGCCCATTCCAAAAGTAAAGATCGCAGCCGCACTGCTTTGCATAGCGTGGTACTCCTCCGAAGCAGCAAATCAGCTTGCTTATAATACTAAGATGGTGCATTTCTACCATGGATATGCACTTAACGGTTTCACATATCACCTTGTTTTTCTCGGTAATAAATTGAAAGGTGTATTGATTGACAGCACTAAGCTCACTTATCCTTCCGGCAAGATCCTCAGTCAGCAGTGCGGCGTAATGCAAATTCTTTCCCTCTGTTTTAACCTCGGGGTAAGGTAAATTCAGCTTGCAGTCCATAATGTATCCCCCAAATAAATCTTTATACATAGTTATTCCTGGCGCTTTCGCTTTATGTCTGAACATTTATTAGGGCTGCATCATAAAAACTTCCGCGAAAAATTAAAGGCGCACAGCAAAAATACTGTGCGCCTTTAAAAATCGCTTAAATTATGCCTTAAGCTTCTTGATTTCTGCAACAAGAACTGGAATGATCTCGAAAAGGTCACCCACTACTGCATAATCAGCAACGTTGAATATAGGAGCAGTTTCATCCTTATTGATGGCGATAATGGTCTTGGAGCTGCTCATACCGGCAATATGCTGGATAGCGCCGGAGATACCACAGGCAATGTAAAGCTTGGGGCCAACGGTTTTACCGGTTTGGCCAACCTGGTGTGAATGGTCAATCCAGCCGCTGTCAACTGCGGCACGGGATGCACCCACAACGCCGCCAAGGACATCTGCAAGCTCCTTGATGGGCTTGAAGCCCTCAGGTCCGCCAACACCACGGCCGCCGGATACGATGATTTCAGCACCCTCAAGGTCAACGATCTCGCCTGCAACTTCCTTTATAATCTCGATAAGCTCAGTGCGGATTGCTTCAGGAGCAACATGGAAATCTTCCTTGATGACTTCTGCCTTGTGAGCAGCGTCGCCTTCGCCCTTCTTGAAAACGCCGGGACGGACGGTTCCGATCTGGGGACGGTTGTCGGGGCACATGATGGTAGCCATCAGGTTGCCGCCGAAAGCAGGACGGGTCCATGCAACATTACCTGTTTCCTCGTCAATGGCGAGGTTTGTGCAGTCGGCAGTAAGGCCGGTCTTAAGCCTGCAGGAAAGACGGGGGCCAAGGTCACGGCCGTTGTTGGTAGCACCGATGAGGATGCTGGTGGGGCCGTACTTCTCAACAAGCGCATACATTGCGTTTGCATATGCGTCAGTGCTGTAATGTTCAAATTCCTTGCCTTCAACAACAATAATCTTATCTGCGCCATGCTCAGTTGCGGACTTAACAGCAGCGTCAACATTGTTGCCGATAACGATGCCCACAAGGGCACCTTCTTGTTTGTCAGCCAGTTCACGGCCGACTGTAAGCAGTTCCAAACCGACATTCTTGCAGGTTCCGTTGTCGTTGGTTTCTACAAATACCCACAAATCCTTGGTTTTTGCATCCATTATAGTTACCCCCCTCTTAAAGAACTTTATCGGCAGTAAGAGCTTCGAACAGCTTCTTTGCCGAATCAGCATTGGTTTCTTCGTGAATCTTCACACCGCCGGATTTAACGTCGGGCGTAAAGGTCTTTTTAACCTTAGTGGGGGAACCCTTAAGGCCAATTCTTCCGGAGTCGATGATAGCTTCAAGGTCAGCAAATGCAATTGTGGTAATCGTCTTGCGATTTGCAGCCATCTTGGACTTAACAGTGGGATAGCGGGGATCAAAGTTGGGCTTGGTAACGGTAACGAGACAGGGCATCTTTGCGCCGATAAGCTCGAAGCCTTCCTCGGTTTCCTTTTTAACGACGACCTTGTCGCCTTCAACGCTTGCTTCGACAGCATATGTAATCTGGGGCAGGTCAAGGTGCTCTGCGATTTCGGGTCCAACCTGAGCGGTATCGCCGTCAATAGCCTGCTTGCCGCAGAAAATAATGTCAAACTTACCTTCTGTCTCTTCAATCTTTTTAATAGCGGTGGCAAGAATATAGCTGGTTGCGAGAGTATCAGAACCGCCGAATTCACGTCCGCTGACGAGGTAAGGAACATCGCCGCCAACAGCGAGGCATTCCTTCAAAGCAGCTTCAGCCTGGGGAGGTCCCATGCAGAGGAGAGTGACCTTCGCGTCGGGATTCTTGTCCTTAATCCTTGCGGCCAATTCAACGGCATAAGCGTCAAATGGATTGACTATGCTGGGAACGCCGTCACGGATAAGGGTTTTCTTGACGGGGTCGATTTTGATTTCTGTGGTATCAGGTACCTGTTTTACGCAAACAAGTATGTTCATGGTAGGTACTCCTTCTTTCCATAGTTTTTCTCATTTCGATACGACCCAAAATACTATGTATGGTGTCATAATAAATATTAAATCGCTCGAAACTGCTATTTTTCCACACCATTTGATTATAACTCACGCAAAGCAACATTGTCAATAGAATGACGCACTCTTTAAAAAAGCCCGCACACAAAATGTGTGCGGGCTTTTTGATTATTTTTTCAATTTGCGTTTGCCATTACATAAGGCCGGAAGCCTTAAGCAGGTTCTTAACAATAACCATGCGCTGAACCTGGTTGGTTCCTTCAAAGAGCTGTCCAATCTTTGCGTTTCTAAGGATGATTTCGATGGGATACTCCTTGGAATATCCGTTGCCGCCGAAAATCTGGATTGCGTCGATGGCGCACTCAACAGCAGAGTCGGAAGCAAAGGTCTTTGCCGCAGAGGCAAGAGCACTGTCGATAACGCCGTTGTCAATCATGTTGGCAACCTTGTATGTAAGCGCACGGGCAGCCTCGTACTTGATTTCCATATCAGCAATCATGAACTGGATGGACTGATTCTGAAGGATGGGCTGGCCAAAGGTGTTACGGGTTGCAGCATATTCAATGCACTTATCAATGCAGCTCTTCATGCAGCCGCAGCTTGCAGCGCCAACACCTGCGGGACGGGTTCTGTCAAAGGTCATCATGGCAATTTTGAAGCCGTCGCCCTGCTTACCGACGAGGTGGTCAGCAGGAACATGCACGTTTTCAAAAATAACTTCTGTAGTGTTGGAAAGACGGATACCCATCTTGTCCTCGTGAGTGCCGATGGAAACGCCATCACGGTCACGCTCAACGATGAAGCAGGACATGGAGTGAGTGCCGGTGCCGGGATCGGTAACAGCAAACACGGAGTAAACACTGGCAAGACCGCCGTTGGTAATAAAGGTCTTTGTGCCGTTGATAACCCACTCATCGCCTTCAAGAACGGCGGTGGTGCGGCCGGCAGAAACGTCGGAGCCTGCATCAGCTTCAGTAAGAGCAAATGCTGCAAGGCCGCCGTCGACTATGTACTTTCCGAAAAGTTCCTTCTGCGCCTGAGTACCGGCAAGATTCACGGGCATATAAGCAAGTCCGTTTGCGCCGATAACAGTTGCAAAGCCGATATCCTGATAACCGATTTCTTCAAGAATGAGGGAGTTTGTAACTTCACCCATTCCGCCGCCGCCGATGGACTCGGGCAGAGTTATACTGGTAAGACCCATTTCCGCTGCCTTTTTGACAACGTCCATAGGAGTCTCGCTCTTCTCGTCACATTCCTTGATTCTCTCCCAAGGAAGCTCCTTGCGGATAAAATCACGGGTCATCATCTGAATGTCAACCTGATCTTGAGTGAAGCCGTATTCTTCTTTCATGTTGCTGTCTCCTTTTCGTTTTTCCAATGGTCCACGGAAACCCTCTCCGCATAGATTAGCCCCCGCACTTCCCCATTGTTTAATTCAGTGGCAAGCCAAGGAACACTGAAAAATAAACCGCCGCATTTTTCCCCCATGGGCAGCCTTAAATGTGTTAAACCCTTGACAATCCATACTTGTCTGCATTATAACTCATGCTTATTCTAAATGCAATGGATATTTTCAAATTTAACCAATTTGTTTCCCTGTGGGTGACATTTAGCTTAGATGTGTGCGTATTTACAAAAAACCATGTACTTTTAGTCATAAAGTACATACACAACTGCACTTGACATAGTGCCCAAAGCTGTGAGATTATTACATATATCGACAAGGTTTTTAACCGCCTCACATTATATATAAGGAGGATCCCCCATGGCATTTTGTACAGCCTGCGGCACTCCGCTTCAAGACGGCGCCGTTTTTTGCACTAACTGCGGGACAAGGGTTTTTGGCTTCCCTGCCCCCGATAACATTCAGAGCTCCCACGATCCTCAGCATACGGCTGAGGAGAAGATTCCTGCATACTCTTTTTCCGGCGGCGACGCAGGCTCTTCCCTGAGGGACACGGTAAATCAGCCCCCCTCCGGTGAGCAGGCTCAGGTATTTGGAGCAGCCCCTTCCGGCAATTTAGGATACCTGCCCCTTGGCACAAGTCCTGATAAGGCAAAATCCAAGGATAATAGTAAAGTGGCAATTATCGTTATTGCCTCCGTAACTGTTTTGGTGCTAATCCTTGCTGCCTTGCTCTTCTGGGGTGTTTCCGCCGCCCGCAGGGCAAATTCTTCGCAGCCATCTTCTCCATCGTCTGAAACTCCTGTGGCCACTCCAGCGCAAAATCCCAATAGTGTAAGCGGAAGCGGAACCGTCGGCAACGGTGACTTTTCCATTTCTGTTATCGGTGCTGAGCACACCAGCGATGTTGACGGAAAGTCAACAATCCGAATCTACTTTGAGTTTGGGAATAACTACGATTATGCTATCTCCGCCTACAGCGCCGTAATCTGCGAAGCTCAGCAGGATGGTAATGCGCTTACAGAAGCATACCTGTGGGTAACCGACGATGAGTATGACCCGTATTACAACTCAAGCCTTCTTGTTCGCCCCGGCGCTGCGCTTTTGTGTTCCTGGGAAATGAATTATAATCCCAACGGCGGACCGGTTGATGTTGTTTTTTATGACGCCTATGAGGGTGCCGACAGCGGCACTGTAAGGGCCACTTACGATCCCGGCTCTCTTCCAGGTAGGCCCAGCTACACCGGCAAGACCTTCGATTCCCCCCAGTGGACTATCAATGTTCCCGAGGCTGGAATTCTAGATGAAATTTATGATGTAAAAGTAACAACCGCCGAGCTTCTTTCCGATTATGAGGGTCGTCCGGCAATTCGAGTTTACTACGAGTTCACAAACAACAGCACCGAAGCCACAAGCCTTTATTACGCTCTGTACTGTCTTGCATATCAAGATGGTGTGCAGCTTGCTTCCTCGGAGGTAAAATCCCCAACCTCTACGGATGAAGCGTACTTTGCAGAGCTGCAGCCCGGGCAGTCCATTTCCGCTTCCTGCGTTTTTGTACTGAGGAACGAAACGTCCCCCGTGGAGGCCGAGATAGAAGCCTCCTATTCCTACGACTCCGTAGGGCAAACATACGAAATAAAATAGGGTTAATGAACACGCCCCGCAGATTTCTGCGGGGCGTGTTTTGTGGTTGAGGCTAGGGCTAGATATTAGATTAACTCCAGCTTTTGATTACTGAGCGGTAAATGTTGTCTCGCCATTTGCGGTCTTGTATGTAGCTCCGTCATGAATCCAAGTTGCAATAATGCTCTTTCCTGCACGACCATAAATTGAGAATTGGTCATCCTCCTTGCAGTCTCCCTTATAAATACCAGCCCGTGCATCTGTTTCATAGAAAGAAACATTTTTCGTATTTTCGAAATTCTCCGGCGCAACGGTTAGTGTTCCGTCGGCAGTAAGATTTTTAAATAAAATTCCATAAATTGGTCCTGCGTGGTTATTGCTAAAGTATGTGTTTCCGAAAATTTGACCTGCCCAAAGTCCATTACTGCCAGCTTCGTTTACAGTTACAGTTCCGGTAAATGAGCAATCCTTAACTTCGATGGAATATCCCTCTACTGCCTTAGTTGCTCCGATTTGTCCGAAAACACCACCGGCAGTAATGTAGGTGTATCCGGTTGCATCTTTAACAGTGACATTAGCACTGCTGGAACAGCTTGTTAAATTACAGTCTTCTGCTGCCATTACAAGTCCAGCAGCCTGTCCGCTGCATTCCACCGTTCCGGCAGATGACACATTTGAAATTGTGCTATTCTTTGCGTTTCCAATGGCGATTGCTCCACGTTGAGAGCCTTTAACTTCTGCACCGGTAAATTTAATGTTTGATACTGTAGAATTTGTAACATTACGGAAGAAAGCAGAATATTCAGCATTGCTCTCAATTTTAAAGTTACTGATTGAGTAATTTTGTCCGTCAAATATAACTCCAGTCATATCAAGGGGAGTCCATATTGAATTATGAAGGTCAATATCGCTGCCGAGCTTTACTGTGCCGCCAGCTGCGAGAACTGTTTTGAGTGCAGATTCATCATTTACAACAATTGTGCCGTTATTGGTTAGAGTGCCGTTATTGGTTAGAGTACCATTTATTGTCAAGATACTACCCTCGTTAATGGTCAGCGTTTTACCCTTGTAAACTGTCATCGTTTTTCCTTGCGGAATGGTTACGTCTTCGTCCAATGTGAGCACATTATTTGTACCCAACACACGGATTACAAGCTCATTTCCACCGCTAAGAGCAGACTTTAATCCTCCGGTTGTCATTGCCCAGTATGCATTCAAGCAATCATTTGAATTGTTCTTGTATGTATTAGTTTCCATTACAAGTGCCGGAATACAATCGTACTGAGTAAATTTAACTCCGTACCCAAAATTGTTAAAGGTATTTCCGGTTACAGTTGTATTTCCATGCAATCCCCCGTTATAAGCAGTAATGGCGGTAGGTGCATTTTCATTTTCATAAGCTTTATCTATTGACCCGTTGAATGTGTTACCAGTAACTGAGAAGTTGGCTGCCTTAATGTTATAAATTAGATGTAATGCTTGCAGATTTACTGTATTCCCCTTAAAAGTAAAGTTGCTGCCATTCGGCGCAAAGTTATTTGTATTGCTGACAGCGTTCATTAAAAAGGCTATTGTCTTTGCCGGTGCCTTTACAACAGCATCATTTATAGTATTGTTGCTGAAGTCTATGTTGAAGGATGAAGCATCTGAACCTTGATTTGTTTTAAATAGTACAATATATCTATGGTTATCAGCGATTCCATAATCATCATCGGAGTCCAAAGCAAACTTATTGCCTATAACACTCAACTTACCTGTTCCCTGTTTTGCTTCAGCAATAACGCTTTTATCCAAAACGCAGTTTTCAAGCGTAATATTCCCGTTCTCAGGAAGCGTTAGGGTAACACAGTTTCCGGTGAGTTTTTTCCCGTCTCCATTAATAGTAACAGCCTTATCAACCGTTAGAGCACTTGTCAACTCAATATCCTTGGAAAGCTTTATCATACTTGAGCTTGCAAGTGCCGCAGTCAGCTCTTCTTCCGTACCAACGTAGGTGTACGGATCCACCGGCGGGATATAGGGAGGGACTTCTTCCTTCGGCACTTCAACGGGTGCTTCGGGGGTTACGGGCTTGTCCCCGGCGGTTACGTTGCTGGCATCCTTGCCGGCTTCCACCTTGGTGCCGGGGGTGGTAATGGTTGTGCCGTTGCCCGCTTCTACCTTTACGTTTGTAACGGTTCCCTTGCCGGAAACCACTGTATTATCAGCACTTGCGGTCACGTTGGTGACTGTTCCGCTGACTACAAGCTCGGTTTTCGTTGCCGTTTTTTCAACGGTAACGGTTTCAACCTTTGCGCTGGCCGCAACTGTAACATTTGAATTCGCCGCAGATACGGTAACCTCGCCTATTTTTGCGTTCTGCACAACAACAGGCACGTCGGAGGCAGCAACCTCAAGCTTTGCAATGTTACCTTCTACGATAACATCGTCCTTACCGTCATTTACTTCTACGACTTCAACCTTGGCGTTACCCTCAACAGCAATACGGACATTACCGTCAACCTTGCTTATGATTATACTTCCAAGGGAACTGTTACCCTTTACTATAAAAGAGTTTACGCCGCCGCCTCTTACGATAGTGTTTCCCTCAACCTTAACGTTATCAAGGGTTACATTACCTTCTCCAACACCATCGCCAATTATAAGGTTGCCCTTAACCGTAATATCCTTAAGTACTACATTGGGAACATTTATCATAACAGAACCTTCGGGAAGCTCCGTTACCGTTCCGGCCTTGCTTATGTAGTTTTTAACCATGCGGTCCATGGTAACTGCAAAGTCCTTACGGCTTATGCCGGCGGTGGGGTTAATATTACCCTTTTCATCGCCCTTTACATAGCCCGCTTCAACCATTGCAGATACGCCGTCCTTAGCCCAAGAAGCAACGCTTGCCTTGTCCGCAAACTTATCAAGTGCGGCAGCATTTGTCGTTTTGAGGTTAAATGCACGGGAAAGAACAAGGAAGGCTTCCTGGCGGGTAATGCTGTTGTTGGGATTCATGGCTTTTCCGTCACCCTTGAAAATACCCATGTACACTGCCTTTGAAAGTTCAGCATAGTACCATGCATCCTTGTCAACGTCAGCAAAGGCAGAAATATCCGCTGATTTTGTGGCTCCGAAGGCCCGAACCATTATTGCAGACATCTGAGCTCGTGTAAGCATATCGTTGGGCAATATTTTGCCGTCAGTGCCCTTAAGAAGACCATTTGCAACAGCGGCCTCCAAGGCGGCTGTTGAATAGTCCTGGGGCATGTCCGAAAATGCGGATTCAGCCATTGCCGGAATTGTCAGACTGAAAACCATCACTATTGCCAATAAGGCGGATAATAACTTCTTTTTCATAAAAACACTCCTATCAAAGATATTATTTTGATTATGTCCTCTCGCGCGTTACTGCGAATTTTCGTCCGTTCACCTCCATGCAATTGATACTGTCGAACTTAATAACTTCCTTGTGAACACTTCCAGTTCTTAACAAAAATTTTACAGTTTATTGTGGTCATTGTCAAGTGCGCAAACCGCAATTCGCCTTTAATTTGTATATATTTAACATATTTCCCAGAGCAAAAAATTATTTTCCATGTCGAACGGTGTCGAAAATAGACCGGCGGTGAAACGGTTTTCGCATTTGGTTTCTCATTTCACCTTTTTTCTACCTTTCTCGCCGCTTGAAGTTTTTTAATTTTTGTGCACTTTTAAAAATGACAAAGGAGTTTACCGGCACATAGCACGGTAAACTCCTTTGTCATTTTATGGTATTTAATATTTTACATCTTCGGCTGTAAGCAGCTTGAAGCCCTTGGAGGTAAGGCACTCCAGCGCCTTTTCCTGATCATCGCACTTTAGAATAATCGTTGCGCCGTCCCCCACAGGAGACACGAAGCCATAGCTGTATTCCACCATTACTCCGCTGTCGTAAAGTGCCCGCAGCGCCTTATGGAAGCTGCCCGGCGTATCGTCAGTTTCAAGTGCCACCACGTCGGTTTCCTTCACTGTCATCCCATTATCACGAAGAGCTGCAAGGGCAACTTTCCTTTTATCCACAATCAGTCTTACTACTCCAAAATCCGTTGTGTCGGCAATAGAAATGGCCCGAATGTTTACCCCCGCATTATCCAGCACACCGGTAATGTCCATGATTGCGCCGTGGCGGTTTTCTGCAAAGACCGAAATTTGCTTTAATAACATATTTACCCCTCCTTAGAAGTTCACCTGCGTGCGTTTGTCGATAACACGCTTTGCCTTGCCCTCAAAGCGTTCGATGCTCTTGGGCTCTACGAGTTTGACTTTTGCGGAAATGCCAAGGATGGAATGTATTGCTTCGGAGACCTTTGCTGTCATGGCCTCCAGCTTTCTTACCTCATCGGTGAAGGTCTCCTCGGTAAGCTCCACGAGCACCGTAAGCTTATCAAGATTGCCTTCACGCTCAACTATCATCTGGAAGAAGGGGGCAACGCCGTCCAAATCCACCAGCACAGATTCAATCTGTGAGGGGAAAACATTGACGCCCCGGATTATGAGCATATCGTCTGTACGGCCGGCAGGCTTCACCATTCTTACAAAGCTGCGTCCGCATTCGCACTTTCCTGGAATTCTCATGCCCACGTCACGGGTACGGTAGCGCACCAGGGGAAGCGCTTCCTTTGTCATACAGGTAAATACGATTTCACCTTCCGTACCGTCCGGCACAGGCTCAAGAGTTTCGGGGTCGATTATTTCAAGATAGAAATGGTCCTCGTTAACGTGCAGCCCGCACTGGCACTCACACTCATATGCAACCCCCGGTCCGATAATCTCTGAAAGGCCGTAAATATCGTATGCTTTAAGATGCAGCCGCTGCTCAATTTCCCTTCGCATAGCGTCTGTCCAAGGCTCTGCACCGAAAAATCCCGCTTTAAGGCTCAAGCTTTCGACGGGGATATTGTTCTGCTCAAGATGTTCGGCAATTGTAAGAGCATATGAAGGTGTTGCAAGGATGAAGGTGGGCTTGAAATCCTGCATTATTGTGATTTGGCGCTTTGTGTTTCCCGTAGATGCGGGAATGGTTGCACAGCCAATGGTTTCAGAGCCAAGTCCGCCGCCCAGCCCGCCGGTGAAAAGGCCGTAGCCATAGCTTATGTGACCGATGTCACTGCGGGTAACACCACCTGCGCCCAAGGTGCGGGCCATAACCTCGCCCCAAAGCTTCATGTCGTTTGCTGTGTATCCCACCACCGTTTGCTTGCCCGTTGTTCCCGAGGAGGCATGCACACGCACCACCTCGTCCATAGGAACGGCGAAAAGGCCGAAGGGGTAGTTGTCTCTCAAATCCTGTTTATGCGTGAAGGGCAGCTTTGTAATATCGTCAATGGACTTAATATCCTCAGGCTTCAGTCCCATTTCATCGAATCTTTGGCGGTACATGGGCACTTTTTCATACACCCGCTTAACCATTGCGCAAAGTCTTTCGCTTTGAAGCTCTCTAAGCTTCTCGGCGGGCATTGTTTCAGCTTCTCTATTATACATGTGGTACATTTTTCTTCCTTCTTTTCAATAAGAGTATAGTCTTTTCTTTTGATGCCTGCAATGTCTATAGCTTTTGCAAAGCACAATATTCATTAAAATCCTTTAAAATTGCTTCGGCGGTTTCAAGGTCAGAGCCGTTGTTATCGGAAAATACATCCGCAAAAGCCTTATAGAGGGGACCTCTCTCTTTTTCCATTTCTCGAAGCCGCTCCCGACTGCTGGAAAGCGGCCTTCCCTCCATTGTTAAAAGCTCCAGACGCCGCTGCAGGCAGTATACCCTGCCGTTTGCATGGAGTGGGGCATAATTTTCTTCCCTTGTAACAACGCCGCCGCCTGTGGAAATAATTACGCCGGATTTCTGTGCGAACCTTGCCGTTACTTCGCTTTCTATCTTGCGAAACGCATTTTCGCCGTCATCACGGAAAATATCCGGTATGGGCTTTCCGGCTGCGGCTCTGATTTCCTCATCCATGTCGTAGGCTCTTCGTCCGGTCATATATCCCAAAAGTTTGCCCACAGTGGTTTTTCCCGTACCCGGCATGCCTATAAGCACGATATTCGGAATCTGTACAGCGTTTACCGGCATTGACTCCACACCCTGGGAAACAGCACTCTGGTAAGCTCGGCTAAGCTCAAAAAGCTTTTCGTAAAGCTCCAAGGAATACTTTGATAAACTTCCGCTATTTTTTTCCACTTTTGAAAGTATATCCTTCTCCCTTGAGCTGTCCAAAATCGTTTTGCCAAGCTTTTTCTTTTCCTCAAAAGCCTTGGCTGAAAGCTCCATTCTTCTCAAAAACAGTCGGAGCATATTGTCGTCAATATGGTCGATTTCGGCTCTAATTTCTTCAATGCTCACAAGGCTGCCCCCTTTCGTGTTTTAGGATTTAATCTATAAATTCAACATCCGCCCCCAGCTTTTTCAGGTCCTTGAAAAAGCCCGGATAGGATTTTGAAACGCACTGTGCATCTGCAATTTGTGTCTCACCATCACTGTCCAAAGCAGCAATTGCCGCCGCCATGGCTATTCGGTGGTCGCCCTGGGGGTCAATAAATCCCCCTTTAAGTCCGCCGCCGTGGATAATTAGGCTGTCGTCTACCACTCGGGCTCTTCCGCCCATGGCATTTATCATGCCCTCCACAGTTTTAAGCCGGTCGCTTTCCTTAAATCTGAGCTTTCCTGCGTTATAAAGCCTTGATGTACCCCCGGCATGTGATAAAAACGCCGCAAGCGCCGGAACAAGGTCGGGAAAATCAGAAACGTCAAGGTCTATGGGTAAGGGTCTGCCCTTGGAGGAAGACGTGATATTCTCTCCTGCTATATTAAGCTCTGCGTCCATGCTTTTCAGAAGGCCCATGACCGCAGCGTCCGCCTGCCTGGACTTTTTGTTCAGGTTTGAAACAGAGCAGTTTCCGCAAAGTCCGCCGGCAAGAAGAATGTATGCCGCCGAGGACCAGTCCCCCTCCACCTTGTACCGCCTCGGACTTACATATGCCTGAGCGCCGCAAATGGAGTAGCCACCGCTGATTTTTTCGGTGTGCACGGAGAATTCCTTCATAACCTGTCGGGTAATATCCACATAGCCGGGTGCGGAAAGTGCCGTTGTAATTTTAAGCTCACTTTCCCCGGAAAGGAGGGGCAGCGCCATAAGGAGTCCTGAAACGAACTGGCTGCTGACATTGCCTGAAACACTGTAAGCTCCCGGTTTAATTTGTCCCTGCACATTAAAAGGAAGTCTGTTCGATGAACAGGCAGCGCCATTTTCTTTTAAAGCCTGTAAAAGCTCTGCGATGGGCCGCTCCGGCAGTCTGCCGCTGCCAACAAATTCACCGTTTATGCCTAAAGCGCAAATAAGAGGAAGAAGGAAGCGCAGAGTCGAGCCGCTTTCTCCGCAGTTTAAAAGGATGTTTTTCGGAATTTCTTTTATGGGATGGACGATTAATTTCTCCCCGTCTATTTGGAATTCAGCTCCCAAGCTTTCAAGGCAGCTCATAGTGCAAAGGACATCGTCTCCATAGCAGGTAGGAAAAAGCTCCGTGGAGCACTTGCATAATGCAGAGCAGATAAGCGCCCTGTGCATAAAGGATTTTGACGCCGGCGCCGCTATTGTTCCGGATACAGCGCTTTTTTTAACAATTGCCTTCACATCTGCCACTCCCTTTCTCCCAAAAAATGTAACAAAAAAATCCTGCGGCGAGCTTGCCGCAGGATGAAAAAATCATTTTCTGTAAAACAATTTATAACATTCAGACAAACTCAAAAAGGCCTTACCGAATTGGTAAAGCAAAAGGAAAAGATAAAGTATTCAGCGCCGCAAACAGTGCGAATGTTCATTTCCTTACTCCCTTCATTTGTCCTGAACTGATACTAACACAGCTTGCTTATTTTGAAAAGTGTCACTTTGCACAAATTATTGTGTTTTTTAGCGCTTTACTGTGCTTTATCACACATTCCCTGCTATTGACTTGCCATTTGGGAATGATGTATACTCTATTGAGCATTTACCACGAAAGGGGGTAATAATTTGAACGTACTGTATTTAATCAACTATGCCGGTAAGGCCGGCACGGAGAAGTACGTTGACAACCTTGTTCGAATCCTCGGAAGGGACAAAATAGAGCCTTACTTTGCATATAACCTTCCGGGTGAGCTTTCAGAAAAGATGAAACAGTCCGGTGTCCCCTGCCTTCAGGTGGACATGGGTAAAAGCTCCATATTTAAAGCAGCAAAGACCCTTGCTCAATATTGCCGGGAAAACAGTATTGACGTTATTCATGCCCAGTACCCAAGGGAGAACATCATTGCGCTTTTATCCAAACGCCACTATTCAAAGCCCCGTGTTGTTTTGACAAATCATTTGACGCTCCGCTTAAGCGGTGCCTCCGGTTTTGTGTGGCGGCGGCTTAACAAGCATTTTACTCCAAAAAATCACCGCATTATAGCCGTATGCAACGAGGGTGCTGACATCATGCGGGAAAACGGCGTGTGCCCCGAAAAAATCCAGGTTATATTTAATGGTATAGAGCCTGCCGGCCCCCGGGTTCGGAATTTCGATAAGCGCAGTGAGCTTGGTCTTTCTCCGGATTGCTTTGTAATGACAATCTTTGCCCGCTTTGCTCCGGAAAAAGGGCTTGATTTCCTTGTGGATGTGCTATCAAAGCTTAAAAACACGGCGAGCGTTCCCTTCTGCTGCCTTATCTGCGGCGACGGCGTGCTTTTCCCCCACATTAAGCAGCGCATAGGCGAGCTTGGCCTTGAAGGGCAGTGCCTTCTTTTAGGCTTCCGCAAGGACACCGCCGAAATTCTTGCCTGCTCGGACATTTATCTAAACACCTCCAACAGCAACGAAGCCATGAGCTTCGCCATATTGGAAGCCATGAACGCAGGGCTTCCCCTTGTAGTTACCGACGTGGGTGGCAACCGTGACCTTGCTGAAAACCGCATACAGTGCGGCTATGTTACAGCCATTGACGATGTGGACGGCTTTGCAGACCACATTCTTGAGCTTATGAAGGATGCGTCTCTTTGTGATACTCTGTCCCAAAACGCCATTGAAAAGGTTTCAAAGCATTTCGACCTTTCAAAGCTGGCCGAAGATGTTTATAATGCTTATTTATAACCGGAGGAAATCAAAATGATCGACAAAAACGGAAAACTATTTGGAAAAATTAACCTTATCGACCTTATAATAATACTGGTTGTGCTGGCTCTTGCAGCCTTTGTGGTAATGAAATTCGTATTCCCACGGGACAACGGTGACGGTCTTAGCCCTGTACGAATCAGCTTCTATTCCTCTGAGGAGCCCGACTATGTTGTAAACGCAATAAAAGAGGGTGACAAGGTTTTGGACAGTGCTGAGAATGTTGTTATTGGCACCGTTGAAAAGGTCTCCCTTGGTGAGCCTTTGAATTATGAGGTCAACACCGCCGGCGGCGAGGTGCTGCCCGTTGTTCGTGAAAACTGCTATTCAATTACCGTTGACGTGCTTGCCAACGCAAAATACGGCGACTTTGGCGCAACGGTTGACGGCGTTCTTTACGGCGTTGGACATTCCTTGGTAGTCTATGCGGGCCAGTCGAAGATGTATTTGCGTGTCAGCGCAATTGAACCTGCTGCATGATTTCAAGTATTCTTATGAAAGCGAGGTGAGGCTTCTTGCTATCCTCCAGCATTCTTGGCAGGTTTTATGACATTTGGCTTCAAAGCTTCTTCTTCCGCATTCTTGAAACCTTTTATCAAGCTTTCAGCCGTAGTTTTAAATCCAGCACAATCGTTCACTGGTTTGTCCGGGAAAGCCGTGTTGAGCGCCTTTATGAAAACTCGTTGTTTGCCTGCATTTTTCGCAGAATGTTTGATTTTATTACGAGACTTATTTCAAAGCTATTTTCTGCAATTTCCCGTTTGGCGCAGGGCAGCGTAACCTCTGCCTTCTGCCGCCGCTTTCTGCGGACCTCATTTTTCTTTAATTATGAGACGGTTTTGGGCGGTTTCATCTGCGTAATGTTCATTATCCCCCACGACTATTGGGCGAATATGCTGGCACTTGCCGCCTGTTTGGGGCTTTTCATTATCTATCAACTTATGGTAAGCGCCGGCGTACGCAAACAGTACTATATTCACAACATGGGCTTTCCCATGCTGCTTTTTGCCATAGCCTGCTTTTTCAGTCCCCTTTTCAGCTTTACCCCCAGCGACAGCGTGCGTGTTTTGATGTTTTACATTACCGCACTTCTTCTTTTATACCTCATAGCCGCTGACATTACCAGCCGTGAGCGGATGATGAAGCTTTTGGGCTTCATATATCTTGCCGTCATGTTCACAGCGCTGTTCGCTTTATATCAGCGCTTTACCGGAGTTGATGTCAGCTCAAGCCTTACGGATCTTGATATTAACAAGGGAGTTCCCGGCCGTGTTTACTCCACTCTGGGCAATCCAAATAACTATGCGGAATTTCTTGTTATCATGACACCCCTGGCAGCCGTTTTTGCCGGAAATGTAAAAAAGGAGCTTTGGCGGATACCCCTTTGTCTGTCCGTCGGGCTTCCGGCAATAGCCATGCTTATGACCTATTCACGCTCTAGCTGGATATCCACGCTTATTGCTTGTCTCGTTTTTGTCTACTACGCAAACAAAAAGCTCATCCCCTGGCTTTTGTTCTTTGGTGTTGCGGCAATCCCGTTTTTGCCTGACAGTGTAATGATACGCATTGCAAGTCTTTTCAACACTGAGGACAGCTCCAACATGTTCAGAATTTACATTTGGTCGGGCACTATTAACATTGTTCGTGACTACGGAATAACCGGCATAGGCTTAGGCCCGGAGAGCTTTGCCTCCATTTATCTTGACTATGCTCATCCATTGGCGAAAATCGGCGCTCCACACAGTCATATGGTCTATATGGAGCTCATTGTGGAGCTTGGCGTCCTGGGATTTGTGTCCTTCATGTGGTACATGCTCCGACTTTGGAAGGACAGCGCCTGCGCCCAGCTTGCATCGAAGGACAAAACCATTAAATACGTTCTTGCGGCGGCTTTGGCAAGTCTTATCGGTATTGCGTTTGCCTTTGGCGTTGAGTATGTTTGGTACTATCCCCGCACCTTCTTTGCCTACTTTATTCTATGCGGCGTTGCAACTGCAGCAATCAGAATAACCAAAAACCAATCTACAAGTGAACTTACAGAAAGCGGAAACTAATGAGAAATCAGCAGATTAAAAAAATTGTTTGGGCGGGACTTTTTACTGCCCTTACCACAGTTGCCACCATGATAATTCAAGTGCCCTCCCCCACGGGCGGCTACGTCAACGCAGGTGACGCCCTTGTGCTTCTTGGTGCCTTCATACTCGGCCCATGGTGGGGTGCTGCGGCCGCCGGACTGGGCAGTGCCCTTGCAGATCTTCTTGCTGGATATGTATTGTACGCTCCGGCAACCCTTGTAATTAAGTTTTTAATGGCACTTACAGCAGGGATAATCCTTAAAAAGATGCGTAAAAGCCCTTCCCTTCTTGGTGCGATTTTGGGCGGAGTTATTGCAGAGCTTATTATGATTGGCGGCTACTTTGCCTTCACAGCCCTTGCGCTTAATTTGGGTTGGGGTGCTCTGGCTGAAATTCCCGGCAACTGCGTCCAGGGCGTTTTCGGCGTTGCCTCCGGCACCGCACTGTATTTTGCCCTGCTTCGCATCCCCTATGTGAAAACCCTTAATGATAAATAGGAGTAAAAAATGATAACAGTTGACAATTTATCCCTTCAGTTCGGAGGACAAAAGCTATTTGACCGTGTGGATCTGCAGTTTACCGCCGGTAACTGCTATGGCATAATCGGTGCCAACGGTGCGGGCAAATCCACCTTCCTGCGCATTCTCTCAGGCGAGCTTACAAACTATGACGGAAATGTATACATTGACAAAAAATGCCGCATGTCCGTTTTAAAGCAGGATCAAAACATGTACGATGAGTACAGTGTTATGGAGACTGTCATCATGGGAAACCTCCGCCTATATCAGTGCGGAAAGGAAAAGGACGCCATCTATGAAAAGGAGGACTTCTCCGACGAGGACGGCATCCGTGCTGCGGAGCTTGAAGAGGAATATGCTGAGCTTGGCGGTTGGGAATCGGAGAGTGATGCCTCCCGCATCCTTCAGGGACTGGGCATAAGCACAGAGCTTCACTACAGCGCCATGACGGAGCTTGAGGGTCGCCAAAAGGTTAAGGTACTTCTTGCTCAGGCGCTTTTTGGTCATCCTGATATTATACTGTTGGACGAGCCCACCAACAACCTTGACCTTGCCTCCGTTGTTTGGCTTGAAGACTTCCTTCTTGATTATGACGGCACCGTACTTGTGGTCAGCCATGACAGATATTTTCTTAATACCGTTTGCACTCATATTGTGGATATAGACTTCGGAAAAATAAGAATGTATGTTGGTAACTACGACTTTTGGTTTGAGTCCAGCCAGCTTATTCAAAAGCTTATTAAGGATCAAAATAAGAAGGCAGCCCAGAAAATTGAAGAGCTGCAGAACTTTATCCGCCGTTTCTCTGCCAACAAATCCAAGTCCCGCCAGGCTACCAGCCGCAGAAAACTGCTTGATAAAATCACCGTCGACGAGCTTCCCGCCTCCTCCCGACGTTATCCCTGGGTGGGCTTTAAGGCTGAGCGTGAACCCGGCAAAGACAGGCTATTTGTCACCGACATCTCTAAGACTGTGGACGGCGTGAAGGTGCTTAATAAGGTCAGCTTTATCATGAATAAAGAGGACAAAATTGCAATTATCGGCAGAAACGAGATTGCAATAACTACACTTTTCAAAATTCTTGCAGGCGAGCTTGAGCCGGATGAGGGCGAGGTAAAGTGGGGCGTTTCCACAACTCAGGCCTACTTTCCCAAGGACAATAACGCCTATTTCGATGACTGCGATTTAGACATTATGGACTGGATGCGCCAGTTCTCTGAGGATAAGCGTGAAAGCTATCTGCGCACCTTCCTCGGGCGTATGCTTTTCTCCGGGGACGATGTGTACAAAAACGTCAAGGTGCTTTCCGGCGGTGAAAAGGTTCGCTGCATGATTAGTAAAATGATGCTTTCCGGCGCAAACGTGCTTATGTTTGACCAGCCCACCAACCACCTTGACCTGGAAAGCATTCAGGCTCTTAACGACGGTATGGACGCCTTCCCACACAACATCATTTTCTACAGCCACGACCATGAGCTGACCCAGACTGTGGCAAACCGAATAATTGAGCTGACTGAGGATGGCTGCATAGATAGGCTTTGCAGCTATGACGAGTACATGCACATTGCCGAGCATACCGAGGCATAAGGTTTTTAGTCAGTTTTATTTGAGCACAAAAACCGCCGGCAAAGCTGGCGGTTTTCCCTTTACATTTCAAATAACATTTGGTATAATACCATTCGTTGTAATGAAGAAATCTCAAAAGCCAAATGACTTTTATTTGACCACTATTGACGATAAGCAAATCACACCAATTTGCTTTCATAGAGAAATCCGTGTCTTGGCTGCACATGGTGTGATGTGTAGATCCTTGCTTGAATAACCGCACGGATTTCTCGGTACTATAATTAAAAAAGCTGACTACTGCCGAGAGGTGGTTTTCATAAATATGCGCCTGTAGCTCAGCTGGATAGAGTGTCAGACTCCGACTCTGAAGGTCGTGGGTTCGAATCCCGTCAGGCGTACCAAAGAGACCTATTTTCCCGCCAAGGGGAAGATAGGTCTTTTTCTATGCTTGAAACAGTGATACAATAAAGTACAGATTATTTATATTAGGTGGTGGCGATTTTGAAAATTAGCAAAGCGAATGCAGAGGATTTGGAAGGACTATTGCAACTATATACTCAGTTACACGGCAATCCTTTTCCGGCCTTGAACGAAGATATAAACAGATTGTGGAACGATATTTTATTGGATAAAAATCATTATGTTTTGGTCGGAAAAAAAGATAACCTAATTGTATCTTCTTGCGTGATGATAATCGTTCCCAATTTAACACATGAACAAAAACCATATGCTTTTATCGAAAATGTAATTACAGATGCAGGTTACAGAAACAAAGGTTATGCAACTCAAATTTTAGATTATGCACGAGATATAGCAAAAGAAAAGCAGTGTTACAAAATTATGCTTATGACCGGAAGCAAGCAAGAAAGCACGTTAAACTTTTACAAAAAATCTGGGTATAATTCAGAAGATAAAACTGCGTTTATTCAATGGCTATAACTACACATTATGAGCATAATCTATCGAAACTGAAAAAATCTTTTTTCCATCGTCATTCCAACAAAAAGACATAGCACCCTTTCAACGGATGCTATGTCTTTTTCCATACTTAAAAGCGTGATAAAATTGCGGTTCAAATCACTTATCAGCAAGGTGGAAGCTTGTTCAATGCTATTGACACATCAGACGCAAAATAACATAATGGCAGCATAGTGACCGATCATTAAAAGGAGGCAAATATCTCGCAAAACGTTTTGGTGACTTTGCCGCCGTGTCCTTTGTAATTGGGAGCGATATTCTTTACCGCAATTCGGACAGAACAAAACACAATAAATCGGGACTGGGGTTTTTCAGCGTGCTATGCTGTATACACAGACGAGGAGGGATACATCAATGGAATGGATAGACGGTATAAGCCAAGCCATAAGCTATATCGAAGAAAACCTTACGGAAAAGCTGACTATTGAAGAAATTGCAAAACGGGCGCTCATATCTCCGTTTTACTTTCAAAAGGGCTTTTCTCTGCTTTGCGGCTTTACCGTTGGCGATTATATCCGTCAGCGCAGGCTTGCCCTGGCTGGCAGCGAGCTTGTTTCTACAGATGCAAAAATCATTGATATTGCTGTAAAATACGGATACGATTCTCCGGATAGCTTCACCAAGGCCTTCACCCGTTTCCACGGCATCACTCCCACAGCGGCAAGGCGGGATGGTGCTCTGATTAAATCCTTTGCTCCTCTAAAAATATCACTGACTTTGAAAGGCGGTTTTACAATGGACTACAAGATTGTGGAAAAGGACTCTTTTACAGTTATCGGCGCATCCAAGAAGTTTCTATACGACGATGCTAAATCGGAAATTCCGAAGTTTTGGGCGGAGCACTATCAAAACGGCAAGGGCAATACGGTTTGCGGCATGTACGGCGTCAACATCGATGAAAGCATGGGCGGAAAGGAATTTGAATACCTTATCGCGGACGATTACGATGGTAAGTCCGAAGTGCCTGACGGGTTTACCCTAAAGACGGTTCCGGCATTCACCTGGGCAATCTTCCCTTGCAACGGCGCAATGCCAAGTGCCATGCAGGAAGTGAACCAAAGTATCTTTTCAGAATGGCTTCCAAGCTGCAAGGACTATGAATTTGCGGCCGGATATAATATTGAGATGTACAACGACCCTAAAAATTACCCTAAGGGAGTGCAGGACGAAACCTACTACAGTGAGATTTGGATTCCTATAAAAAAGAGGTAGCCGGGTTACATTGTAGCATTAAGGGGCAGATAGTGCTTAAGCACTATCTGCCCCTTTTCATGTTTTGCTGCATTACTCTTTCCCATACAGTATTTCTAACACCGAATTTGCCGGCTTTATTCCATCTTAATAACATGTGTAAAATTACTTTCACCAATTTTGTACTGCGTGGCATAACATAAAAGCATGGGAGGTGGACATAGTTATGTTAAAATCCAACGTTTACATTCAAACAGATAGAAAAACACACCTTCAGAAGATAAGCCGTTTTTTATTCCGACATCCTTTCACGAGTATGCTCCTTTTCGGTGTCTTGCTGCCACTCCTTATTATAGTGAGTGTGTCCATAGCTGCCAGCTTGGCAATGCTTTTGGCTTCTCTTTTTATTGGATGACTCTAACAACCTTTATGCAGTCTTAATTTCCGAAAAGTAATTGCTAACGCAATATTTATGACCGGAGTGATATGCTGATGACAGAAAATAAAAGGAGCGAATAAGATGAATGTTTTAATCCCATTGATTGGCCTTGCAGCGGTCGCTTTGCTGATCTATTACGTTTACATACTAATGAAGGGGGATAATCAGTGATGTGGCAGTCAATATTGCAATATCTTCTTTATCTTGCAATTCTAATTCTTTTGGCCATTCCCTTCGGTGAGTACATAAAAAGGATTATGAATGGTGAGAAAACCTTTCTTTCAAAGCTTCTAACGCCCCTTGAAAGCCTTATTTATAAGCTTCTGCGTATAAACAAGGACGAGGAAATGGGGTGGAAAAAATATCTCTCTTCCGTTTTACTGTTTTCCGGTATTGGCTTCCTTTTTCTTTTCTTAATGCAAATATTGCAGGGGCTTTTGCCGGGAAATCCCCAGAGTATCGCAGGAACAAGCTGGCATTTGGCCTTTAATACAGCCGCAAGCTTTGTAAGCAACACCAACTGGCAGTCCTATTCCGGCGAAGCCGCCATGAGCTACCTTACACAGGCTTTGGGGTTGACTGTACAGAATTTTGTCTCTGCTGCCACGGGCATTGCGGTGCTTTTTGCCCTTATTCGTGGCTTCAGTAGAGTAAATCGGCAGGGTCTGGGCAGCTTTTGGGTTGACCTAAGCCGTGTTGTGATACATATTTTAATTCCCCTTAATCTTGCTCTTTCCCTGTGCTTAGTGGGCGGGGGCGTTGTGCAAACTCTGCAAAAAGGCGACACAGTTGCGCTCCTTGAGCCAATTGCAGTCAGTGCGGAGGGAGAAATTTTAGAGAATGCCGAAATCGATTTGTCCGCAAACACAGTTGCAATTGACGGCAAGCTTGTTCCCTATGCAGAAATTGTGACTGAGCAGTTTGTTCCCATGGGTCCTGCCGCAAGTCAGATAGCGATTAAGCAGACGGGCACTAACGGCGGTGGCTTTTTCGGCGTTAATTCCGCACACCCTCTGGAAAACCCCAATGCCTTTACCAATCTTTTGGAGCTTATATCTATTTTGCTTATTCCTGTGGCACTGTGCTTTACCTTCGGAAAAGCTGTTAACAGCAAAAAACAGGGCGTGGCGATTTTCATGGCTATGCTCATTATGCTACTTGCCGCCCTGGGGAGCCTTGGAGCAAGTGAGCAATTTAGCCCCACCGTCCTGTCAGATAACGGTGCTGTCGATACAGCCCTTATCAATCAGGCCGGCGGCAATATGGAGGGCAAGGAGACTCGTTTCGGCATCGTTTCCTCCTCCGCCTGGGCAGCCTTTACTACGGCAGCCTCCAACGGCTCTGTCAACTCCATGCACGATAGCTATACCCCCCTCGGCGGCATGGTACAGATGCTGCAAATGCAATTAGGCGAGGTTGTTTTCGGCGGTGTGGGGTGCGGGCTGTACGGAATGCTTGCCTTTGCAATTCTTACTGTCTTTATAGCAGGACTCATGGTGGGACGAACGCCGGAGTTTCTCGGTAAAAAAATCGAACCCTACGAGATGAAGTGGGCAGTGCTTATATGTCTTGCAACGCCCATTGCGATTTTAGTTGGCAGCGGCATTGCAGCCATGGTGCCCTCCGTGGCGGACAGCCTCAACAATACCGGCGCTCACGGCTTTTCTGAAATGCTTTATGCATACACCTCTGCCGGTGGCAACAATGGCTCAGCCTTTGCCGGATTTAACGCCAACACACCGTTTTTAAACATATCCCTTGGCTTGGTTATGCTTTTTGCTAGGTTTTTGCCCATTGTGGGTACGCTTGCCATTGCCGGAAGCTTAGAGCAAAAAAAGAAAATTGCCGTCACCGCCGGTACGCTTTCAACGACAAATGGAATGTTTGTGTTTCTTTTGGTTTTTGTTGTGCTTTTGGTGGGTGCGTTAAGCTTTTTCCCTGCACTTGCGCTGGGACCATTGGCTGAATTCTTCGGAAAAATTGCGTAAGGAAGGTACTTATAATGAAAACCGAAGCTTCAAATCTCTTTGCCGACCCTAAAATGCTGGGGCGTGCAATAAAGGATTCTTTTTTCAAGCTTGCGCCGAAAACCCAAGCGAAGAATCCAGTTATGCTGCTTGTTTACGTGTCGGCAATTCTTACATCAATTTTATGGGCAGCCTCCCTGTTTGACCTTAAGGACGCCCCCTCCGGCTATACACTGGCAATTACCATTATCCTGTGGTTTACCTGCCTTTTTGCAAACTTTGCCGAAGCCGTGGCCGAGGGGCGTGGAAAGGCCCAGGCGGACTCCCTGCGGGCGGCAAGAAAAAATGTGGAGGCGCATAAAATTCCCTCAATAGATAAAAGGGACAGTGCAGCGGTAATTTCCTCCGCGCTGCTGAAAAAGGGCGACCTTGTAATCATAAATGCCGGAGAGCAGATTCCCGCCGACGGTGAGGTGGTTTTAGGCGCTGCCAGCGTTGACGAATCCGCCATTACCGGCGAATCTGCCCCAGTAATTCGGGAGGCTGGCGGCGACCGCAGCGCTGTAACCGGCGGCACCACCGTATTATCGGATTGGCTTGTTGTTGAAGTAACAAACGAGGTTGGCGAAAGCTTTTTAGACAAGATGATTACCATGGTAGAGGGTGCCTCCCGCAAGAAAACACCCAATGAAATTGCACTTCAAATCTTTCTTGTTGCCCTATCTATAATCTTTATTTTAGTCACGCTTTCACTTTACACCTATTCACTTTTTTCCGCCAGGCAGGCGGGAATAGAAAATCCCACCTCCATTACGACGCTTGTTGCGCTGCTGGTATGCCTTGCGCCCACCACTATCGGCGCCCTTCTAAGCTCCATAGGCATTGCCGGTATGTCACGGCTTAATCAGGCAAAGGTTCTTGCCATGAGCGGCAGGGCAATCGAAGCGGCGGGAGACGTTGACATTCTCATGCTGGACAAAACCGGAACCATTACCTTAGGCAATCGTGAGGCCAGCGACTTTATTCCGGTGGACGGCTGCTGTCCTCAGGAGCTTGCCGACGCCGCCCAGCTATCCTCCCTGGCGGACGAAACCCCGGAGGGGCGCAGCGTGGTGGTTCTTGCAAAGGAACGGTTCAATCTTCGTGGAAGAACCCTGCAGGACAAGGGGATGAGCTTTATTCCCTTCACCGCAGCCACACGTATGAGCGGCGTGGATTTTGACGGTCACGAAATCCGCAAGGGTGCAGCAGAATCCGTAAAACGCTATGTGGAGGCCGCAGGAGGAGCATACTCCCCCGAATGCGAGCTTGTGGTTACAAATATTGCACGTCAGGGCGGCACACCCCTTGTGGTGGCTAAAGATCACAAAATCCTCGGGGTAATCTATCTTAAGGACATTTTAAAGCAGGGTGTTCATGAAAAGTTCGCCGACCTTAGAAAAATGGGTATTAAAACCATTATGATTACCGGCGACAATCCCTTGACTGCGGCAGCAATCGCCGCAGAGGCGGGCGTGGATGATTTTCTTGCGGAAGCAACTCCGGATGGAAAGCTTAAAATGATTCGGGATTTCCAAAGTCAGGGTCATTTGGTAGCCATGACCGGCGACGGAACCAACGACGCTCCCGCACTTGCTCAGGCGGATGTTGCCGTGGCAATGAACACCGGCACACAGGCGGCAAAGGAAGCCGGAAATATGGTGGATTTGGATTCCTCCCCCACCAAGCTTATAGACATTGTTCGCATCGGCAAGCAGCTTTTGATGACCCGAGGAAGTCTTACAACCTTCTCCATTGCCAATGACGTTGCAAAATATTTTGCAATAATTCCGGCCTTATTTATGGGGCTTTATCCCGGCCTTTCAGCACTTAATATTATGGGTCTGCATTCTCCGCAAAGTGCGGTGCTGTCGGCAATAATTTATAACGCACTTATTATCATTGCCCTTATCCCCCTTGCCATAAAGGGTGTGAAATACCGTGAGGTATCCGCAGGGAAGCTTCTATCCCGAAATCTTCTTATCTATGGCTTAGGCGGGCTTGCTGCACCCTTCATATTCGTAAAGCTTATTGACCTTGTGCTGACAGTCTGCAATCTTGCATAGTGGAGGTATATAATGAAAACATTTAAAGACATTTTTCTGCGTGCCGTCGGTATTTTTCTGGTGTTCACGCTGCTGTGCGGTGTGCTTTACACGGGTGCGGTTACGGGATTAGCGCAGCTTCTTTTCCCCAATCAGGCAAACGGCAGTATAATTGAAGTAGACGGCGTTAAGTACGGCTGTGAGCTTATGGGTCAATTTTATAAAGACGACGGACACATGTGGGGGCGCATAATGAACCTTGATGTAAAAACCTATAAGGACGCCCATGGAAAAGTCCTTATGTACTCCTGCCCCTCCAATATCAGTCCCGTTAGTGAAGAATATGCGGCTTTGGTAGCCCAGCGTGTAAAAATGCTCCGTGCCGCAAATCCCGATATGGGTGATACTCCGATTCCGGTGGATTTGCTCACCTGCTCGGGAAGCGGGCTTGACCCCTCCATCTCTCCTGCCGCCGCTGAATATCAGGTGGCGAGAATCGCCAAGGCTCAGGGCATAAGCGAAGCCAAGGTTCGCACTATTATTTCCGAATGCACAAATGGCAGGCTGCTGGGCGTTTTCGGTGAGGAAACGGTCAACGTTTTAAAGGTTAATTTAATGCTGGACGGAATTTTATAAATTATCGGCAGCGCTTATTATGAAATCTTTGTATAATCCTAATTTTCCATTGACAAATTACATATCCAATTCATAATATTAGTGTCATTCAGCAAGGGAACATATATAAGGCAGGTACTGTATGGAGCCAAAAAGGTCAAATCCGGATGAAATGCTCCGCATTATCCAACGGGACGAAATTAGCAAGAGAACAGGACACTTAAAAATATTTTTCGGCTATGCCGCCGGCGTAGGCAAAACCTATGCCATGCTAAAGGCTGCCCGTGCCGCAAAGCATAGGGGGGTGGACGTGGTAATCGGTTACGTTGAGCCGCACTCACGCCCCCAAACCGCCGCTCTTACCCAAGGGCTTGAGCACCTTCCCCTTCAGGATGCGCTCTGCGGCGGTATTGCGCTGAAGGAATTTGATTTGGATGCAGCGCTTTCCCGCAAACCTAAGCTTATTTTGGTGGACGAGCTTGCTCACACCAACGCCGAGGGCAGCCGCAACAAAAAGCGCTATCAGGACGTGAAGGAGCTTTTGCAGGCCGGGATTGACGTTTATTCCACGGTTAACGTTCAGCACATCGAAAGTCTAAATGACATGGTGGCATCCATCACAGGCATCACAGTGCGGGAGCGAATTCCCGATGAAATTTTTGACAGCGCCGCCCAGGTGGAACTTGTTGATATAGAGCCACAGGAGCTCATCGAGCGTCTGAACGAAGGAAAGATTTATCGTGAAGCTCAGGCAAGGCAAGCACTGGACAACTTTTTCAGCTGTGAAAACCTTACGGCGCTGCGGGAAATTGCCCTGCGCCGCTGCGCCGATCGTGTGAACCGCATGGCCGAAGGCACCAGGGTGCAAAATAACAGCAATTATTACACTGACGAGCATATTTTGGTCTGCCTTTCCTCCTCCCCCACCAATCCGAAAATCATCCGTACTGCGGCAAGAATGGCCCAGGCCTTCCACGGTGAATTCACTGCACTTTTCGTTGAAACATCGGATTTTCAAAGCATGTCATCGGAAAACAAATCCCGTCTCAGGGAGAACATAAGGCTGGCGGAGCAGCTTGGCGCTTCGGTTGAAACCACCTATGGTGACGATATTGCCCTGCAAATAGCAGAATACGCACGACTTTCCGGCGTTTCCAAAATAGTGCTGGGTCGCTATAATGCCGTTAAAAGCGGACTTTTCCCCAAACAGACTTTGACGGAAAAGCTGATTGCGTATGCGCCGAAGCTTGACATTTATATCATCCCCGACACGACGGTTCTTAGTTACCGCCCCCAAAAACCGAAGAAGTCCGGCGGCTGCTTTTCCCCCTCCGACCTTTTGCGCAGTCTTTTAATTCTGGGCTTAGCAACCCTTGTAAACTTTGGTTTTTACCACTACGGGCTTGGCGAGGCAAATATAATAACAATTTACATTTTGGGCGTTCTTCTAACCGCCGTGACTACCTCCGAGCGGGGCTACAGCATTGCATATGCTCTTGTAAGCGTGCTGTTATTCAACTTTTTCTTTACCGCCCCCCGCTTCACTCTTAATGCCTATGATCCGGGTTACCCAGTCACCTTCCTTGTAATGTTTTTGGCAGCACTTATAACCGGCAATCTGGCAATGCGGATAAAAAAGCAGGCACGGCAATCCGCCCAAGCGGCATACCGCACAAAGCTCATGTTTGATACCAATCAGGCCCTGCAAAAGGCAAACGGCCGGGACGAAATCATTTCCGTAACCGCAAAGCAGCTCGTTCGGCTCTTGGAGCGCAGTGTGGTATTTTACAAAAAGGAGAACCTTGTGCTGTCCCAGCCGCTTGTTTTCCCGTTTTCCCCGCAGGAGAAGCTTGAAAAATACTCCACGGAAAATGAAAAGGCCGTTGCCGCATGGGTATGGCAAAACAATAAGCGTGCCGGTGCAAGCACCGATACGCTTTCCAGCGCCAAATGCCTGTATCTTGCGGTGCGAATCGAAAGCCGGGTATACGGTGTTGTGGGCATTGCCATGGAATGCGGCACATTGGAGCCCTTTGAGAACAGCATCCTTCTTTCAATTCTCGGCGAATGTGCCATGGCACTGGAAAATGAGCACACCGCCTGTGAGAAGGAGCAGGCCGCAATTCTTGCTAAAAACGAGCAGCTTCGTGCCAATCTCCTCCGTGCGATTTCACATGATTTGCGAACCCCTCTGACCTCAATCTCCGGCAATGCCAGCGTGTTGCTGGCAAATGACACGGCAATTCCCACAGAAAGCCGAAAAAAGCTTTACAGCGACATTTATGACGATTCCCTTTGGCTCATAAACCTCGTGGAAAATCTTCTGTCAGTAACCCGAATTGAGGATGGCAGCATGAATCTTCAGCTTAAGCCGGAGCTTTTGGATGATGTTATAAACGAAGCCCTGCACCACATAAACCGCCAAAGCACAGAGCATCAAATAGAAGTGATACAGGCAAACGACCTTGTCCTGGCAAGGATGGATGCCCGTCTGATTGTACAGGTAATCATAAACATCGTGGATAACGCCATAAAATATACGCCGATAGGTTCCCATATTAAAATCCGCACCTACTTAAAGGAAAAACAGGTAATAACCGAAATTTCAGATGACGGACCCGGCATCCCGGATGACGCAAAGCCCCGCATTTTTGATATGTTTTATACCCCCGGCACAAAAATTGTAGACAGCCGCCGAAGCCTCGGTCTGGGACTGGCGCTGTGCAAGTCCATCATAATCGCCCATGGCGGGGAAATACATCTTCGGGATAATATCCCTTCCGGAACTATTTTTTGGTTTACTTTACCTGTTGAGGAGGTAACGCTTCATGAATAAGCCGCTTATTTTGGTAGTGGAGGACGACGCCGCCGTGCGCAATCTCATTACCACCACCATGGAAACACAGGACTATCATTATTTGACTGCGGCCAATGGCGAAACCGCAATTTTGGAAGCAGTCTCCCACAATCCGGATATCGTTCTTTTGGATTTGGGTCTGCCTGACATAGACGGTGTGGACATCATAAAGAAAATACGAAGCTGGTCGTCCATGCCCATTATTGTCATAAGTGCCCGCAGTGAGGATACAGACAAAATTGATGCCCTGGATGCAGGGGCTGACGATTATCTTACAAAGCCATTTTCCGTGGAGGAGCTTTTGGCACGGCTGCGGGTCACCCAACGAAGGCTGATTGCGGTGCAGGGTATTGTTCCCTCCCTTCAAAGCACCTTTGAAAATGGTGCGCTTAAAATTGACTATCCCGCCGGCTGCGCCTACTTAAACGGATTTGAAATGCACCTTACCCCCATTGAATATAAGCTTTTGTGCCTGCTTTCAAAAAATGTTGGCAAGGTGCTTACCCACACCTATCTTACCAAGGAAATCTGGGGCAGCTCGTGGGACAATGATGTGGCGTCCTTGCGGGTTTTCATGGCAACCCTTCGGAAAAAGCTTGAAAACACGCCGGATTCTCCCCAGTACATTCAAACTCATATCGGCGTCGGATACCGCATGCTGAGGGTATAATTAAAGCCATTTTTAAAGTCCGGGCTTGGAGGGAAAACTCCGGGCCTGGACTTTTTTCTTTTATGTGGTAAAATGGCAAGAGGCAAAGCCTTGTTTTATACCCGTATGATAACAACACCGCGCACTAAACTGCCTTTGAAAAGGCCGGTATTAAGCTTTACGCTTAATATAGCCGCCAGTGAGGTTCCCATGAGACTAAAATATTTTTTTGTGACTGTTTTATCCGTTTTCTTTTTGCTGTCTGCTTTCGGCTGCAGCCAAAACGCCGAAAATACTTCCCCCTCCCAAAATGTTGGCGGTGATACTGCGGTAAATCCTCAGAATATACCCGTTCAAAGCGATAAATCAGAACATTCGGTGGCTTCTCCATCCCAAAATAACACGGAGGATTATGAAGCTGCACTCGCCGTGGCTGAGCTGTACCGCCCGATTTACGAACAGATTTTCGCCGTCTCCTCCACTCAGGTAAACCTGTCCCGAGAGGATATGCAGGACATTCTTGACACCTTGGGCGCTGCAGGCTATGCTGTTATCGATAATGACGAGGAATTTGACATGGTAAATCCGCAGCTTATCTCAGAGTATTTTAAAAATGTGGATTCCTGCAAAAATGCTGAGGTTTCCATTTATCAAATATGCTCGGACGCCGGATTTATTTGCAATAAACTCACCTTTTTCGGAGGAAAAACATCCATTACAATGACCAGAGTCGCCTGGCTTGATGACGGTCCCTTTGCTCTTGCGGGCACCACGGCAAGCATTACGTATTCCCGCAGCTTCGATGTTACCGAAATAAGCTATTCTGAAGACGGGTATTTGGATTATGAATACTTTATGCCCGACAATCCAGAGGGAACCAATCACGATGGGCATATTGAAACCCGGGTAAAAATTCGGGTTGCTCCTCGGTAGCCGTTTGAAGTTTAATTTAAATAACAACAGGGCATCACCGTTTTGGTGATGCCCTGTTGTTTTAGCTTTTGGTATCCAATCAAGATCCTATCGTTCTTCATTAAAGCTTGGCTGAATACTCGTAAATGGTGTCAATTACCTCAAATCCCATTTTTGCATACATGTCCTTTGGAGTATCCTCCGGGTCTGCGTGTAAAAACATTATCCCATTAAACTGCTTTGAAATGCTGTCCATCAACGTGGTGGCAACATACTGCTTTCTAACGTCCTTATTTACGATGAGGCCGTCAAGCATTATATACCCGTCTTTTTCATACGCATAGCAGGCACCGGCAATTTTACCCTCCAAAAAAGCTCCGTAGTAATGAAAGTTCTTATTCTCCTTCGCCTTTTGGATGTAACGCTCCATCTTTCGGATAACAAAATCTTGTCCGTAATTTTCACCGTAGTTCACCATTTCTATTTCTTTTAATGGCTCGCTTATGTCCTCGTGCTTTGCGTTGCGTATCTCCACATATTCGTTGAGTTTCCAGCCCTCTTCAGGCTTTTTCGGCAGATACATGGTGTATGTTTCTCCACCGTCAAGCCCAAGCGTCTGCTTTAGACTGTCAAATATGTGGCGCTCCAACGGCTTTCTTGAATCAAGCTTGATATAATTCAGGTCTTTTTCCCTTTGATACGCTGACGCTTCTTCAAAATCCTTCGCCGTAAACTCACAGCAACGCTCATCATCTATTGCTGTATCCCAAGTTGGTACAAACTGATTGTGGTCGTACATATCGTAGAGCGTGTCGTCCTGCCATTTGCACAAACGGGAGTTAAACTCCTTCTCAACGGAAAAAACGGACTTCCATGCAAGCTCTACCGCTCTTATCTCTCGTTTTATTACAGCTTTGGTTTTCATTTTTCTACAGCGCACTGGCGACAGCGGCGACGTTTTGTGCCGTGAAGCCAAACTT
>CAZJYY010000015.1:0-45764 GCA_964550315.1 uncultured Oscillospiraceae bacterium | reverse complement strand
TAGAAGAACTCTATATTTTTTCATGGCTGCTCCTTTACTAAGCTTTCATCTTGCTTACGCTTTTAAATTATGTATGCTTCCGTGGGATATTATACCATGGCCGCCAAGCGGTCATGGTATAAAGTGTCATGTTTTTCGGTTGCCCCGCAGGGGCGAGAAAAACGACTTGAATTAAGTATAATAACTGCTTTGCCAGTTATTATACCAGAGCGCAATTGCGGGCTTTGCACGAAAAGATACAAAACTATGGCCATTTCTCCCCATGGTTGAAGGGAAAAAATTACCCTTACTTATATTTGACGGGGCAAGGCGGTAAAAAGTGCCGGATTCCCCGAGAAAAAACAAAATTTAAAGAAAATAAGGAGGACAAAAATGTCAAGCACCAACAAAACGGCAAATGTGGGTCTTAACCAATGGGTGCGCACAGACCCCTTTTGCATGGACGACTTCAACGAGGACAACGCAAAAATCGACACAGCGCTTAAAAGCGCACAAATTAGGGACAAGCTATTTGAGGTAGAGATAAATACAGACACTTCCACCATGGAGCTGGATTTCGAAGGTATAGACCTATCCCAATATCTTGAACTCAAAATTTACAGCGATCTTGCGGGGCAAGGCTCCTCGCCTTATGTGCGACTGCGTGTGAACAACATAAGCACTGCCATTTATAACTACTACAATTCAACCGGCTATGATTCCTATCACGGGCTGCAGCTTGGTCTTACCAGCATCGACCTTGTAAACCCCAAAAAATTGAACATATCGGACTTTTGGGGCAAAGGCTCAAGCATACAGCGAGACTCTGATTTGCGCACCATTAACAGCCTTCAAATATACTGTGTAAGCGGTGAATACGGCAATCCCATCCGGCTATTCGTAAGGGGCACAAAAATTTCAGTTTACGGGGTGAGAAAATGATTATTGAAACACTGCTTGTTAAAAGCGACGGAAGCCAAAGCATAATTCAAAAGGAGGTTCCCGACGATTGGTTTGAGACCCGGGAGGACAGCCAAAACACGGAAACCGAAGCCACACAAGGGGAAAACAGCATATAAAAAACGCCCCCCACGGAAACCCGTGGGGGGCGCTGTGCTATTTGGTTAGGTTTTTGCTTAAGCTACAATCTTATGCGTTTGCAATAAGAAGGATAGCAGCAACGAAGGGTACGCCGTCCTTTGTAGAAACGACAACACGATAGTTGGCTGCATCTGCGCCGAGTGCAAGAACTTCTGCAAGAGAATCAACGTTTCCGTTTGTGCGGAGGTCGATAATCTTAGCTGCGCCTGCCTCGATGTCGAGGAGGTTTGCACTGCCAGCGGCAGCAGAAATCTTGGTGTTATAAGCAGTGAATGTGCCAGTTACGGTGTATGCGCCTGCAACGTTAGTAACAGCGGAGGTAACTTCGCCAACAGCAAACAGAGTGTAAACACCCTTATCGTTTACGCGATAGGTGTAGAAGGTGTTAGCACTTGGCTGAGCTGAGCCGGGGAATGCAACAGTCTCGCCGGTAGCAACGTTAACTGCACCGTAGAGAGCAACGCCGTTTTCATAGCCAACAACAGCATTGGTTCCAACGTAGATAACATCGGAGGTTACTTCGCCAACATAGCTTGTGCCAGCAATAACAGCTGCGAGCTCGTAAGCGCCGGTAGCGGTTCTGGTGATAAGAGCCTTTGCGTTGTCGGGAATAGAAGCAGTGACAGCACCGGTCTTAACAGTGACCTTGGGCTCAGTGCCGGAGAGGTCAAGGAAGAGGTACTTGCTGGAGCTGTTCAGGTATGCCTTAGTAATGCTGTTAGTTGAATCGCCGTCAACAACTACGCTGACAGTATTGGGGGTGACTGTCTGAAGACCGTTAATATCAACAGCCTTTACACCAGCGTTGGCATGACCAACAGCGGTGAAGGTGGTGCCGGTTGTGCTTACGCCAAGCTTGTAGAAGCCTGCAGCAGCAACCTCGGTAGTTGCAGCATTCTGATAAATCTTAACAGTGCCGTCAAGAGCAACAGTAGAAACATTGTAGATAGTCACGCCGTATGCGTTCTTAGTTTCAAACTCTTCGCCAGTAGCATAAACAATACCGTCAACGCTTACAATAGCGTTGCTTACACCGTGTGCAGCAAGAACGTTGCCAGCTGCATCGAGGATGAAGCTATAGGTGTTGTTAATGTTGCTCTGAGCAAAGGCTCCGCAGTTGTTAGCTATTGGATAGGTAGTTCCATCAATCTTAACATACTTGCCGTTAACAAAGCCGGTGAGCTTGCCGGTAACGGACTTTGCAGTAGCGATTGCGAGGAATGCGCTGGAGCTGAGGGTGTCGTTCTTAGGATCAACAGTTACGAAGGAGCCAACCTGTGCTGCTGCATAAGCTGCATCAAAGCCGGGAACCTTGTCGGTCTTAAGGATAGTAATATCATTGACAGTTCTGGTTCCGCCATATACGGTAAGTACAAGTGCGGTTTCGTCAGCAACGGTCTTGGGGTTGTCAGCAATAACCTTGGTAACAACGCCTGCATAGCTCATAATGAGGACAAATCTGTCAACTGCAGTGCCGGTGCTGTCAAGATAAACCTGGATGGTTGCGCCATTGCCGAATTTGTCAGAGGCATAGTCAGTAAAGTTGTTTTCGCCGCCGTTAGCATAAAGCTTTGTGCCAGCGGGAACGGTGATGCCGTCCTTAGCAAGCTTTGCAACGATTTCGGTCATGTCTCCGCCGTCGAAGGTGTATGCAGCAGTTGCGGTTGCAGCAGATGCAACGGGCTTAGTTGTGCTTCCGGTGAGCTTATAAGCTGTCCATACGTTAGCAGGACGAGCATAAGTATCAGCCTTTGCGGTATCGGACTTTGCAAGACCATAAACATCGGTGCCGATGGTGCCTGCGCCGGATACAGCGTATGCTTCCTTATCCTTGCTCCAGTTGACCTGTTCAGCCTTAGCATTGGTCAGAGCATTGAAAACATAAAGCATAGCTTCTTCACGGGTAGCAGCCTTGTCAAGGTCAGCAGCCTTAGTGCCAGCAAAAATGCCCTTGCTGTTGCCGAGGATAGCAGTGTTGAGTGCCCAGCTATTGCCAGTGAACTCGCCCTGCTTGCCGTAGCCGATAGCAGTCAGCATCATTTTGCCGATCTGATAGCCGGTTACGTTTGCTTCAGGTGCGAAGGTGCCGTCGCCCATACCATTGATGATGCCCTTATTTACGCAGTAAGCGATGTAAGGAGCAGACCAGCGGTCAGCAGCAACATCGGAAAATCCGGTTGCGCCAGCGGGGAGCATCTTTGCTACGTTTGCGCCAAGGATTGCATATGTAACCAACTTGGCAGCTTCTTCACGGGTGATTGTGCCGGCGGGCTTAATGCTTCCGTCGGTATAGCCGTTGATAGCGCCGATTCCGGTCATTACGCTAACGGCTTCTTTGTACTGAACAGTTGCATCATCGGTAAAAGCAGCGCCGGCAAAGCCGAAGAAGCTGAAGACCATGCAGAGAACCAGTACGAGACTTAGGGTTTTCTTCATAATGAAAACTCCTCCTTTAAGTAGTACCCCAATTGCGGGGCCTGATTTATGTACAACGTTTGATGATTTGGATATCCAAGGCCAACCATCAAACGGAAGTACCAACGGGGGAAAAAGTGCATTCGTAAAAGTCGGATATCCACACTTTTTATCGTGGTTATGTTAACACAACTTTTTTCGGCGGTCAACAATAAACGGGATTTGTAACATAACTGAAACATTGTGTTTCGCATGATCTTTTGACGAAACGCATGTTGAAAAGTTTCAAGGAGATTTATTCCAATCGGCCTTTTTCGATAATTTTCTACATTTTGTGTTTTAATCCCGCAAATTCAGTCTACACCCCCCTGTACGGGGGGCTTTTTTTAATGCTTTTGGTGCTTTTTCCCCCGAAATAAAAAAAGCTTGCTATTTATTCCCGCAGGGAATATTATATAAGAAATTTTATATAAAATATTAAATGTTTGGTGAGTGAAATGGAATTCGATACTATTTACCGCTATCAGCGCTTGAAGCACTATCAAAATCTTTTTTCCACGATTAAGGAGAAGCCGGGCAGTCTCAGCGCAACGGAGGCATTTTCCGCTGAGATTATTTATCTTTTAGGCTCGCCCACTCTTGGGCAGTTCGCAAGCTTTATCGGCATTTCCCAGCCCAACGCATCTTACAAGGTGGCTGCCCTTGTCTCCAAGGGATACATTGTTAAGCAGACCGGCGAAACGGATAAGCGTGAATGCCATCTGCAGGTAACGGACAAGTTTCTCAGCTACTACGGTCAGCAGCTTCCGGATATGAAGGAATTTCTCTTTGAATTATCTTCGGAGGAGCTTTCTGTGCTGCAAAAGCTGGAAGCAAGGATATTAAGCGAAATCGGAACAATAATCAGCGGCATTAAAACCGCCGATTGATACGAAAGGGGTACAACATGGATATATTCCAAAAATGCTTTGCAAGGTCCCTGCTTGACGAGATTCGGGAGCAGGATATTTACCCTTATTTTCACGCACTGGAATCCCGACAGGATATTGAGGTTATGATGGAGGGTAAGCGAAGGATAATGCTTGGCTCCAACAACTATCTTGGGCTGACCACCAATCAAAATGTTACGGAGGCCGGAATTAAGGCGATTGAGCGCTTTGGCTCCGGCTGCAGCGGCTCTCGCTTTTTGAACGGAACGCTTACCATGCACCTTGAACTGGAGCATGAACTGGCGGAATTTTTACATAAGGACGACGTAGTGACCTTTTCCACGGGCTTTCAGTCCAATTTGGGCATTATCAGCGCCATCGTGGGCAGAACCGACTATGTTATCTGCGACAAGGAAAACCACGCCAGTATTTACGACGGATGCAAGCTGAGCTATGGCAAAATGCTTCGCTATCGCCACGGCGATATGGAGGATTTGGAGAGCAAGCTCACATCAGTCCCCGAGACCGCCGGAATTCTCATAGTCACCGACGGCGTTTTCAGCATGGGCGGCGACATTGCAAAGCTTCCGGAAATTGTTGCTCTTGCCGAAAAGTTCGGCGCTCGGGTCATGGTGGACGACGCACACGGTCTTGGCGTTATCGGCGAAGGCGGTCGTGGCACGGCAAGCTATTTCGGACTTGAGGACAAGGTAGACATCTACATGGGCACCTTCTCAAAGTCCCTTGCCAGTCTTGGGGGCTATATGGCGGCCTCGGCTCGGGTCTGCGACTTTGTGCGGCACTGCTCCCGCCCCTTCATCTTCTCCGCCTCCCTGCCGCCGGCAAACTGCGCCTGCGCCCTTGCCGCCCTGCGTGAGCTTAGGTCAAATCCCCAGCTTCCCGAGAGACTGATTAGCATTTCAAACTATGTGCGTGCCGGTCTTGAAAAGCGGGGCATTCCCCACCGTTCCAGCCCAACGCCCATTATTCCTATTTACACCTATGACGCTCACCGAACTCTTAAAATCGCAAAGGAGCTTTACGACGAGGGCGTATACGTAAATCCGGTTCTTCCGCCGGCAACTCCCGCCACCGAGTGTCTTTTACGCACAAGCTATATGGCAACGCACACCGAGGCCATTGTGGACGAGGCAATGGACATCATTGCCCATGTTTTGGGGGATGAAAAATGGCAGCAACAGCAGTCATAACCGGCGGCAGCAGCGGCATCGGCCAAAGCTGCGCACGACTTTTTTGCGAGAAGGGCTACACGGTTTACGAGCTGTCCCGCTCGGGCAAAAGCGAGGGCGGCGTTCACCACATCACCGCCGACATCACCAAGCCGGGCGAGGTTGCCTCCGCATTTGAGCAGATTTTTGATGCCGAGGGGCACATTGACCTTTTGATCAACAACGCAGGCATGGGCATTTCCGGCGCCATAGAGTTCACGGAGCTTGACGCTGCCAAAAGGATTTTTGATGTTAACTTTTTCGGCATGTTCACCTGCTGCAAGGAGGCACTTCCCTATTTGAGACAGTCGGAGGGCGGGCGCATTATAAATCTAAGCTCGGTGGCGGCGCCCATTTCCATACCCTTTCAGGCGTTTTACTCCGCCACCAAGGCAGCAGTGAACTCCTTCACCATGGCTCTTGCCAACGAGGTGCGCCCCTTTGGCATAAGCGTCAGCGCCCTTATGCCCGGGGACGTGCACACGGGCTTCACCTCCGCACGGCAGAAATCAGAAATAGGCAGCCAGCTTTACGGTCAGGCTATTGGCCGAGCCGTTTCCTCCATGGAAAAGGACGAGCTTTCCGGCATGTCACCGGAGCTTGTGGCTGACTTGATTTTTAAAATTTCTCAGCGTCGCCGCCCTAAGGTGCTCTATACTGCAGGGGGAAAATACAGGCTTTTTGTTGTAATCGCAAAGCTTTTGCCCGCCACGGTCTGCAACCGTTTGGTTGGGAAAATTTACGGCTGATTTTTGCTAGCGCCCTCTGCATGAGTGAATGCAGGGGGCATTTTTATACATATATATAAATACAAATGCACACCGGTGTAAGCTGCCACCGGTGTGCATTCTCAGTTATTGGGGGGTATTTTGGGAAGGTTTATTGCTCTACATTGTCAAAAAGATCGTAGTCTGCGCCGAAGTCTGTTTCGGTGATCAGGGGTGTTGTGAGTATCTTCTCCTTCAATTCCTCGCGGAAATCGGGGTGGGCAATCTTCAAAATTGCCTTAATGCGGTCGGGTATTGTTTTAAGGAACACATCCGCAAGACCCCATTCGGTGACAAGATACATTACAAACTGTTTGGGCGTGGTGACTATGCAGCCCTCGGGCAGCCATGGATGCACATTGGAGTGCACAATGCCGTCGTGATCTGTATAGGTTGAGCGCAGGCAGATGAAGCTGCGTCCGCCCTTTGCACGGGTTGCACCGTAAATATAGGAGAAGGAGCCACCGGGGCCGGAATATGGGTTTAGCCCCTGGGCCTCACTGCAGCATTGACCGATAAGGTCGCACTGGAAGGTTGCATTTATGGCAACAATGTTTTCCTGCTTCATAACGCCCAGCGGGTCAATTGTCTCAGGCTGGGGGCGAACCGTCGCTCTTGGGTCCTTGGAGATAAAGTCCATGAAAACCTTTGAGCAGGCGCCGGGAGATGATGCGGTAATTTTGGTAAGAACGCCTTCCTCACAAAGGGCTGCCATGTTGTCGCAGAACACCTCGGAGTAAATTTCCATTTTACCAATGGTCTTGAGGTTTGCAAGAATTTCTTCGCCCAGACCGCCGAAGCCTATCTGAACCTTGTCGCCCTCGTGGATATAGGGCAGGATGTATGAGGCTATCTGCCTGTCTTTTTCCGTTGGGGGCTGTGCGGGAATTTCGGACATGTCCGTGTCCATGCCTTCAACTATGTAGTCAAGCTCCGAAACGTGGACAGAGGTTATCTCATAATCGCCGGGAATGGGGAATTGGCCGGTTTTGTCGATGAAACCGATCTTCTTTTGCATATAGGGTGCGTCAACAATAATGCTCTTTGTGCAGATACCGTAATGTCCCACGTTGCAATAGCCATTTTCATCAGGGGGACAAATTTGAATAGCATAGCCATTGCAGTTGTACTGCTGGGGCCAAATATGCAGATAGTCATAGGTGGTGCCACCGCATTCGATAGCATCCATGCTTATTCCAATGCGCTCCAGCGGCAGGTTGTATGCACTCATAAGTTTAAAGTGCTCCTTGGTGTCGCCGTTCATAACCATGTTGTTGGGCACGTTCATGACATTATACATAAAGGTTACCTTGCCGTCGGTATATTCCTCCTTATGGTCATACATATAGTCAAGAAGCCCATAGGGAATCTCGGAGGCCTGTCCCATCCAAAGGCAATCACCGCCCTTAATTGCCTTTGCTGCCTCCTCAAGAGTACATGTGTGGTCCTCGTACCACTTTTTCCAATCAATAGATAAATTTTTCTCTGCCATGTTTTTCTCTCCTTACTTACATTGTCTTTAATATTAAAAAATGCTGCCCTGCACAGGCAAGGCATTCAATGCAAACAATAGGAATCGCAAGCAAGACGAAATGATTCATAACTTTCTTTGTATCATATTATACAAAATTCGGTAAAATAACGGAAATACTTTGTTCCGTATATTCTTATTCCTCGCCCTGTTATCTCTATATAACAAAAGGACACCGCCATGGCTTTTAGTGCCCAGGGCTGTGTCCTTATAATTTAAATATGTATCTTTTCCGACAGGTTATATCTCGCTGGTTTTATGCAGCCGCTGCTGTCTTACCTCACGAACGAGCTGGCAAAACGCCTCAGCGTCCCTTATGTTGGTGTATGCCGGATTATAGCTTACGCCCAGCTCAAACCCATCCTCTCCAAAGGCTGCCGGACGGATGAACGGGGCTATTTCCGGTTTTTCAAACACCTGATTAACCGATATTGTGCCGAAGCCCCTTCCTTGGCGAACCGCACTTAAAATAGCACTTAGATCCGAGGATTCAAAGGATATCGGTGGGTAAAAACCCGCCTCCTTAAAAATAGTTTCCGCATTTTCCCTAAGTGCAGAGCCCTTTGGCGAGGTTACAAAGGGCATGCCCCTTATATCCTCCAATGCGATAGCTTCCTTTTCAAGAAGTGGGTGCCCCTCTGGAAAGACAAAATAAAAACCCAATCTATCAACCATTATGGTTTCTATGCCACCCACTCCCCTTGACGAAATGGGAGGTGAGCAAATTGCGAAGGCCGCCTTGCCGGACAAAAGCTCCTCTGCGGCGGAATCAATTGCGGCATATTCAAGCACCACGGAGGAATCCTTATACTTATCTGTATACGCCTCCAAAAGGGACAAGGAGGGCATCTCAAAATTGTAAAGAATACGGCGGCGCCTGTCCCCGTGCTCCTTCATTCTCTCAATGGTGGTAATCATACTCTCAATATCGCTTAGTATTTTCTTTGCCTGAGAGTAAAATACATTCCCATATTCGGTAAGCTCTATTCTTTTGCTTGCGGAGTTCAAAAGCGGAACACCCAGCTCCTCCTCCAGAAGTTTTATTCTTTTGGTAACAAAGGGTTGGGATACACCTATCTGTACCGCCGCCTTTGTAACGCTCATCATCTCTGCCACAAGGCAAAAGTATTTTAATTCTTTAATATCCATTGGTGTTCCCCTTCCGCTGAAACATTTTCCTTGCCACTCCCCGCCACAGCTTAAAGGCGGCAGATAGTGCGCTTTTTTATCTTTAAATATTAAACGGGACTTTCTTTTCCGAGCTTAAAGGCTTCAAGGAAGCTTGCAAACACATCCTCAATGTATTTTTGCGCCTGATGCCCTTGTCCCTGCTCTATAAGGCTTATTATTGTTTCATCCTGCTCAATGAACCCCTCAGCACCCCAAAATGCAGCGCATTTCTCCCAAAGAATTGAGGACACTGTTCCAAAGGCGTTCATAATAAGGGCAAACATGTCATTGCCGCTGAGGTCGCAAACCAGATAGTGAAATTCACTTGTCATTTTCCCAAGCTCCTGTATGCTCGGGCTTCCCTTGGCCGCTGCTTTGAGCATGTCAACACTGCCTCGCAGCTTTTTTATGTCCTCCTCGGTGTGATGGGCCGCAAGCTTAATAAGTGCCCCGCCCTCTACAGCGTTGCGAAGCTCCACCATGTCCACCGACATTTTATAGCTGAGCCTGCCGTCATTGTATTTTAAAATTTCCTTCAGGGTTTCAAACGAGCCCTCCCGAAGGAAATTTGTAACATATATTCCCTTGCGTGGAATAATTTTTATAAAGCCCTGGTGCTCCAAATCCTTCAGCGCAAAATGAATTACCGATTTTGAAATTCCGGTCTGCTCGGACAGTTCACGTTCTGTGGGGAGTTTTTCTCCTATTTTCATTTTGCCCTTGATGATACGTCCCTTGATTTCTTTTATAAATGTATCTCTCGGGGACGGAATTTCAATTTTTTCGAAAGACATATATACTCCTCCCACCATGATTAACCACCGAATAATTATGGCATATTATACAAATTCTGTCAACGCCGAAGAAAACCATTGATTTTTGTATATTTTTACATTGACACCGTATGATGGGAGTGGTAAAATAAATCAACTGGTTAACCAGTTGATTTATTCCATATCCTATCTTTGACTCTCCTTTACCACGCACAAAATGCCCTCATTCGTTGCCATTCGAATGGGGGCATTTTGCATATTTTTTTATAATCTCATCCCTGCCCTCATGCTTTTTTGCCTTTCTCCTACCTTTTTGCAACTTTCTCCCTCCCGTTCACACTCCTTATGTCCCTTGATTTCGCACATATTCTCGTGCTAAAATTATTCATGCTGCGACTGACATTTTCATGTCGCCGGCTTTCAAATTAAGCAAGGAGTACATTATATGACTAACATACAGATCACCGCGGACAGCGCCTCCGACCTTCCGCAGGAGCTGATTGAAAAACACAGCATAGCCATAAACCCCACCTACCTTTGCTACGGGGACACAGTGGTTCCAGACACGGAGGTTTCACGGGATGTGATTTTTGACTATTATAAAAAGACCCACGTACTTGCCAAAAGCTCCGCCGCCAACGTGGAGGATTACCGGCAGCTTTTTTCCCGCTTCACCGCCCAGGGCAAGGAGGTCATACACCTGGGAATGAGCAGCGGCATCTCCTGCAGCGTGCAGAACGCCCAAATCGCCGCCGCCGAAATGGAGGGTGTTTATGTTATCGACTCTCAGCAGCTTTCCTCGGGCCTTGGACTTTTGGTTCTTGCTGCGGCCGCAGCGGCGCAAAGCATGGGCGGAGCGAAGGCGGCGGAGTATCTCAACGGGTACAAGAATAAAATAAGCTCCAGCTTTGTTTTGGACTCCCTTGAATATCTTTACAAAGGCGGGCGCTGTAGCTCCCTTGCGCTTATGGGCAGCAACGTTCTTCATTTAAAACCCTGCATCGAAATGAACGACGGCTCCATGAGTGTGGGGAAAAAATATCGGGGCACCTTGGCAAAATGCCTTGAGCACTACATTGACGACAAGCTTGAGGACATTGAGTCCATTGACCCGGAGTGTGTTTTTATCACCCACACTCTACACGACAAAAGGATTGCCGAAAGCCTTCGCCAGCGAGTGGAGGCCCGCAATTATTTCAATGAAATTCATGTGGTAGAGGCCGGCGGCATTATTTCCTGCCACTGCGGCCCAGGCACCCTGGGCATACTATTCGTTAATAAATAAGAAAATTGTCCGTGGGCTGTTAATTTACTTTTGCACCCACGGCTTTTCTATTCCCAATCCAAAAAATATGTGATAGAATTAACAAAAGTCCATTTTAGCCCCTTGCAGAGTGTTTTTTTAGGGCAAGATGGGCACGGCGCAGACCAATAAACAAAAATTTATATTATTGGCAAAATAAGGAGGGGTAATATTGTCCGCAATGAAGTTAACAAGCGAGCAGCAGGCCATATTTGATGGCGGCAAGGGCGAGGAAATGGCCAAGGTCATGAAAACCCTTGTAAAATACGGCGAAATATTTGGTGCAACCCGCATGGAACCGGTGACCGGCACCTATGGTCACCTTGTTACAAGCTTTGGCATGTCGGTAATGAAGCCCATATACAGCCTCATGGATGAGCTTTTGGACGGCGGTGTTGTTTCCGCCCAGAAGTTTTCCATAGATCCCCTGCCTTTGGACAAAAACGTGCCGGCGAACCTTTTGCAAAAGCTTTTCTTTAAGGTGATGTACTCCCCACAGGAGAAGTACGAACAGCAGCTAAAGCGCATGGGCCATTTGGACACAAGCGCCTCCACCTGCACCTGCTATATGGACGAGGTGGGCAACAAGCCCAAAAAGGGTGATGTTTTAAGCTGGGCGGAAAGCTCCGCCGTTGTCTACGCAAACAGTGTTCTTGGCGCTCGATGCAACAGAAACAGTGGAATTATCGAAATGTTCGGAAGCATAGTGGGCTGTGTTCCCTATTTCGGTCTTTTGACAGATGAAGGCCGCCGGGCAAGCTGGATTGTGGAAATTAAAACAGATAAGCTGCCCGAAGCTCAAATTCTTGGCAGCGCCATCGGCATGAAGGTGGTTGAGGATGTTCCCTACATAAAGGGGCTGGATAAATTCCTGGGTACGGAGCTCTCGGATTCCGTGTGCACCTACCTTAAGGATTTTGGCGCAGCCACCGCCTCCAACGGCGCTGTGGGTCTTTATCACATTGAAAATCTCACCCCCGAGGCCGTGGAGCAGGGCGAGGAACTTATTTCAGACAACGCACGGGTCTACGTTATCGACGACGCTGAGCTTGAGCGTGTGAAAAGGAGCTATCCCGTTATGTGGAAAAACCCCAACGCAAAGCCCAAGCTTTGTTTTGTGGGCTGCCCTCATTTCTCCTTGGAACAGCTTCGCCAGTGGACGCTGAACGTGGAGGAGGGTCTTAAGAAAAATTCACTTAAAAAGGTTTCTATTCCTACTGTTTTCACCACCTCCCCCGCTGTCAGGGCAGCTTTTGAAAAAACCGAGCTTGCCCCCAGACTTAAAGCAGTCGGCGTTGTTCTTTCCAGCATTTGTCCCCTTATGTACATGAGCAATCCGCTTTGTGCCGAAATGCCTGTTATCACCTGCTCCAACAAGCTGCGCACATACACAAACTGCCGCTACTATACCGAAGATGAAATACTTGAACAAATTACAGGGGGTGCAAGGTAATGAAAACTTTTAAAGGCCGTCCGGTAATTCCCGGAAGCTGCACAGCCAAAGCCATTGTCACCCATGAAGGCTTCAACACCTTGGCAAGCTTTAAAAACCCATTGATGTTCCACGACAAAAAGTCAAAATGCTCCGACCATAACAACAGCGAGCTTCACGGTGTGCCTATGGCGGGCAAGGCTCTTTGCCTGCCCCAGACCATCGGCTCCACCACCGGCGGCATGATCCTTTACTGCGCCGCCGCTCTGGGTCAGCAGCCGGCGTGCATGCTTTTCGCTCATCCCATAGACTCCCTTGCTGCGGCGGGGGTGGTTCTTGCCGATGTTTGGACGGAAAACTCAATGCCCACAGTGGATTCTCTGGGCGAGGAATTTTTAAGCTACATTAAAGAAGGCATGAGCGTTACCGTATCTGAGGACGGCACGGTCAGCGTTGAATAGCTAAACATGTTTTTTAAAAAGGGCCGGAGAGCGTCGTCTCTCCGGTCTTTTGCGTTATTTGGTAATTTTTTGTTTTCCTTAACTTTACCTGCTTCTTATGGACAAGAAGGCTTAAATGTTGTATGCTCAAGGGGACATTTGCAGCTTAGGAGTATATCCATGTATGACAGTATAGAGCAAAGCCGTATCTTTGTTTTTGACCTTGACGGCACCTTATATCTTGGGGACAATATTCTTCCCGGTGCCCATGAAATAATCGACTATCTTGATAAAAGCGGAAAAAACTACATTTATTTAACCAACAATTCCTCCCGTGCGGCACAGGACTATATTTCAAGGCTTCACGCTCTTGGCTTCCCCTGCAAGCGCGAAAATATACTTACCTCCGGTATGGCGACCGCCGAGTATCTCAACGCACAGTTTCCGGGCGCATCCGTTTATCTTGTGGGTACATCCGCCTTTGAAAACGAGCTTCTTTCCTATGGTGTTAAGCTGACGGAGGAGGACGCCGAAGTGGTCTGCGTAGGCTTTGACACGGAGCTTACCTATGAAAAGCTTAACCGTGCAGTGCACTTTCTTCGGCGGGGCGCCGCCTTTATAGCCGCCAATCCCGATTGGGTGTGTCCCATGCCCGGGGACGAGGTATTGCCCGACTGTGGAAGCATCTGCGCCCTTTTGACCGCCGCAACGGGCAAGACGCCCACATACATTGGCAAGCCCAACCGCGAAATGGTGGACGTTATTTCACGAAAGTTTGGTGTTCCCAACGAAAACATCCTCTGCGTGGGCGACAGGCTTTATACCGATATCGCCGTTGCCGTAAACGCCGGTGCTGTTTCCGCCCTTGTACTTTCGGGGGAAACAACAAGGGAGATGCTTGAAGCATCCCCCGTTAAGCCTGATTTTGTTTTTGAATCCGTTGCGGAAATTCTTGCTTATTTAAAGCGCTGTGAGGGACGGTAGTATTCAAAAATAACCGCGTCGTTTCTCTCCTCGGCAGATGGTTCGTGTGCGGTCCAGCCCACCCTTATAGCTCCCATAAGCTGGCAAAGCTTCGCTCCAAAGGGCTTTTTGCCGATTTTATAGGCGAGAAAATGGGGTCTTGCAATAAAGTTTGTTAAAACATTTCCCAAAAAGAACGCCTTAATTGGATTTAAATCCCCGTCAAAATCCTTGGGAGGCTGTGAAAGCTGTCCTCTTAAAATGTCCGGTGCCTGCTTTCTGAACCAACCCACGATGAAAGGGTCAAAGCTTTCAATGCAAATTTCGCCCTTATAAGTGCGGATGAATTCCAGAACCCTTTCACAAAGCTCATAGCGTCTGTGGTCTGGCTTCAGTTCAAGGATTATGGGTACACGCCCGTCAATTACATTCAGCACCTCGGAGAAAAGGGGCATGCGCTCCTTGCCGTCTCCAAGGCAGAGCTCACGAAGCTCCCGCCAAAGCTGCTCCTCCACAAGGCCCTCCCCGTCGGTCATTCGCTCCAGCGTGTCATCATGGAAAACCACCAGCCGGTCGTCCGCCGTGATGTGCACATCCAGCTCTATTCCATAGCCCTCGCTTGCGGCAAGGTCAAAGGCACTAAGGGAGTTTTCCGGAATTTCCTGATCCTCCCGATAAAGTCCCCTATGGGCAAAGTTTCTGCCCATGAACGGTCTTTTTTGCTCGTCTGTGGCTTTTGCGGGAGCTGTGAGAAAAGCGGCAGCGCCCACTGCGGCTGCCCCAACTGCGCCGATTCCCAAAGCGGCCTTGAGTAACTTATTCATAAAAGGCACCTCGTTTTTGTATTTAAATTATCCCCTGTCAGGGGAACGCAAACCGCTGATTTTTCACAGCGTTTTATAATCCATGTCTTAGTTTTGCTAATGATACACCAATTATCCCTGCAAGTCAATTTCCCCTTTGTAAACAAATATTGAGAGGTAAGAAGATGAAACTTAACTACAAGAGAACTATTTTTGTCGGCTTCGCATTTTTCCTCATTTTGGCCTTTTGGCAGGCTTATGACACTATCATTCCCAAAATCCTGACAGACAAATTCGGCATGTCTCAAAGCTGGTCGGGCATTATAATGGGTATAGACAACATTCTCGCCCTTTTCATGCTGCCCCTTTTCGGTATGCTTTCCGACAAATGCAAAAATAAGCGGGGCCGCCGCACACCCTTTATCCTTGTGGGCACTATTATCGCCGCTGTACTCTTTGTGGGTCTTGCTTTTGTGGACGGAATGCAGCTAAAGCTCCTTGACGATGTAACTCCTGATAACCCAAGCGCCCAACAATCACTTTATGAGGCTGATTTGACCCTTAGAACCCCCGGCGGTGAATCCCTTGTCCTTAAGGACAAATTCACCCAGGAGGAATTCGTTTCCATCCCCATGTACGATGAAAACGGGAAAATCACCGACGATTACACCGATTATGTTGTCCCCGCAAGGCAGGCGTACGCCCGTCAGGCAACCGCCGAAAATCAGCTTCCTTTGATTTTATTTGTTGTGGTGCTGCTGGGCATTCTTCTTGCAATGGCAACATTCCGCAGTCCCGCCGTCGCCCTTATGCCAGACGTTACCATGAAGCCCCTTCGCAGCAAGGCAAACGCAATAATAAACCTTATGGGAACAGCAGGCGGCATTATTGTTTTGGGACTGGGCATGGTTTTCGCAACAGGTAAGGCGGAAAACGCCCTTATGAGCTACATAGTCTTTTTCAGTTGCATAGCAGGACTTATGCTTGTGGCGCTCTGCATCTTCATGTGGAAGGTTAAAGAGCCTCAATTCGTCCATGAAATGCACAAGGAAAGCGTCCGACTTGGAATTGAAGAAGCCGGAAACGAGGACGGAAGCGGCGATAGAAAGCTCAGCTCCGGCGAGAAAAAGTCCTTGCTTCTCATTCTTGCCTCCGTTGTCCTTTGGTTCTTTGGCTATAACGCCGTAATCAGTAAATATTCCGTATATGCAGGCAGCGTTTTGAACCTCGACTACAACCTCACCCTTATGATTGCCACCGGCGCTGCCATTGTGGCATACATCCCCGTGGGCGCAATTGCCTCTAAAGTGGGCCGCAAAAAGACCATCATTGCCGGAATAATCATTCTGGGTGCGTCCTTCCTTTGTGCCTCCTTCATGAAGGCCGGCAGCTCCGCACTTATTATGAACATTCTTTTCGCCACTGCCGGTATCGGCTGGGCCACCATAAACGTAAACAGCTATCCCATGGTGGTGGAGCTGTCCCAGGGTGGCAACGTGGGCAAATTCACAGGCTTTTACTATACCGCCAGCATGGCCGCCCAAACCCTTACACCCATGGTTTCCGGAATAATAATGGACAAGCTGGGCATGAGAACCCTTTTCCCCTATGGCTGTATTTTCGTGCTTCTGGCGCTTCTTACCATGGTCTTTGTAAAGCACGGCGACAACAAGGTAGACTAAGCAGGCCAGCGAAGCTCACCCCTCCAAATCGAAAAAATGGCAGGCATGAAAAATTATCATGTCTGCCATTTTTTAATCTTTATCCCTGCGCTGAGCGTACCTGGGCAAGAAGTCTTTGCCTGTCTTGAGGCAGTGTTCCTGAAATAATAAGCTTGTTTGAGGCGTGGTTGCTGCGAATAACGCAGTCCTTTTGGCAAACTGCATTCTCGAGGATTATTTCCAGCTCCCCAGCCACTTCCCGACTGTTGAGAGGGCGAAACTTTCCGCTTAAGGTGTCTTTAAAAAGGGGCGTTCCCGGGGCAGGCATTATGGTCAAAAGTCCCACATAGGAAGCGCCCATGGCGGCAATCATTTTGCCGGTTTCCACGGCATGCTCCTCCATAAGCTCCTTACCGCCAAGACCCGACAGGAAGGTGACGCTGGCTTTAATGCCAAGGCGCTCCACCCGCTGCACCGCCTCCAAAATTTCCTCCGGCGTTTCACCTTTATTTACCCGACGCAAAACCTCGGCACTGCCGGATTCCGCCCCGATATAGGCAATGTATAGCCCCGCATCACGCAGCTTTATAAGCTCCTCGTCGGTCTTTCTTGAAATATTATTTGCCCTTGCATAAACCCCGATACGCTTACACTCGGGGAAAAGAGCCTTCGCCGCACCCAAAAGCGCCAAAAGCTTATCCGTTGCAAGGCACATGGCGTCCCCGTCGGCAAAGAAAATGCGCTCCACATAGCCATAGCTCTCCCGTGCCTCACGAAGGTCGGCATAGACCTCCTCATATGGGCGCATTTTGAAGTGCTTTTCCTTGAACATGGGACAAAAGGTGCACTTGTTGTGACTGCAGCCCAGGGTGACTTGAATTATAAGACTTTTTGCCTCACTTGGCGGCCGATAAACCTTCCCCTGATAGTGCATAGAAACCTTCCCTTCCGCAGACGAACGCCTGCCATAGAAAAACGTGGTACAGAAAATTGTACCACGTTTTGCACTTTCGGGCAATCCTTTAAGGGTTTTGCGCCGACTTTTGACTTATTTACGACTGGGCAGGATTTTCGCAGACCCCAACGAAAAGCAGCGTACCCGTAGGGGCAGTTACCCCAAAGATGAAGGGGCGGTTCAAAATCATATCCGCCCTGCCCTCTGGCATTCCCGCTCCGCAATAGTCTATCTGCGTAAAGGCGCTTGCCTCTACCCCGTTTTCGTCAATGGCAATGTGGGTTTCCTGACGCACATCTGAAATGAAAGCCAGCTCCTTGGTGATGCCGGAGAAGTCCGCATTTTCCTCAAAGATATTTTCAACCCCCAGGGTTTTAAGGCTTTCCTTCAAATCGTACTTTGCCCCGAAGCTGAACTTCGGTATCTGCCACACCACCTGACCATAGCCCTGCTCCCCGCCTTCAAAGGCCGCCTTGAGCTTTTCGGGGCTTTCCAAAAGCTCCTGCACAGGCACGCCCTCGTCTGGGAGGATAAACACCATGCTGCCGCTGTTTTTAAGGGACAGCGACGAGCGTGTGAAGCCCTCGCCCTTATAAAATCCTGCGGAGGCGTAGCGGCTGTTCATAAAATCACATTTTACAGTTTCCCCGTTTGAAAGATAAAATTCATCCTCTTTGGTTTCGCTTTTGTCAAACTTATCCACCCATTGATCGTAAAAATACACTGTATTGATGATGGAGAGAATCTGCTCCGGTGAAATATCCATTTCCGGCAAAAGTGTTCCGTTTGTGTTGTCCAACACCCATTTTGCCATGTCCTTTGGGGTGTTTTCGTCTTTAAAATCAACGCTGTAAATTGAGGTGTAAAAATCCTTTGCAGCATTCTCTATAAAGCTGCGTTCCCAGCCCACGTTTTTGTCCATCCACAGGGAGTTGGCAATTTTTAGGCTTCCGATTTTATTATCCGAGTATATGCGGCGGTAAAGATTGCTTGCCTGCTTTGTTAAAAGCTTTATATCCGAAACCTTTAAAAGGTCCAAAAGCTCCTGCTGTGTCTCCCCCTTTGCCCCTGACGCCGCAAGAGAAAGGGCATAGTACAAAGAAAGAGGCGAGTAGTTTTGGTTTCCCTCCCCATGGGACAGTATTTGCGCTCCTGTTTCATAGGAAAACTCGTTTATCCCCGTAATAAAGCTTTCCTCCACCGGGTTTTCTTCCACTGTTTTGTGCAGAGCCTCAAAGTCCTCAAAGCTTCTTGCCTTTGGATATTTCACCTCCAAAAGCGCCTGTGCACTGCCGCTGCCGGAGGGAATTAACCATAAAAGTCCCGCAATAAGCGCCATGCAGGCCACCAGTGCCGTCCAGCGCTTTGCGCCGTAAGCTTCTTTTTTCAGCCTTGTTTTCCCCGCTTCATCAACCATTTCATCGGGAACGCCTGTTATGGCGTCAAAAAGCTTTTTTTCCTTCATATTATAACCCCCTCCCTTTCAAGGGCTTCCTTCAGCTTTATTCTAAGCCTGTACAATCTTCCTGCCAGCTTATTTTCTGTGCTTTTGCATTCCTGCGCCAACATTCCCAAGCTGTCGCCGTACCAGTAGCGCCGTAAGAAAAGCGCCCTATCGTCCACGGACAACAAGCTCAGCCACTCACTTATCCTATGGCTCAACTCCACTGCCGCCAGCTCCGCTTCAACAATTTGTGGCGAGGGAACACAGTCCGACAATTCGCTTAAAAGCACCTCAATACCGGCAAAGCGTTTTTGGGCATGGTTTTCATGCCAGCGGTTGATGGAAAGGTTTCTGACTATCCTGCCAAGATATGCTCCAAGACTTCGTGGCTTTTGGGGAGGAACACTGTTCCACGCCCGCATATATGTATCCTCCACGCACTCCTCGCTGTCCTCGTGGCTGGAAAGGATATTATATGCAATACGCAGCAGCACCGCTCCATACTTTTTGCTGCTCTCCTCAATGGCAGACTCACTGCGCGAAAAGTAAAGCGCAACTATTTGGGCATCTTCCATTTTCTCTCCCCCTTTCCCATAAAAAGGCCCTCACCCCTATAGACAGGATTGTACAGTAAATATTTGAAAAAATAAAAGCTTTTTTGCCGTCGGCAAATATACCCAACAAAATAAGCCGCCTTTTCCGCTTTGGGTATAACCCCCCTCGGAATGCGAATATAGTAGAATTTTGTCTCCCTCTGTGCTATATTGAGCTTGTGGCGCTATCTTAATTATTGCCGCAGCCGTAAATAAACATTTTTTGAGGAATATATATGAAATTTGTTATCGACCATTTATCCAAAAGCTTTGAAAAGAAGGAGGTCCTTCGTGACATTGATTTCGCCTTTGAGGAGGGCAAAATTTACGGCCTTCTGGGTCGAAACGGTGCCGGAAAGACCACCCTTTTCAACTGCATCAACCGTGACATGAAGGTTGACGGCGGCAGCTTCTATCTTGAGGACGACGGCAAGAGACGGGAGCTTCGTGCCTCGGATGTGGGCTACGTGCTGTCCACCCCCACGGTACCGGAGTTTTTAACAGGGCGGGAATTCCTTAAATTCTTTCTGGACATAAACAAAAGCTCCGTGGCAGCCCCACGCTCCATTGATGAATACTTTGACTCCATGAGTATTGCCCCCTCTGACCGTGATAAGCTCCTTAAGGACTATTCCCACGGCATGAAAAATAAAATGCAAATGCTTATAAACATAATTGCCGAGCCCAACTTATTGCTTTTGGACGAGCCGCTCACCTCCCTTGACGTTGTTGTAGCCGAGGAAATGAAGCAGCTTCTTCGCTCCCTTAAGGCGGGAAGAGTTACCATTTTCTCCACCCACATAATGGATTTGGCGCTGGATCTGTGCGACGTTATCGTGCTTTTAAGTCAAGGCGTCCTTGAAATAGTGGATAAGGAGAATTTAGACAGTCACGAGTTTAAGGAGAAGATTCTCTCAGCCCTGCGGGAGGATGCTCATGAATAACACCCTGAGATTTTCTTTCGCCCTGCGAAACGCCTATAAGGTAAACACCATACTTTATTCCCTTAAGCAAATTCCGCTGATTAAAAGGATTCTTCCCGACGGGCTGTACTCCTCCAGAGGGCTTAAAATTTTCGCCAACATCGTGGCAGTCATCTGGGAATTTGTGTCTGCCTTTCTGGGCAAATTTCTTTACTTCATGCTGATGGTCTTTTACATGCTGGACATTAGCGGCGGGCAGGACAAAGGCGGTCTTTTCCTGCACATTCTCCTTTTTTTAAGCATCATCGGCGCTCTTATGAACACCTTCCTTTTTAATCCCACGCGGGATAAATATTACGGCATCATCCTTCTTCGCATGGACGCTCGGGAATACGCCCTTACTGATTACTGCTATTGCATAATTAAGCTTTTGGCCGGCTTTTTGGTTTTCGGTATTTACTTTGGCAGGCTTGCAGGCGTTCCTTTGTGGCTCTGCCTTATGCTTCCTTTTTATGTTGCCGGCCTTAAGCTGAGTGTTGCTGCATATGAGCTTCGGAAATATGAGAAAACCGGGCAGGCCATAAACGAAAACATCCCCCCAAAGTTTATTTGGGTCACTGCAGGCGTTTGTCTTGGCGCTGCCTACGGTCTGCCCCTTTTGAAAATAGTTGTTCCCCAGTGGGCGGCGGCTTCTTTTATGGGCCTTTTCATTCTTTCCGGCATACTTTCTGCACGGAAGATATTCACCTTTAAGCACTATGACGAGTGCTTAAAGCAGCTTCTTCACTCTCCCGTCATTTTTCAAAAGGATGCCGCTGCAAAAGCTCTTCGGGATCGAAGCGACAAGCTTATTTCCGCAGACGTCTCCATAAGCAGCAATAAGCGGGGCTTTGAATACCTAAACGAGCTTTTCATAAAACGGCATCAAAAGCTGCTTTGGAAAACTTCAAAGCGCATTGCTCTGGCTGCTTTAATAATTTTAGGCATCGGTCTATTAGCCATGAAGCTTTCCACTGAATTCAGCGCCGGGTTCAATAAATTTCTTCTTACCGGACTTCCCCTGTCGGTTTTCGTGATGTACATAATAAACCGTGGGCAGGGCTTTACTCAGGTACTGTTTTTAAACTGCGACCACAGCCTTCTTACATACTCTTTTTATAAGCAGCCGGAGTTTGTTTTGAAGCTTTTCAGCATCCGTCTGCGGGAAATTATAAAGGTTAATCTTCTTCCCGCAGTGATAATTGGCCTGGGCCTTACGCTTATGCTGTACGTCTCCGGCGGCACAAAGGATGTTCTTAATTATGCAGTGCTGGCCCTGTCCATCCCTGCACTAAGCGTTTTTTTCTCCGTGCATTATCTCACCGCCTACTACCTTCTTCAGCCCTATAACGCCAACACGGAAATTAAAAGCGGGGCATATCAGATAGTTTTGTCCGTAACATATCTTGCCTGCTTCTTTTTCATGCAGCTTAAGCTGTCCACATTGATGTTTGGGGCAATGACCATACTCTTTTGTGTTTTGTACTGCGGAATCGCCTGCATTCTTGTTTACCGCATCGCACCAAAAACCTTTAAAATGCGAAGCTGATATTGCACAAAAAACCAATCGTATATGAAAATAGCCGCCCCGCAAGCTTTTGTCCTTGCGGGGCGGCATATTATTGTGTGGTATATTGCAGCATTTTGCTGCCTATCCTACGAAGTTTTTATCAAAGCGCATGAGTATGGTTGCCATTTCTGCTCTTGTAGCCTTGCCCTGGGGGTCAAGAAGAAGTCCGCTTTTGCCCTCGATAAGCTTTCCACCCACACCCCACTGCATTGCAGTAACGGCATAACTGGAAACCGAGCCGGAATCCTTATAGACATTAAGGTTTATTCCCGCCCCTGCATAGGTGTTGTAGCCCATCATGGAGGCATAGCGGTACAAAATGGTGACAAACTGCTCTCTTGTTACCGGGTCGTTGGGGCCGAATTTGCCGTTGCCGTAGCCGTCTACGATTTTGTTTGACGCCGCCCACTTAACGGATTTTTCATACCATGAGCCTGATGACACATCGGTAAAGCTAACGCTGTTTAAGGACACGGAAGGCTCGCCTGCCATTCTGTAAAGAGTGGTCACCAGCATTCCCCGGGACGCCGTGCCGTTGGGGTCAAAGGTATCGGTTGTTGTGCCCGTCATGATACCGTGGTCAGCAACATACATTACCTCGTCATAGTACCAGGCACTCACAGGAACGTCGGTAAAGGGCTTTATCCTGGTAAACGTAGCTATCAGAGTATGATCCGCAGTGATGGCTGTGAAGGTATAATCCTTAACAGCACCAACACTTCTTCCGTCCACGGTAACGTCCTTTATCTGATAACCGTCGTAGGGGGTTATTGTAATCTTCTGTATGGCTAGCTTTTTAACTCTCACATTCTCCGGGCTTACCTTTCCGCCGGCGGTAGCCCCTGCGATAATACTGTAATACCCTTCTGCCTCCGTAAAGGTGGCAACAAGGCTGTGGTTTGCGTCAATCTTGCTGAAGGTATATTCAGTAACTGCACCAACAGAGCTTCCGTCCACCTTTACATCCTTAACCTTGTATCCGGTGTCCGGTGTAATGACAATTTTCTGCGTTGAAAGTCCCTTTACCCTTACGCTTTCCGGGCTTACCTTACCGTTTGCACCGGCGCTGGCGGATATGGTGTAGTAAACCTGGGTTTCGTCCTTTACAAAGGTGGCGTGAAGGTAATTGTCCGACTTTACGTTGCGGAAGGTATATTCTGTAACAGCACCAACGGAGCTAAGCTTTGTGGGGTCAGTGCCAACCAGCACATCCTGAACCTTGTAGCCATCCTCGGGAATGATGCTTATTTTCTGGGTTTCAAAGTATCCGCCCTCCATCTTTGCCGCCTTGGGGGAAACCGTTCCGTGCTCCCCGGCGGTGGCAGTGATAAGGTAATAGCTTGCATTTGCGGGCTTTGCCGTTATATTAACAGTGTGGGAGGAGCTGAACTTATTTGTGGGATAGGCCTCATCCTCAAAATAGAAGGTAAAGCCCACGTCAACGCCCAAAAGCTCTTTTTTGGCGGTAATGCTTTTTCCGTCGTCGGAAAGCACCACATTTGCATTGTTGCTTGTTGCCTTCACAAGGCGATAGGTTGCATAGTCTCCTTCCAGTGAGGTGGGCAAATCAATGATGAAAACACTCTTTGCCTGATTCACCGTAACCGTCTGCTGGATCGGCGCGGTAACGGGAGAGCTTACATTAACCAAAACATCAAGCGTGCGGGTAATTTTTTGTCCCGCCGCATTTTCAAAAACAGCGGTGAAGGTAACGGTTTTTGCGCCGCCGGAAATATTGTGCGCAACCACCTTGCCGTTCTCACCCAAAAGCTTTATAAATGACGGAGTGCCGCCGTTGTACTGCACGCTTAAGCTCTTAGGCGGATATTTCCCAAAGCCCACCAAATCGTAAAGATGACCAGCCACGAGCTCCACAGGCTTATCCTTTGCCGGCTCATAGCTTTGGTTAAGCCTCAAAGCATAGTCTGAGTTGTCCACAAAAAAGAACCTATCGATCGTCTCGGTGTAGTATCCGCCTTCTTTTACCATAAGCACATACTGTCCCGGGACAACTACCTTGGAAAAGCTTGCATACGTTCCGTAGTAGGGTGTTGTTTCGCCGCTTATGATATTTGCTCCGTTGGCAATGTTTCCGTCCCGTACAAGAACGAACTCACTGTCTCGGTAAGCCTCAGAAAGAGCAACCTTCAAATCTGCGGTTTTGGTCTCCTTATCGGTGAAAACAAAGTCGGTTTGATAATATGGCTTTGAGTCCTTGTCCGTCAGCCGCTTCATCTGCGCATAGTAAAGAGCGCCGGTCTTTCTCACTTCAACACCGTTGTCGCTCTGCAAAACGCTTGCAGCAGGGGCAGTTTCCAGCACTATTTTGTGGGAGGCAATCGCCTCCTTTTGTCCCCGGCGAACCTTAAGCTCATATGTATCCCCTGAGGCTACGCCGGAAAACAGATATGTGGTGCCTTCAGAAAGCTTGCCCGAATAGGAAATATAGTTTCCTGCGGAGTCCTTCTTGTCCGTGGAAACAAGATAAATTGTTTCATCCGTGCCAATGGCCTTTTTAAGCTCCGTTTTTACATTGGCAAAAGCACTGTCTACACCAACGAATTTTGAAACCTTTGCCTTGTAGCTCACATCGTACCAGTTGTTGACCTCAGTCATTTTTTTATAGTTCCCCACGGTCTCCGTTCTGACTGCGTTGGCAAAGGTGGGCGCAGCGTTCAAAGCCGGAGTTGTCGCCTCGTCTGCCGCCAGTGCCGACATTGGCAACAGCGTTAGCGACATGCAAAGCACCATCAGCAATAGTAAAATTCTTTTCCTCATGTCCTGTCCTTTCCCGACGTTCCGCCTCCCCCGGCCAGACCCGTCAAAACCATAAATTTTCCTTAGGTAATAGAAATCACCTGATAATGACTGCAATTTATAATACCATATTATAGCTTGCTTCACAACAATATTTATGTCATTTTATCCAACCATATCTTAAATTCATTGTAACTTTTTCGTCATTTTTCACCAATTATTTGGTGTGACATTCTCTTATTTGAGACGGATTGCCGCATAAAAGGTTCCTTAGATTTGGAAATATTTTTCCTTTTGTCCCTTCTTCTATCCCCATCGTAGCTGCGAAAAGCGGACTGCTGCAAATACCGCAGCAGTCCGCTTTTTCTATAAGCTTTTAAAATAGCCCCGTAATAACGCCGTTGTCATCAACGTCGATTTTCTCGGCAGCGGGAGCCTTTGGAAGGCCCGGCATGGTCATGATATCACCGGTCAGGGCAACGATGAAACCTGCGCCCGCTGATATTTTAAGATTTCTTACGGTTACCTTAAAGCCCTTGGGCGCACCCAAAAGCTTGGGGTCGTCGGAAAAGCTGTACTGGGTTTTGGCAACGCATATAGGGCAATTTCCAAAGCCCAGATCCGTAAGCTGCTGTGCCTGCTTTTTGGCGTTTGCCGTAAGCTCCACACCATCGGCGTGATATACACGGGTGCAAATATGCCCAAGCTTTCCCTCGATGCCCTCCTCCAGTCCGTAGGAGAAGGAGAAATCATTGGACTGCTCGCAAAGGCGCACAACCTCCTGTGCCAGCGCCATGCCGCCCTCGCCGCCCTTTGCCCAAACCTCGCTTAAGGCAACATTTACGCCAAGCTCACGGCACTTGTCCTCCACCATTTTAAGCTCTGCCGCTGTGTCTGTGGGGAAGGCGTTAATTGCCACCACGCAGGGCAGCTTATAAACCTTTGTAATGTTTTCAACGTGCTGCAAAAGGTTGGGAAGTCCGCGCTCCAGCGCCTCAAGATTTTCGCTGTTTAAGTCTGCCTTTGCAACGCCGCCGTGGTGCTTAAGCGCACGGACGGTGGCAACCACCACAACAGCACTGGGCGTAAGCCCTGCCATACGGCACTTTATATCCAAAAATTTCTCGGCGCCCAAATCCGCACCGAAGCCTGCTTCGGTAACTGCGTAATCCCCAAGCTTCATTGCCATGCGTGTTGCAATAATGGAGTTGCAGCCGTGGGCGATATTGGCAAAGGGTCCGCCATGCACAAAGGCCGGCGTGTGCTCCAAGGTCTGCACAAGGTTAGGCTTCAGTGCGTCCTTCAAAAGGGCAGCCATTGCGCCCGTTGCCTTCAAATCCCCGGCAGTAACAGGCTTATCGTCATAGGTATAGCCCACAATAATTCGGGAAAGTCTGGCCTTTAGGTCGGAAATGCTTGCCGCAAGGCACAAAACCGCCATAATCTCGCTGGCAACGGTAATATCAAAGCTGTCCTCCCTTGGGCAGCCGTTCATGCGTCCCCCAAGTCCGGAAACAATATTTCTAAGCTGGCGGTCGTTCATGTCCACCGCCCTGTGCCAGGTTATTTTTTTCGGGTCAATACCAAGGGTGTTGCCCTGCTGAATATGATTGTCCAGCATGGCTGCAAGAAGATTATTGGCCGCACCTATGGCATGGAAGTCACCTGTAAAATGGAGGTTAATATCCTCCATGGGCACCACCTGAGCATAGCCGCCGCCGGCGGCGCCGCCCTTTACGCCGAAAACCGGCCCCAAAGAGGGTTCACGAAGCGCAACCACGGAGTTTTTTCCGATTTTCCGAAGACCATCGGCAAGTCCTACCGTCGTGGTGGTTTTCCCCTCACCAGCGGGAGTTGGTGTAATAGCAGTAACAAGGATAAGCCTTCCATCGGGCTTATTGGCCATGTCGCTTAGTAAGGACAAGTCAATCTTTGCCTTGTTGCTGCCGTACTGTTCAATGTACCTTTCGTCGATTGCGCAGTCTTTAGCAATTTCTGTTATCTTGCGGGGTATGTTTTCCTGTGCTATTTGTATGTCGGTTTTGTATTCCACGTCAATTTCCCCCTTGCAAATTTGTGCTTATTATCTATTATTGATACTATCCGATTTTTCCCATAAAATCAATGCTCTCATTTGCCCAAAAAAGCTTGTCTTTAATGCTTACTCTTGATATTTTTTCCATAAGGGTATAAACTTCCAAATATAGATGCATAAATTTAGGAGGGCAATAATGGACGCAAATAACACCCCTGAGCTTAACTCCCGGCAAAAGAATTTGATGAAGCTCAAGTTTTTTCTTTTTTCTGTCTCCGCCGGTGTAATACAGCTTGCTTCAACCACCCTGCTCAACACAGTGGTACATCTTGACCAATACACAAAAATTGACGAATGGCTGGGCAACGAATACGGCCTTGCCTATTTTATCGGTCTTGTGCTGTCCGTAATTTGGAACTTCACCCTTAATAGAAAATTTACCTTCAAATCCGCAAACAACGTCCCCATTGCCATGCTGAAAATTTTTGGCTTCTACTGCGTTTTTGCTCCCGTATCAATTTGGTGGACAGTCCAGCTTACCAACCTTGGCTGGCATTGGGCAATTGTGCAGATAGGAACCATGATAATAAATCTTGTTACGGAATTCCTTTTTTGCCAATTTGTTGTGTACAAGGGCAGCATTTATACAAACGAGTCCGCTCAAGCCGAGCTTGCCCGTCAAAAAGAAGAATAAACCTTATCCCTTAATGGAGGTAACCTGTGACCTTTAACAAAAAGAACGTAAAAGTTGTTGTCCTTATACTGTTTTCAGCCATTCTTTTTTGGATGCTGCTGCAAAACCTCTCCTCCGTGTGGGACTTTGTAATGAAAGCCTTTGCCATTCTTTCCCCGATTATTATCGGTCTTTGTCTGGCATTCATTCTTTCTCCCTTGGTCTCCGCCCTTGAAGTGGGTCTTTTTTCAAAGCTTACCTCAAAGTTCCCCCGGGGCGGTAAAAAAGCCGCCAGGGGTCTTTCCATCGTGCTTTCCCTGATTATTGTTGCAGGCGTTATTGCTGCTATTGTGCTTTTAGTTATACCCGAGGTGGAGGACGCCTTCGGCACTATAGGCGAAACCCTCCCCGCCTCCATCCGCAATGCCATTGGAAGTGTAAACGACCTTCTCGAAAAGCTGGATTTGGACTTCCGCTTGAGAACCGATATCGCCTCGGACTGGGCAGCGCTTTTTAACGCCGCCAAGGAATATCTTTCAACCGCCTTCGAAACCGGTATCCTTAATGACATTGCAAATACTGCCAAATCCGTTATCAGCGGCTTTCTCAATTTCTTTCTGGGGCTTGTGTTCTCCATTTATATTCTTGCCCAGCGGGAGGAAATTTGTCACTTCACACGGCGCTGCATTCGTGCCTTCTGCCGCAAAAAAACCTCCGACCGGATTTTCGACGTGTCTGAGCTGTCCAGAAGCTGCTTTCGCAACTTTGTTGCCGGTCAGCTTGTTGAGGCAGTTATTATCGCCTGTCTTTGCTTTTTCGGAATGCTTATTTTCCGCTTCCCCTATCCCACGGCCACCTCTGCCGTTATTGGCGTAACTGCCCTTATCCCCATGTTTGGCGCATGGATTGGCGGCATTCTGGGCGCTCTTCTGGCCTTATCGGACTCCCTTTCCAAGGCCCTGCTGTTCATTGTGTTCCTCATTATACTTCAGCAGCTCGAGGGTAATTTAATCTACCCCAAGGTTGTGGGCAAATCCATGGGACTTCCGGGAATTTTGGTTTTCTTGTCCGTAACACTGGGTGCCAGCATCGGCGGCGTTTTGGGGATGCTTTTGGGTGTTCCCATCAGCGCAATCCTTTTCGCCCTAATAAAGCGCAGTGTTAAACAGCGTCTTGGGAATAATTCGGATTTGACCCCTGCCTCCGCTTCGGCAGACCTTGCAAAAGCTGCGGTAGAGTCTCCACCAAAAAGCAATTGATTTCCCCAAAAGTGCATCCGTAATTTTCAAAATTGTTGGGCTTCCCCCCTTGCTTGCCTTAATATTAAGAATGGTCCCGGAACGTAATTGTTCCGGGACCATTCTTTAGTTATATTGCATTAGATGCGCTGGGCAAGTCTGAAGGCTGCACGGTTTGCCTCAAGAACTCTGCCGCCGGCGAAGCTGTCGCCGATGTTGAAAATCTCTGGGGCAACATTGCCGGTAATTGCTTCGGCATAAAGTGCGTCATCGGGTCTTCCGCCCATTGCCAGCACGATAAGATCGGCGTCAATGGTGAAGTCCTTCGTTTCGGGTCCAAGCTTTTTTGCCATGGGGTTTGCAATGTTTTCCGGAAGCAGGGGCTGCCAGGTATTATAGGGATTGGGAACACCCTTGGAAACATTGCGGTTGTAGTTAACCTTGCCCTGCTCAAAGGACGTGACCTTTGCGCAGTTAATAAGCTCCACCCCGGCTTTTTTCATGTAATGAAGAAGGTGGCCTCTGTTTGCAGTGCAGGCACCCTCCATGAAGTTGCTCATCATTTCGATGACCTTCACGTCCTTGCCATGCTCAAAGTTGAGCCAGTAGGCCGTTTCACAGCCCACAACGCCGCCGCCACATACAACGACCTTCTGAGCATCGCCCATAAGCTCGGGCTTTACAAGAAGATCAACCGCCTGAACGGTCTTAACCTTGTCGATACCGGGGATAGGAGGGCAGGCGTTCTTCGTGCCCATGGCGAACACGATTGAGTCATACTTTTGCTCCTCAAGGAAGGCCTTGTCTGCCGCTGTGTTCAGCTTAAGGGTGAAGTTGGGCAGCTTTTGGGCTTCCTTTACCTCGTTATTAAGCCACTGGAGATAGTTTGCAAAGTCGAACTTTACAGCGGGAACAGCGCCGGGAAGCACCTTTCCGCCTATCATACCGCTGCGCTCAATAAGCTCCACGGTGTGGCCTCGCCTTGCGGCGTTAATTGCAAACACAACACCCGCAGGCCCTGCGCCGATAACGCCGATTTTCTTGCTCTTTTCAGCCTTTGCGGGGAATTCGGGGATAATTTCCTCAAATCCCGTTCTGGCATTGACGGCGCACTGGATATGTCCGCCCTCGACAAATTCGTTTACGCAGCCCTCCTGGCAGCCGATGCAGGGGCAGATTTTGTCAACCTCGCCTGCGTAGGCCTTGTTGCACCACTCGGGGTCCGCCAAAAGGGGACGGCCCAGCATAACCATGTCGCAGTAGCCTTCACGGATAGCCCGCTCAGAAACGTCAGGATAACCAAGCTTTCCAACGGCAACCACGGGTACGGGTACGCCTGCATTGGACTTGATGCCCTTCTTGTCAAAGTGATCCTTAACAATCTTGGAAACGTCCACAAAGCAGCCCGCAGGCATTCCTGCCGGGGGATGGGGCAGCCACCAGTTATCATAGCAGCCGATGTCCACGTCAAAAAGGTCAACGCCGGCCTTTACAAGGTTTTCCATGTACTCAAGTGTTTCGGCAATGCTGCGTCCGTTTCTGAATTTCTTCAGAGACTTTACGCTGCCCATGCCCTCTTCGCCATAGGTTTCGTTAAGCGCAAGAGAAAGGTCGATACGGTACATTATGGGATAATTGGGGCCGACACGGTCACGGATTTCCTTGATCATGTCAATTCCGAAGCGCTGCCAATCACGGTACTTGCCCAGCTTTCTGTGGTTAAATGCCTTGTTGGTCATCTGCTCAAGAAGATAGCCCTCGTGTCCGTGGAGATAAACGCCGTCGATGAGGCAGGCCTTGGCATCCGCCGCAGCCTGACCGGCATTTTTGATTATTTTATTCAGACCGTGGTCTGAAAGGCGCATGCAGGGCAGCTCCGGTATGTAAAAGTTGGGGTTAAAAGAGGCTGACACAGGGAACTTCATCTGCTGCACAAGGCAGGTGGGTGGGCCAACACGGCCCAGGCCAGGCGTAAGCTGGATGAAAAAGCGTGAGCCATAGGCATGACAGCCCTGTGCCAAATCACGCCAGCCCGACATAAGGGTGCGGGCAGGGCTTATACGGGGCATCATGACCTTTTTGTCCGGCTCCTGCACGGTATTGTCGATTTTGTCGGAAATAGGAACAAGTCCCGAGGTGATAAGACCAACGCCGCCCTTTGCACGGGCGAGGAAGTACTGTATCATTTTTTCGTTGGGACGTCCATGCTCCTCGCACATCATAAGATTGCCCATGGGCGCCATAACCACTCGGTTTTTGATGGTCAGGCGGTTAACTCTTATGGGGGAGAAAATAGAGGTGTAGGGGTAAAGCTCCTTGGTCATTTTGGCGGCATTTCCCGCCTTGTTCTCAACACCGGTTTTGAACCAGTCGCCGAAGCTATCGCACAGCTTTTGGATCTCGGGGTCGATTCTGAGTTCTTTCAAGGTTTTTCCTCCTTTATGTTTAATACTTAATGCTGTTTTTTAATAAGCTCCTCGTGAAGCTCCTTCATGCCTTCAACCTCATCGCAAACGGGCTTCCACTCACAGTGGCGGCAGTCCATCTTCAAATCGGCAATAACATGGTTAAGCGCCCGAACAAGCTCAGTGGACAGTGTGCCCAAATGGTCAAGGGCATTGTAGTCCGCCTCCGGCAAGGTGACAAAAATCATCTTTACCGCTTGAACGTGCTTATTGGCCTTATACCGGGAAATGTACATACTTCCCACGTCAACAAAGGAAAGCCCCGCTTTCAGGGCGCTGCGAGCTACACGAACTTGCTCCCTGTTGCTGAGGGCGGAGGTTCGCACCATATATCCTCTGGGGAAAACATCGTATTTTCTCAGTGCAATGTTTTCAATTATGGCATAGGCGCCCTGATCCCCGTTTTCTTCGATGAAGTCTGTACGAATAAGTGCAATTCGTGCAAAGGGGCAGTCTGCCTTAATATCCACGAGGTCACTTCCATACACCACTATTTCATCCTCAGGGACAAGGCTTTTGTCCTCGGTATACATGGTGTAGCTAACGCAGGGGCAGTTGCCCCCGCCCAGCTCATAGGCCGCCTCACGTCCCAGAATAAGCTCGTTTTCCCTGCCCTCGTGGACGGAGCAGTCGGACATATTTGCATATGTCCGACCGTCTGCCGGCAATAAGGCTTCGGTTTTTCTAATAAGTTCGTTGAAGATTTCCATTATATTTTTGTCTCAATGTCTTTGCTGTCATGATACTTTATAAGTGCATCATAAATCTTTTGAACCAGCTTGAGGTCAGCGTTTGTGATGTATGTGACAAATAAAAGCACAAAAAGTGCTGCGATAACTATCGCTACTATCCAATACCAAGCCATTATTGTCCTCCCTTATTCCATGCCCTTCTGACGGGCATATTCAGCAGCACCTAAAGCACCCATAAGCTGGGGGTCTGTGCTCAGCTCCACTACCTTTATTCTAAGAACATTTTCAATGGCCTTTTTAAGTCCCGCATTCTTGGCACAGCCGCCCGTAAGCGTAATTTGATCCTTTGCGCCGGCCTTTTTTGCCATAACGAAGCAGCGCTTTGCAACCGCCTGCTGGATACCGGCGGCAATTTCGTCACGGGGCTTGCCCTCGCCAACAAGGGTGATAACCTCAGACTCGGCAAAAACGGTGCACTGTGCGGTGATGGGAATAACGTTCTTGGCAGTGAGGGAAAGGTTTGAAAACTCCTGCAGGGAGCACTCAAATGCGTTTGCCATTGCCTCGAAGAAGCGGCCCGTGCCTGCTGCGCACTTGTCGTTCATTGCGAAGGTCTGAACTGTGCCGTCAGTATCAATGGCGATGCCCTTAACGTCCTGACCGCCGATATCGATTATTGCCTTTACACTGGGATTGGTAACATGAACTCCCATGGCGTGGCAGGAGATTTCCGAAATGTTCTCGTCAGCCTGGGGAACCTTGTTACGGCCGTAGCCTGTACCCACAAGATATGTAAGGTCGGAAATGCTTTTGAGTCCGGACACCTTTCCAAGGGTCTGGCTAAGTGCCTCATTTGCGCTTTCCTCTGCGTTTATCTTGCTTCTGATGGTAACATCCCCTGCTATTTTACCGTTTTCGTCTATAATAACACATTTTGTGTAGGTGGAACCTACGTCGCATCCGCCGAAATATTTCATAGTGTGTGACCATTCCTTTCATTTTTTTAGCATGGCAAGGTTCTGCCCTGCCTTCATACCGCCTGCACGACGGCCGCCGGGACTCTCCCGAAGCTTTTACCAGGTAAGGGGATCCTCATAGTCCACGAGTGTGGGATCCAGCGGAGTTTCTCTATACACGTTGACCATGTACTTGTTGAAGGCGTCGCGCATGGCCTTTCTTGAAACTGTGCGGGGATCCATAAGGTCGTGAGGAATCCATACAAGGTTTATGCCGTGTTCACGGGCCTGATCCTCGTAAAGTCCGTGGAGACAGCCCACATTCTTGCAGGAAACGTGGTCGTACATTATGACCATATCCGCATTGAACTTCTTGCACATCTTCCAGCATTCGTCAAGGGAATTGACGTAGCCGCCGTTTGTATGGCTGCGCATCATCATACGCTCATAGCTCTTTGCAAGGTCTATCATTGCAGCTTCCTTGTCCCCAATATGGTACATGTGGTAAGAGAGCATGCACTCCATATCGAGAAGGGTTTTTACACCCCAGCAATGGTCGGCCCAATAAGTAAAGTTGGTGTAGTAGTGAGCGGGGCAGGCCCAAACGATGGCACGATGCCTGTAGTCCTTAACGCCCTTCGCCTTGTCCTCCTCATAGCCCTTTCTGGCCATTTCGGTGGTTTTAAGCTGTGTTTTATAGAGATAGGGATCAAGGCAGCCTGCGCCCTGGAATTCGTACTCACGGGGGAGTGACAGGGCCGCACCGCAGACCTGGGGATAATCGGTGCAGTTAATATCCCACTTTTCAATTATTGCCTCGGCAGATTTATTGTAGTTTTCCGCATTCTTCCAGAAGGCATCCCAGTCCCACTTGACATTGTAATTGTCCTCAATAAACTTGATGCACCCCTGAAGATTATTAACAGCAAACTCCTGAACCTGCTCCTCGTTAAAGCGCTGGGGCGGGGTAATTTGATAAATAGGAGTTCCCTTGAGATAGCGTGCCATGAACATGGTCTGTCCAATGGAGCCGTCGCAGGGCATGGTGCTTGTTATGAAGGTCTTTCCCACCATGGGATAGTCGTCAACAACCGCACAGCCGCATTCTGCAGCAGGCAGAGGGCAAACGTCAGCGGCAATGCCGTATTCCTCAATGCGGTCGATGTAATAAACGTTGGCCTGCTGGTCAACCTCGCCGGGCATGCCAATGGTCATCATGGCGATGTCAATCCAGTCAAGGGTGGGGAAGCCGAACATAATGCAGGAGGGGGTCATCTCGTCGAACATAACGGTCTTTTCACGGAGCTTCTTTGCCTTCTTGCTGTTGGGGCGAAGATGCTCATCCCGCTCAATTATCTTTTTGCAATTAATGGTCGCGTTATGTACAAGAGCGTAAAACTCCTCGTGGGTATAGCGAAGCTCCTTGCCCCGAAGGCCAAGGGTATGTCTGTCCACCATGTTTGCTGCAGTAAAATAGGACACAAACCAGCGATAACGCAGCATTGCCCTTACCAGCAAGATGGGGTGTGTGCCAAGCGTTGCACCGATGAAGCCATAGCACTTCAGCCAGCGTCCGAAGTCGTACATGGTGTCACGAAAGCCCTTCCATTCACGGCGGGTGGTTGCTCTGCTGTCGCCCCTGTAAAGACTGCCGAGGCCCTTTCCTGTTTTAGGATTGTATGCCATCTCACTTCACCTCCTGAGCCTTTGCGGCACGTTTTGCTTTAATCTTCTTAATCTCCACGTTCTCCACGAAGGCTTGAATGCGGGTACGCAGCTGACCGCTGGTGCCGCTTCTGTAGGGTCTGTCGATGGAAAGAGTGGGGATGCCGTATTCCTCCGCCATAACGTGGGAGGCGAGGGTACGCTCATAGCTCCAATAGGTGCAGAACTTCATCTGCTCGTAGATTACGCCATCAGCCTTAAAGTCCTTAACAAGCTGAGCCACATGGTCGTATCTGTACTGCACCTTGTGGGGTGCGCAATGACGGGGGCACTCAGTGTCCTGCAGATATCTGCGGCAGACCTGTGTAAGCGCATCCTCCTCGTCATTGAGGATGATTTCCTGCCTGCCTGGGAAGCTGCCGTAGCAAAAACGGTCGGCAACTACCAGAGCGCCGTTGTCCTCCATGAGGGAGATAAGGTCCGGGTCATCAATTTCTGAGCCAACCACGACCACCTTTATGCGGTAATTGGGCTTCTTGTCCGGCTCACGGGTCTTAAGCTCCTCAAGGGTTTCACGGAGCTTGTCAACAATAAGCTTGTGAGGACAAACGTAGCTCACCAGAGTGATAACGTGGAATTCATGTCCTGTAATTGTGGGATTGTCAAGCTTGCGGAATTCGCCAATTTCCGTAATAAGCCGGCAAATCTCGTTGTGCTCCGCCACTGCCTCACGGATGGCAGCGTCAGAAACGTCCACTCCGTAATTGTCGTGCAGCGGCTTCAAAACCTTGCGGGAAAGCTGCTCCACGGTGTGCTTTACACTGGCTTCATCATCGGAATAGGCAACGTCCGTGTTGCACCAGAAAAAGCTCTTTTTCTCGGGATCCTGGATTTGCAAAAGCTCCATATTCTCCATGCAGCGGTTCATAGCCTCGCACAGATCGACGCCCGCCATAGCGTCAAGGAACTTGTAGTTACCCTCCATGGCTCTCTCCAAAAGAGCGCGGCTGTATTCACAGCTGCCGTTGCACATATAATATGTGGCAACCTCCATGGATCCCATGTTGGGCGCTCTAAGCCTTACCGAGAAGCACTTGCCCAGATTGAGCAGCACCTCCGGCATGTGGAAGCAGGTGTAGCCCATTGCAAGGCCACCTTCCTCCTGTGCCTGCCTTACCAATTCGTTATTGGCATCCTCAAGCAGGCTTTCGAAGTAGTACAAATGTTTTAAATCCTTCACCTTCACACCCCTCTTGTAATTAAAAAATACCTATCGCATCAAGCGCCCTTCGGACGCCGACAACCAAATTTGAATCCTCCGGCAGGTCAAGGACGCTCTCGCCCTTGATGTCGGATAGCTGGAGGGCCTTATCCTCCTTTATGTATGCAAGTATGGGAATGTCGCCAGTGTCAATGTATTGCTTAAGACTTTCATCCCCCATGCGGTTAATAACTGCTCCGATTTTGCGGTACATCACAAGCTCATCTGCCACCCTTTTTATGGTTTGGATAACCTTTGTTCCCTTTTTGCTTGGGTCGCTTACCAAAAGCATGTGCGTAACCTTTTCCATAACTCGCCGGTTCACCTGTTCAATGCCCGCCTCGCCGTCTATTACAACATAGTCGAATTCCTGGCTCATCATGCTGATAACTTCCTTGAGATAGGCATTTATTCCGCAGTAGCAGCCGGCAGCCTCCGGACGGCCAACGGCAATAAAAGCAAAGCCGCTCTCCTCCACCATGGCGTCAAAAATACGCAGACGGGCCTCTCCCAGCATCTCCTTGGCACGCTTTTTTTCCTTGTCGCCCTGACCTGATGCTGTAATCGCCTTGCGGATATCGTCCACCGTTTTTGTAATTTCCACACCCAGCGCAGTGGCAAGTCCAACAGCCGGGTCTGCATCAATAGCGAGAATTCTCGCCTCCGGATGATCCCGTACAAGCTGGCGAACTATTGCCGCAGATATGGATGTTTTTCCAACCCCGCCTTTTCCGGCCACCGTGATTATCGCTTTTTCCATTCTCTGCAGCCTCCTTCGCTGTTTTTTGCCGTATTTTTTTACATTTTTAGACAAATTTGTTAAAATAAAGCTTATTTTCCAACAACTTTCAAATTGTCAGTCGGTATGACATGTCAGTGCTGTAAATTAGCCCCTTCCGGAGCCTTATTACCGCCGAATTCCCTTACGAGCATGTCGCAAAGGTGCTTCATCCTTTTTTCATTGTCAACATCGGTGGCGCTGGTGGTATCCAATGCAAGTCTTTGCATTACCCCTAAAATGGAGTCATATGCGTTGTAATAAAGCTCCTTAATGTCCACATTGGGGTCCACGCTTCCGTCCTTAAGTCCCTTGCGAATTGCGCAGGCCAATGGACTTGTGGATATTTCGAACTTTACCGGCGGCCGATTGACCACCTGATGGTTTTTTCCGGCTGAACACAGCGCCAGCTCCGCATCTAAAATAAAGCGGACGCCCTTGGGATCTTCAAAAATCATATTGGCGTAGTGATACAGCATAATGCGGATTTGCTCAACGCCGCTGAGCTTCTGAACGCCGTTTTCCATAACGGCCATGTTTGCCCTATCTGTTGTAATGCTCCAAAAAAGATAGGCCGCCGCCAAAACAAGATCCGCCTTGGTTTCAAAGTATCTGTAAACAGACCGCTCTGTAAGGCCCGCAGCGTTAGCCACATCCTTAATCTTTGTTTTTTCGATGCCGTTTTCTCTAAAGCATTCCAACGCTTTTTTTACCACGAGGTTTTTATTGTTCTCCCGCAGCTCTTCAAGAGACATTCCCCACCTCCATTCCGGAACAAAGTATCCAATTTCGCTATGCTACCTTCATGATACATTAGAAAAACTGTTTTTTCAACCAACTTTGTTAATAAATTATTAACAAAAGAAGCCGGGGTATTTTGTCACATCAGTTTAATAATTGCTTTTTTTGTGCCTTCTTGACGTTTTGCGGCATTTCGGCTACAATGGAATTCAATCTATGCCTTTTTGGCAGGATAAAAATACTATCATTGGGTGGATCTGATGAACGACCTTTCAAACCTGAAGCTGCTGCTTACACGCATTTTGGGAGTGGTGCTGGTGGCCGCAGTCTGCATACTTTTGGGCACGGCGGTTCCTCCGCCGCAAAAGCCTGCTGCAGCTTCTCCCCCTCCGTCTATGGAGGAAACCCCACCTCCCGCTGAAGCCGCAGAGCCTTCGCCCGAACCTACACCCGAATATTTTGAGCTTTCCTTCACCGGAGACAGTACGCTTGCAAGCTCGGTCTACAATAAAACTCTGAAAAACTCCTACGAAAACACTGTGGGTGATAACTACGCCTACCCCTTTGAGCTTACGGCAGACTTTTTCCGTGAAGATGATTTTACCTTCACAAATCTCGAATGCGTGTTCACCGCCTCAAGCACCGCCACTGCCAAAAACTTCGTATTTGGGGCAGATCCTGCCTATGTGAACATCTTGAAGGAAGGCGGCGTGGAGTTTGTCACTTTAGGCAACAACCACGTTTTGGACTATGGCGAAACTGGCTATGCCGAAACCAAGGCCGTTTTGGATGAAGCCGGCATTGGCTACGCCGGGCGGGACGAGTGGAGCATTTACGAAACCCAAAGCGGACTGAAAATCGGTGTCTACGCCCTTAGCTTCGGTACCTCACAGCAGATTCGAGACGGCATAGCCGCAGTTAGAAATGCAGGCGCCGAATTCGTTGTTGCCGCCCTTCACTGGGGGGACGAGGGCAGCTATCGGGTCAACGACCTTCAAAAGCAGCTTGCCCACACCGCTGTGGAAGCCGGAGCGGACTTTGTTTACGGCAGCCATCCCCACACCCTTCAGCCTATTGAGGAATATAACGGGGTCTACATATATTACAGCATGGGCAATTGGAGCTTTGGCGGTAATACCGCCCCCAGGGATCCCGACACCTTTATTTTAAAGCTTACCGTCATGCGGGACGTTGATGGCAGCATCAGCATAACCGACAGAAAGCATATCCCCTGCGCCTGCACCGGCGTTAAGGGCGGAAACGATTATCGTCCCGTTCCCTATGAGGAGGGCGGGGAAGCCTGGCTTCGCACCCTTTCAAAGCTGGACGGAAGCTTTACCGGTGCAGATTTGAGCATTGGTTACGACTATGGCATCGGAGAATATTAAGTTTTTTTCACTACTAATAACTTTAAAAGCCGCTGTTTTACCTTGGGTAGGACAGCGGCTTTTTTCAAAATTTTTTTGCCGCACCCAATTCACCCGCCGTCATACTATGTACTGTAAAGGATGTGGTACAATGAGATTTGCTGTTATTGGCGGAGATAGGCGCATGGTAAACGTTGCATGCCTTCTTCGTGAAGAAGGACACACAGTATCCTGCTTTGCCTTGGAGGATGCTATGGAATGCGCACATTCTGTGGAGAATGCCGTATCTCAGGCCGACTGTGTAATCCTTCCCCTTCCGGTAAAAAATGAACAGGGTGGGCTGAACGCCCCCTTTTGCAGTACATCTTATGACTTGGAAGCTATACTAAAAAGGCTGCCTGTCGGCACAACTGTGTGCGGAGCCTTGTGCGATAAAACCGTTTTGGATTTAGGGGAAAGTCTGGGACTTAAAATAATCGATTACTTCCATCGTGAGGAGCTTGTGGTTATGAATGCCGCACTAACGGTGGAGGGCACTATAGCCGTCCTTTTGGAAAGCTCCCCCATCTCCATTCTGGAAAGCCGGATTCTTGTAATAGGCGCCGGACGCATTGGCAAAATGCTGGCGCAAAGGCTTCGGGAGTTCGGTGCACAGGTAAGCGTTTCCTCTCGAAAGGCTGCGGACTGCGCTTATGTAAGGGCAATGGGCTGCACCCCGCTGGACACAAGGACTCTTGACATGGAACTTTTGGGCTTTGACACCATCATAAACACCGTGCCCTTCATTGTGCTTGATGAGCATAAGCTTAAAAGGCTTCGCCCCGACACACTTATTATAGACCTTGCCTCAAAGCCCGGCGGAACAGATTTTGCCGCCGCCCAAAGGCTTGGCATTAAGGCCCTGTGGGCGCTGGGGCTGCCTTCAAAAACCGCTCCCCTTACAGCCGGAAAAATAATAAAGGAGACCGTCATAAACATTCTGTCTGAAGTATAACTGGAGGTAGCTTATGAAAACACGACTGGGGCTTGCTCTTTGCGGCTCATACTGCACCTTTGATAAAATACTCCCGGCGGCGGAGAAGCTAAGCTTAGATTATGACCTGACTGCCATAATGTCAGAGCACGCCGCAGGACTGGACACCCGATTTGGCTGCGCCGAACGTGTCAGGCAGAGACTTGAGGAAATAAGCGAAAAGCCTGTCATCTGTACCGTTCCCGAGGCCGAGCCTGTTGGCCCCAAAAAGCTTTTCGACGTTTTGGCGGTAGCACCCTGCACCGGCAACACCCTTGCAAAGCTTGCCTGCGGCATTGCCGACAGCAGCGTAACTATGGCCTGCAAGGCTCATCTGCGCAACGGCAGACCCCTTGTAATAGCCATTTCCACCAACGACGGCCTTGGCGCCAACGCAAAAAACATAGGTGATTTAATGAACCGGAAAAATGTTTATTTTGTCCCCTTCCGGCAGGATGACCCGGAAAAAAAGCCCACCTCTATAATTTCCGACCTGTCTCTTTTGGGCGACACTGTTGAAGCTGCCCTTGAAGGCCGGCAGCTTCAGCCCGTTCTCCTTGGGCCTTGATTGACAACATACACCGGCAAGGGTATAATCATAATACTTCAGAGGAAAATACCTGAAAATGGAGCGATACGAATGAAAAAACGGCTGATGCTTATAATAAATCCTGCCGCCGGTGCCGGCGATAGCTCGCTGTACGTTGGCGCAGTATCAGAAATATTTTTCAAAAACGGCTTTGTGCCCACCGTATACTATACCGCCGAGGCAGGTGACGCCACCCGTTTTGTGCTGGAGTTTGGCGGGGGGTATGACCGTATTGTGTGCGTCGGCGGAGACGGTACCCTCAGTGAAACTGTTGCCGGTCTTGCCCGGCTGCAGTCCCCCCCGCCTCTGGGCTATATCCCCCAGGGCACTACCAACGACTTTGCCAGCACCCTTAAGCTTCCCAAGGACAGCCTGCAGGCTGCAAAAATCGCTGTTTCCGGCCATCCCATGCCTCTGGACGTGGGGGCGCTGAGTGACGGGACCTTCTTCACCTATATTGCCGCCTTCGGTGCATTCACTGAGATAAGCTACGAAACTCCCCGGGAGAATAAGCAGGCCCTGGGCCACCTTGCATATATTTTAAGCGGCATGGCAAGTCTGCCTAAAATAAGCTCTTACCCCGCTGTGGTGGAATATGACGGCGGCACCTTGAAGGGCGATTATGTTTTTGGAAGCGTTTCCAACAGCACCTCCGTTGCCGGTATTGTGAAGTTGACCGATGCCGGAATTGAGCTTAACGACGGACTTTTTGAGGTTATTTTGATTAAAAATCCCAAAAATCTTATTGAACTGAACCACATTATCGGAAATGTTCTTGTCCGCAATTTCAGCAACAATTATGTTACTATGGTGCGGAGCAAAAATGTGAAGTTTAGCTTTAATCAGCCCGTTAAATGGACTCGTGACGGCGAATCCGGCGGCGCCCACAGTGAGCTTTCCCTTCAAAACCTCCACTCCGCCATTGAAATAATGGTGTAAGTGCAGGGCAGCATTTTTAATAATTTTCAAAAAACCACATACCATAAATAAAAGGGACGGATATTTAGCTTCTTATTTCAGAAACCCTCTTGTGCGGGCAGATAGGCTCGCCCAATGCAGGTTTTCTTATGTAAGAGCATCATTTCCTTCCCTTTTTTTATATTTCGGTACTTTTTTGCCAACTTCAGATTGTGCATATAAGGTAAAAATTTGGCAGCTTATTCTTAACGATAATAATTACTAATACTATTGACAAACGCTCTTTTCTCTGTTAGTATAAATTCAGCAAACAGATAACGGAGCGTTTTTTATGGACAATCGACCACGAAGAAATACCCACCAACGGCAGTTAGTTCTCGACATTGTTAAAGCCAATTTCGACCATCCCACGGCTGACGATGTTTATGTGCTGGCCCGGGAGCAGGATTCTTCTATCAGCAAAGGTACAGTTTATCGCAATCTAAACCTGCTGGCCGACATTGGTGAAATCCGAAGGCTGCAAATGCCCTTCGGACCGGACCATTACGACTTTAATATGCAGAGTCATTACCATTTTATATGCCGCTGCTGTAATAAGGTCGTAGACGCAAACCTCTCATATATGGAAGATCTAAACAGCGCGCGGGCAGAGCTTCCCGGTTATTGCACAGAATGGCACAGGCTTTTGCTTGTGGGGCTTTGCTCAGAATGTAACGGAAAATACAAGGAGGAAAAATCAGTATGAACGAAAGCAAGTTTTATATCTGCCGCCACTGCGGAAACATTGTAAGAAAAGTTAAGGACTCCGGCGTTCCCGTGGTATGCTGCGGTGAAAAAATGGAGCCGCTGGTGGCAAACTCCACCGACGCTGCCGGCGAAAAGCACGTCCCCCAGGTAAGCTTTGACGGAAGCACCGTCACTGTAAAGGTCGGCTCTGTGACCCACCCCATGGTGGAGGAGCACTACATTGAGTGGATTTGGCTGGAAACCGAAAAGGGCGGCCAGTACAAGGCTCTCAACCCCGGCGAGGCTCCCGAAGCAACATTTACCCTTGTTGACGACACGCCTTTGGGTGTATACTCTTATTGCAATCTTCACGGCCTTTGGTATGGTGCGTGAGCGAAAGGATAAAGAGAAAAGATGGCAAAGTATATTTGCATGACCTGCCAGTACATCTACGATGAATACTGGGGCGGTCCTGCACCCGGCATAACGCCCGGAACAACTTGGGAGGAGCTTCCCGAAACCTGGCATTGCCCTCACTGCGGTGACATGAAGAAGGAATTTGAGCTTTGTGTCGGCAGCGAAAAAGAGGACTGATATACACTGCAAAAATAGCGCTCGGACTTGAAGTCCGAGCGCTATTTTGTTTCGTTTTTTTAAGATAACCGGCGCTCCTTTTCCTTGAGGGTGGGGTCGGCTAGGGTCTGGCTGTGGGCCTTATTTCCCCGGTGAGGATTTTTTCATCTATTTTCCCAAGCTCCGGTGTTACAAAATAAAATCGCTCCTGCCCATTGTAGGCCACCATAATGGCTGCCGGCTCTCGTGCCGCCGCATCGTATCGATAATCCTCTTTTACCTTCACCGGAATAAACTTCTCCGATAGTGCATTTATGCCTTTACTCTCCGACGGGATATCCCCTACAAACCCCTTGGGCATTCCTATGTATTTCAGCGTTCGGGATGAGCTTTGGTTCACTATCCATTCATTTAAAAACAGGGTGCAGTAAAAGTCTGTTGCCTCAACCCCCTCCTTGGGCAGAATATAAAGGTACCAGCGAATTTTTTGAAAATCCCCCAGTCCCTCCACAAATTCAGGGGGCGCTGTGTCATCATACAAAAGGGTAATATCAAAATCCTCGCAGGTGTCTGCGGATTCCGCATTGAGAAATAATTCCTTTTCGGGCACCTCCATGCCAAGGCCGCTGTCGTCCACCCTCCTTGCGGTGCAGCCTGCAAAAACCGTTGCAAGCACAAGGGCAAGTACCCCAACAGCGGCGGCGTAATTTGCTTTTTTTAAACGCTTACTATTCATCGTTAATACCATGCGTCCTTTACAATATAAAAGCTTCCTGTCGTCTGCTTGCTGCCTAATATCAAGAAGCTGCGCTTTTTGACATACCGATTATTAGTTTGTAATAATTCTAGTTCTTATTCTCAGCTTACTACTTTTCTCCGAAGAAATAAACACTTATTTGCTATTTCCCAAAAGCTTGTTGAACGAGTACAATAATTCCAAGTGTTTTCGGCAATAATGCATTACAGCCAAAGCTTTCGCTTTGGCTGTAATGCATTATACTTTTTAGTCTGGCAAGGGTGAACGTTCTCATACCTCGGAGACTCCGCCGATTGTGCGTGTGCTCCCTACTAAAATTTTGGATATTCCGAGGGACGGTTGGTAATTGCCACCGTTTTATCGGAGCCGCTTGTGGAATGGACACCCATGTTTATATTTGCCACCTTATTCACGGAGCTTAAATTTCCATTATCATCGATAGTGTAGTACACTTGAGTACCGGAAACATTATTCAGCGAGTTTCCGGTTGGTGTGCCGTCCTCATTGTAGAGGAATTTTTTCTGTTCATCGCTAAGGTCTGCAATGTAAAGGCAAAATTCCTTACCCGTAACATTGCCGTCCTTATCGCCCTTAACTGCAATTCTCCACAGGGTATTGTCGCCTATTTTATAACCAAGCTCTTCAAGGGCTGCGTTAACAAGATTTTTGGCGCTGTTCCCCTCTTGATTGTATGTGCCGCCACTGTCGATGTTTAATACATCCTTTTTGGTATTGCCCCAATACTTAAGTAAATCACTTAGCGCGCTTTTGTATGCGTCTCCAAGCTTATCATAATTCTGCCCGGAGCTGATCTCCGTCAAGGTATCCTCACTGTCACCGTGCTCGCTGCAACTGCTAAAAAGGAACGCCCCCGTTTGCTTGTCTATGTTAAGCATGGTTGTTCCCTTGGATGGGCAAAGACCCTTGCAGCTAATGCTTATTTCCGAAATAGTCTCTACGCCCTCCGTGTAATCAATATCCTTTATTTCTTCGACCGTAAGACCGTTTCTTTCAAGGCACTGAGTCATAATGTCTTTATAATTACCGTTTTCATTAAGCATTGCGTCCACCGAGTAATCGTAAACGATGTTATACGTATTGGCGCCGCAAATACCCTCTCGCGATTTTTCCACATACCGGATGTATTGGGGGACCAGCACCGCCATAAGCACCCCGAGAATTGCAATAACGACTATAAGCTCCACAAGGGTAAAGCCTTTACGGTTTATTTTCAAGTTTTTTATCATATAGTTACCTCCGAACCGCTGAAAGGCAAAGCCTTTCACAGATATATTATATTGTCCCCAACCGCCATTTTCAATAGGTTACATTACCATTTTAGACAAAATTAACAGGATTTTGGCGTAACTGCGCCGAAAATCGCCCCGAGACGAATGTCTCGGGGCGATTTATTCCATCTTTAATTATCTTTTGCCCTTGTCGTAAATTTCCCCCAAGGCACGAGGTGCTCTGTTGGATTTGGAGAAGAACATAAGAAGGAGCAGCGTCAGCACATAGGGCAGTATCATAATAATGTCCGAAAATGCACTGGACAGCCCAAGGGTCTGGGCAAGCTTATAGCCCCCGCTGCGGGCAAACCCGAAAAGGATGCAGGCGCCCAGTGTAGGCCCGATTTTCCAGTTTCCGAAAATCAGCGCCGCTATGGAAAGGAAGCCGTAGCCGGCGTATATGCTGGGTGAAAAGCTTGCAGAAATGGAGTAAGCGAAGCAAATTCCGCCCAGGCCGGACATTGCGCCGGAAATCAAAACTGCAGCAAAGCGCACACGGGACACATTAACCCCCGCTGCATCCACAGCATGTGGGTTGTCTCCGCAGGCACGCAGGCGCATTCCGAAGCGGCTCTTGTAAAGAAGATAGGACATAAATAGTGCCACAAGGATAATGATTGGCTCAAAAAGGTAAACGTCCGTAAAAAATGCGCCTAAAACCGGAATTTTTGAAATTCCCGGCACGGTAAACTTCTGACACACGCCCAAAACAAACTTGTTTGTTGCCTTTCCGAGGAAAAGCACGTTAAGCTGTTTTGTGAAGAAGGTTGTCAGCGCCGTTGCCAAAATATTTATTACGACACCTGAAATAACCTGATTTGCCTTGAATGGAATGCACAAAAGAGCGTGGAGCATAGCGAAAATTGCGCCGCCTATCATGGCAAAAACCAGCGCCACAAAGAACATTGGCAGTTCTATCCCAGAAAGGTTTCCTCCGGTCATTGCAATAACCGTGGCCGCGCCCACGAAGGCGCCGAAACCTTGAAACCCCTCCAGCGCAAGGTTTGTTATGCCGCTGCGTTCACTGTAAATTCCGCCGATTGCAATTATGAAAAGAGGAAGGGCAAAAGCAAGGCCCTCAATGATTATAGTGTTCATGTTCGCTCTCCTCCCTCCTGATCATCACCATGCAGTATGCGGCGCTTTTGATCTAAAAGCTCGTCCTTGGACACGTTGACCCGATAACGGATGTACGCCCCGCAGGCAGAGAAAAGAAGTATAAGTCCCGTAATAACCTGGGATATCTCCTTGG